>NZ_JBEZGX010000076.1:0-35296 GCF_040650235.1 Kitasatospora sp. NPDC048722
TGGCGGTAGGCGCCTTCGAAGTCGACGTCGCCCAGGCGGCCGACACCGCGCAGCTCGCAGGAGGCCGTGCGGGCCTTGAGGTGGGAGCCGGCGGGACCGCGTCGTTCACCGGCCGGGCCCGTACTCAGGCCGCCGTCACGTGGCTGGCAGCGGTCTCCAGGGCCGCGCCGGCCTGGTCGGCGAGGGTGACGGCGACGAGGAGGGCCTGGCGATCGGGGACAGCGCCGGGACCGGGGGTGAGCATGAAGCGGCCGACGTACCTGCCGTGGGCGAACACCCGCAGTTCCACGTCCTCGGCGGGCATGCCCAGGTCCTCGGTCGGCCACGGCTTGCGGCCGACGACGATCGAGCCGTCGTGCTCCAGGCGCGGCGGGTGGCCGATGAGGGAGCCGTCCTCGTACCGGCAGGCCCGCAGGCCTAGGAGGTCGGCCAGCTGGGCCCGGACGTGGTCCACCACGGCCGGGGCGGGTTTCGAGCGGGCCAGGACGGCCGCGTCGTGGATCCGCGCGAGGTACCCGGCGTCGGTGACCGCGATGACCTCGAACCTCCGCGACCGGGCCGCGAGTTGGGACACCGCGAGGCCGACCGCGAGCAGCAGGACCGCCGTCGTGATGTCGGACGAGTCGCTGATGCCGAACCGCTCGTAGGGGCGGGTGAAGAAGAAGTCGAACCAGGCGGCGGCGCTCAGCGCGGCCACCGCGCCTGCCAGCCGGTGCCCCACTGCGGCCACCGCAACCACCGCCACGACCAGCAGCAGGGCGACATTCGTGTTGGCCAGGTGTCCGCGCGCCGGCAACAGCACCGCGCTCAGCGCGAGCGGAATCAGCACGGCAGCCACCAGGGAAAGCGGTCCCGCCATCAGGCGCCGAAGACCATGAACGTGCCGAACGAACCGGGGCATCACGCACCTCCTGCCTTCCGGTGTAGCAGGCCGCGGGCGGGAGACAAGCGTTTGAGGAGGCCTTGACGCGATTCTTGCGCGCCGAGGTCGAGATGAGTGACGTCGTGCTCCCGCTGCGCCCGACCCCCGCCTACGTCACCCTCGCCACGAGTGCCGCGCTGGCCCTCGCCCGGTACGCGGGGACTTCGGCGGGCGTCGGCGCACGCTGAGGCGGTCCGCCGGGCGCCGCCGCGCCCGGCGGACGAGGAGGGTGGATCAGGAAGCCGTCAGCTGCCGGTGGATGCCCCACAGGTCCAGCTGGGCCCACTGGCCGGTCACCAGGCCGCCCTTGACGTTGACGATGCGGATGGCCTGGAAGGAGACCTTCCGCCCGGTCGCAGGCCACTCCAGGAACTGTCCGACGTGAGTGGCCTCGACGCGGAAGCGGATGGTGACCGCGTCCGCACCCTCGACCACCTGCTCCTCGAACATCCGCAGGTCGGCCCAGGGCTTGACCATGTTCTTCTCGTAGTGGCCGAGCGCCTCGGTGAAGTCGGTCAGCCAGCCGGTCAGGCCCAGGCACTTCTCCCGCCAGTTCGCGGCGTCGATCAGGCGGGTGGCGCCCTCGATGTCGCCCGCGAGCAGGCAGTCGTTCCACTCCCGGTAGATCTCCAGCGGGGTGCGCTCAGCCATCGAGCACCCCCGCGGTCTGCCGCCAGATCATTCCGTTCCTCAGCATCATGACCCCCACCGTCTCCTTTCTTCGCCCACCGATTTCCATGGCCGCCCGATAGAGGATCGTCCCGTCGAATTCCACGAGGGAACGCAATTCCAGAAGGCGGGGTTCGAGCGTGAAATATGACGCGAATGCGTCACGTATTCGATCCGGCCCGGAAAAGACTCCGTCGAATCGGAGCAGGACCGCGTTCGGGTGGTAGTTCTCCAGCAACCCGTCGAGATCGCGCCTGCCCAGGCAGTCGAGCTGCCGGTCGAAGACCGCGCGGGCGCCGGAGGGGTCCGGGTGCGTCACGATGATGGTCCTTCCTGGCACGCTGCCGGCTGCCGGCTGCCCTCGACGGGGATGCGCACCACCATCCGGGTGCCGTCCGGCCCCGAGCGGACGGTGATCGAGCCGTGGTGGCGCCGGGTGACGATGCGGTAGGACAGGTGCAGCCCGAGGCCCGTGCCCTTCCCGACGTCCTTGGTGGTGTAGAAGGGCTCGAAGATCCTCGGGACGGTCTCGGCGGGGATGCCGGGGCCGGTGTCGCCGACCTCCACCGCGACGCAGCCGCCCTCCCGGCGGGTGCGCAGGGTCAGCGTCCCCGCGCCCGCCATGGCGTCCACCGCGTTGTCGACGAGGTTGGTCCACACCTGGTTGAGCTCGCTCGGACGCCCACGGACCGCGGGCACGTCCGGCCCGTAGTCGCGGACGACCCGCACACCCCGCAGCTTCGGCCGCAGCACCGCCAGGGTGGCCTCCAGGCCGTCCGTGAGGGAGAGCTCCTGCTCCGGCGCCCGGTCCAGGTTGGCGTAGTCCCGGGTAGCCGCCACCAGCGCCGAGATTCGCGGCCCCGCGGCCTTCAACTGCTCGGTGAGGGAACGGACTTCGAGGACTGCTGCGAGGTGGTCGAGAGCCTGCGGCAGGGTGGCCGGGCGCAGCGCGGCGGTCCGTTCGGCCAGCCACCTCCGGTCGAGTCCACGCTCGGCCAGCGCGGTGGCGAGCGCGGCGGGCCGGGTGGCACCGTGCTCGGCGGCCCAGTCGGCAAGTTCGTCCTCGGCGTCCGCGAGGCCGAGGGGGTCGGTTTCGTGCGCCGGGGAGGTCCGGTCGATCCGGGCGGCGAGGGCACGGAGTGCGTCCTGTTCCCCGCGGCCGGCGACGCGGCCCCAGGTCTGCGCGGTGCCGATGAGCCGGTCGACGGCCGGGTCGAGGTCGTGGGCGGCGCCGGCCACGGCGGCGGCGGGGTTGTTGAGTTCGTGGGCCAGGCCCGCCGCGAGGGTTCCGAGGGCGGTGACTGTCGCCCGGTTCCTGGCCTGAACCTCGGAGGAGGTGATCCGCCAGGCCAGGACGGGCAGCAGGACGCGGGCCACGCTCGGGCAGCACACCAGCATGTCGAGGAACGCGGGCTTGGCGAGGCTCAGCAGGGCGGTGGGGCCGGCGGCGGTGGCGGTGGCCAGGTAGCCGCCGCCGGTGAGCAGCGGCAGCTCGCCGGTGAAGCGGTGGGCGACCGCGGGTTTGCCGTCGTGGTCGTCGCCCGGGCGCGGGCGGGTGGTGTGCCGGGTGAGCAACTCCTCGCGGCCGTCGACGAGTTTGGTGACGACGAGCTCGCCGTCGAGCAGGACGTGGAAGTGCTCGGCCGGTTCGCCGTCGTGGAAGAGGACCTCGCCGTCGGCCAGGTACCGGTGCTCGGCGGTGGCCGCGAGCCAGGCCAGTTGGTCGTCGGTGAGTTCCGCGAAGAGTCCGATCTCCCGCAGGTGTCCGGCCATGGCCGCCGGGGTCACCGGGCCCCCACCAAGGAGCGCACCGGTGGCCGTGGGGCTCCGAGCCGCCGGTCCTTGCGGGCCAGTACGGAGATCGCGTGGGCGATGGAGACCAGCGTGGCGTGGTGGTGCCAGCCGCGGAAGGTGCGACCGGAGAAGTCCCGGGCGCCGACGCGGTCGCACACCTCGTACAGGTCGCGGGAGACGCGGCGGGCGAGATTGGCGATGCGGAAGAGGGCGGCGGCGGACAGGTGGCCGAGGTTGGACAGCCAGAACTCGGTCGGCCGGCCGGCGGCCGGGTCGGTCCAGGCGCCGACCAGGTGGTGCGGGCGCACCCTGGCGGGGCGGCCCGCGGGGTCGGTGGCGGTCGGCACGCCGACCCGGCACCCGGCCACCCGGGTGGTCCGGCGGCGCAGGCCGCCGAGATCCCGCCATTCGACGGCGCCGGCCTGTTCCCGCATCGCCTCGATCAGCCGGGCCGCCGGGAACACCCGCCCGCCGCCCGAGGCCTCGACGACGGGCACGGAGCCGTCGATCCGGAGGACGAAGGGGATCCGGCGGCCGGTGAGGACGGTGCTCACCTCGTGGACATCGGAAGCGGCCACGGACATCACGACGGGTCTCGGGGGCAGTCGCCAGTCCTCCGTCATCGCGACGACGGAGTCGAGTGCGCACTGCACTGGCGTGCGCGAGCGGACGTGGTCGGGGATGGCCGCGCGTCTGCGCTGCTCGCCGGAGGCCACCCACCGGTCGGGGAGCGCGAGTTGCCAGTCCACCGGGCAGCTGGTCTCTTCCGAGGCCAGCCAGGTGCTGGAGCTCTGCTGGCAGTTGGCGATGCGGCCGAGGCCTGTGACGTACTGTCGTTCGACGCCGACGGAGTGCTCGCCCGTCTTGAGCACGGTGAGGGGCTCGACGATCCAGGCGCCCGGCTGGATCTCACGTTCCATGTGGCGGGCGAGGGACTGGCGGACCGGCTGCCACTCCCACGGGGAGGTGCTGATGAACTGCTGGAGGCTCTGCATCGCCGCACTGTCGGCTGCGGCCGCGATCCCCTTGATCGTCTTGCGTCCCTCCGCATGGAGGAGTCCGCGGACGTAGAGCTCGCCCCAGCGGCGCTGGTCGCTCCGCGGCACCGAGGCCAGCAGGAGTCCGCAGAGCTCGTCCATGCGGTCCTCGGGCAGCACCCGGGACCCGAAATCGTGAAACCCGGCGTCCACACAAATCCCTCCTCGCAGCTGATGTGCGAATACGAAATAGCGGCGGAAATGAACCAGGCCTTCGAGGCGATCCTTTCGTGATTCCGGCGGGGCACTGACCTGCAGCGTCCATTTAACCGGACAGCCTCCCCTCACCACAGACCCGTCCGCCGTTTTAGCGCGTTCCTTATATGCCGGAGCGAAACCCGACCAACTCGGGCCGTCGTGCGCATTCGCACGAATTCAGTCCCGGGCCAGCGCGGCCTCCTCGTGGTCGAGGTCGCGCATCACCCGGCGCAGGATCTCGTCGTTGATCGAGCCCTGCCGGCGGAGCCGGACCAGGACCGCACGCTCGGTGGCGAGCATCTCCCGGCGCAGCCGGCGGTAGGTCGCGGTGGGGGTCTCCTCCCGCGCGTGCGCCGGGCCGGCTCCGAGTCGCTCCCATGCGGTGAACCGGCGGTGCTCGGCCAGCTCCCTCAGCCGCTCCAGCACGTGTTCGGCCGGATCCTCGTGCCCGCTGCCGACCAGTTCCTCCAGTCGGGCCCAGGAGGCCTGGGCCAGGGCCTCCTGGGCCGCGGCTTCGGCCAGCGCGTCCTGCTGGTCCTGCCGGTGTTCCCGCAGGCCGAGGCGGCGCACGACGGCCGGGAAGGCCGTCTCCTGGAGCAGGAGCGTGCCGAGGACCACCACGAACGCGAGGAACAGGATGAGGTCGCGCCGAGGCAGTGCCTGCGGAACGGCGAAGGCGGCCGCGAGCGAGACCACGCCGCGCGTGCCCGCCCAGGAGACGGCGGCGGGGAACCGCCAGGGCGGCGCCGGGTCCCTCGCCCGGATGCGCGGGGACAGCCGGCGCGGCAGGTACGTCGCCGGGAAGACCCACACGGTCCGCGCCGTCAGGACGGCCGCCAGTACGGCGGTGGCGTAGCCGAGCAGAGCCAGCGGGCCGGTACTGTGCAGCGCGTGGAGGACCGGGCGCAACTGGAGTCCGATCAGGGCGAAGCCGACGGTTTCCAGCACCCTGGTGAGCAGCTTCCAGGTGGAGGCCGCCTGCAGCCGGGTCGCGTGCGAGGAGCCGCTGGAGTGGTGGCCGAGGTAGAGGCCGGCGGCGAGGACGGCCAGGACACCGGAGGCACCGAGCCACTCGGAGATCACGAAGACGGAGAAGGGCACGAGCAGGGACACGGCGTTCTCCGACACGGCGTCGTCGATCCGGCTCAGCAGCACACGCGCCGGGAGAGCGACCAGCAGTCCGACGGCCGCACCCGCCGCCGAGGCGTAGAGGAACTCCGCGACGCCCCCGATCAGGGAGGTGGCGCCGCCCAGGGCAGCTGCCACGGTGATCCGGAAGACCGTCATCCCGGTCGCGTCGTTCACGATGCTCTCCGCCACCAGGATGGTGACGATCCGGCGCGGCAGTCCGAGCCTGCGGGCCGCCGAGACCGCGGCCACCGCGTCCGTCGGGGAGAGGATCGCGCCGAGCACGAATGCCACGGGCCACGGTAGCCCGGGGACGACGCCGTGCGCGACGGCCCCGACGACGAGGGTGGTGAACAGCACCAGGCCGACCGAGAGCAGGCCGATCGGCCGGGCGTTGGCCCGCAGGTCGAGGTAGGAGTTCTCGATCGCGTCCGCGTAGACGAGCGGTGGAGCGAAGAGCACCAGCACGAGGTCGGGGTCCAGCCGGTACTCCGGGACTCCGGGGAGGAAGGAGGCCGCGAGCCCCGCCCCGACCAGTGCGAGAGGAGCCGACAGGCCGAACCGCCGGGCCAGGACGGACACCAGGATCGCGCCGACGGCCAGCGGGAGGACCTCCGTCACGACTGCTCGTCCGGCGTCAGCCAGAGCGCGCTGTGCGCGGGCAGCAGGATCGAGGCGCTGGCCGGGTACCCCTGCCAAGGCCGCGGTTCGGCCCGAACGGCGCCGAGGTTGCCCGCGCCGGTGCCGCCGTAGCCGCAGGCGTCGGTGTTGAGCACCTCCCGCCAGCGGCCCCCGCCGGGTAGCGCGAGCCGAAAGCCCGGTCGGGCGTGCGGGGAGAAGTTGTGGACGCAGACCAGTGGGTGGCCCGTCGTGCCGTACCGGACGAAGGAGAGGAGGCTCTGCTCGGCCGCGTCGGCGTCGATCCAGCGGAAGCCGCCGGGGTCGCGGTCCCGCTGCCACAGCGCGGGGGTGGCGTGGTAGAGCCGGTTGAGGTCGCGGACCAGTTCGCGCACGCCGCGGTGGTCGTCCTCGGCGAGGACGACCCACTCCGTGCCGGCCTCGTGCGACCACTCCGACGGTTGGGCGAACTCCTGCCCCATGAAGAGGAGTTGTTTGCCCGGGTGGGCCCACATGAAGGCCAGGTAGGTGCGCAGGTCGGCGAAGCGCTGCCGCCGGTCGCCGGGGACCTTGCCGAGCAGGGAGCCCTTGAGGTGGACCACCTCGTCGTGGCTGATCGGCAGGACGTAGTGCTCGGTGTGGGCGTAGACCATGGGGAACGTCATCCCGTTGTGGTGATCCCGGCGGCGGGCGGACTCCTGGCACAGGTAGCCGAGGGAGTCGTGCATCCAGCCCATGTTCCACTTGAAATCGAAGCCCAGACCGCCGCTGCCGACGGGCCTGGTGACGCCGTCCCAGGCGGTGGACTCCTCGGCGATGGTGAGCACGCCCGGGCAGTTCCGGTGGAGGATGGTGTTGAGCTCCCGTAGGAGGGCGATCGCCTCCAGGTGTTCGCGCCCGCCGTGGGCGTTGGGCAGCCACTGCCCGTACGGGCGGGAGTAATCGAGGTAGAGCATCGCGGCGACGGCGTCGACGCGCAGGCCGTCGACGTGGAACTCCTCGCACCAGTACAGCGCGTTGGCGATGAGGAAGTTGCGGACCTCGGGGCGGCCGTAGTCGAAGACCAGAGTGCCCCAGTCGGGCTGTTCGGCGCGGCGGGGGTCGGGGTGCTCGTACTGGGCGGTGCCGTCGAAGCGCGCCAGCGCCCAGTCGTCCTTCGGGAAGTGCGCGGGCACCCAGTCGACGATCACACCGATGCCCGCCCGGTGCAGTTCGTCGACCAGGTGCCGGAAGTCGTCGGGCGGGCCGAGGCGGGCGGTGGGGGCGAAGTACGAGGAGACCTGGTAGCCCCAGGAACCGCCGAAGGGGTGCTCGGTGACCGGGAGGAACTCGACGTGGGTGAAGCCCAGGTCCTTGACGTACGGCGGGAGCTCCTCGGCGAGCCGGCGGTACGACAGGCCGGGGCGCCAGGACGGGAGGTGGACCTCGTAGACGCTCATCGGGGCGTCGTGCGGGGAGCGGGCGCCCCGCATGGCGAGCCAGGAGGCGTCGTGCCAGGTGTACCGGGAGCGGTGGATCCGCGAGGCCGTCCTCGGCGGGCACTCGGTGGCGAACGCGAACGGGTCTGCCTTCCGGCGCAGTTGGCCGTCGGCACCGAGGACCTCGTACTTGTAGAGGTCTCCTTCCTCTGCTTCCGGGACGACGGCCTCCCACAGACCGGAGGCGCCCCGCCGCCGCAGGGGGTGCGCGGAGCCGTCCCACCGGTTGAAGTCGCCGATGACGGAGACGGACCGGGCGTTCGGCGCCCAGACGGTGAAGGCGGTGCCACCCGGGCCGGGGTGCGCGCCCATCACCTGCCAGAGCCGCTCGTGCCGCCCCTCGGCGATGAGGTGCAGGTCGAGCTCGCCCGGCAGGGCCACGGCGGTCACGGCGAGGTCCTGGGGTGGACGGCGAGGACGTGGGCCACCTGGTGGCGGGGGTCGAGGCGGACGTAGTCGTCCCGGCCCCACCGGTAGGTCGCTCCGCCGAGTTCGTCGTGCACGTCGAAGGAATCGCCTTCCGTGAGGCCGAGGGCGGGCAGGTCGAGCGACACCGTCCCCTCCTGGGGGCGGCGGGGGTCGAGGTTGACCACGACCAGGACGGTGTCGTCGCCCCGCCGTTTGGAGAAGCAGAGGATCTGCTCGTTGTCACACTCGTGGAAGCGCAGGTTCCGCAGGTGGTGCAGGGCGGGGTGCCGCTCGCGGATCCGGTTGAGCGTGGTGATCAGCGGGGCGAGCGAGCGGCCCTCACGCTCGGCCGCCACCCAGTCGCGCGGGCGGAACTGGTACTTCTCGGAGTCGGCGTACTCCTCACCGCCGGGCGCCGCCGGCGTCGCCTCGCAGAGCTCGAAGCCCGCGTAGACGCCCCACGTGGGCGCGGCCGTGGCGGCGACGACGGCGCGCACCTGGAAGGCCGCGCGTCCGCCGCCCTGGAGGTACCCGGGCAGGATGTCCGGGGTGTTGACGAAGAGGTTGGGCCGCAGGTAGGCCGCCGGCTCCGAGCCGTCTAGTCCGGCCAACTCGCCGAGGTACGACGACAGTTCCTGCTTCGTGTTGCGCCAGGTGAAATACGTGTAGGACTGCTGGAAGCCGATCCGAGCCAGGGTGTGCAGCATGGCCGGGCGGGTGAACGCCTCGGAGAGGAAGAGCACGTCCGGGTCGGTGGCGCGGATGTCGGCGAGCAGACGCTCCCAGAACGGGAGGGGTTTGGTGTGCGGGTTGTCGACGCGGAAGATCCGCACCCCCTGGCCGATCCAGTGACGGAGGACGGCCGCGCAGGCGGCGTGGATGCCGTCGGGGTCGGTGTCGAAGTCGATGGGGAAGATGTCCTGGTACTTCTTGGGCGGGTTCTCCGCGCAGGCGATGCTGCCGTCGGGCCGGCGGCGGAACCACTCGGGGTGTTCGCGCACCCACGGGTGGTCGGGCGAGCACTGGAGCGCGAAGTCCAGGGCCACCTCCAGACCGAGGTCGCGCGCGGTGCGGACGAAGTGCCGGAAGTCGCCCGGGGTGCCGAGCTCCGGATGGACGGCATCGTGGCCGCCGGCGGGCGAGCCGATCGCCCAGGGGGAGCCGGGGTCGTACGGGCCCGCGGTGAGGGTGGTGCCCGGGCCCTTGCGGTGGCTGGTGCCGATCGGGTGGATCGGTGGCAGGTAGACCACCTGGAAACCCATCGCGGCGATGGCGGGCAGCCGGCGCTCGGCCGTCCGGAAGGTGCCGGAGCGCGGCGGGCGGCGCCCGGTGGGATCGAGCAGCGCACCCTCGGAACGCGGGAAGAACTCGTACCAGGCTCCGTAGAGCGCGCGTTCGCGTTCGACCCGCAACGGCAGCTCCGGTGTGGCGGTATGGTGCCCGCCGAGCCGCGCCTCGACGCGGTAGGTCCACTCCCCCGTCGCGTCCGCGACGAACTCCGCCGTGAACAGGTCGGTGCCGCGCACCCGTTGGAGCATCGGCAGCGGTTCCCTTTCCTTCCCGTCCGGATCCGTCACCACCACGTGGGCGGCCGGCTCGTCGTGACCGTCGCAGAAGACCGTCGCGCGGACCTCGACGGGCTCGCCCGGCACCGCCCGTGCAGGGCTCCGGCCGCCGTCCACCGTCGGCCGCACATCGGTGATCTGGACACGACCCGTGATCATCGGTTCTCCGTCACTCCCTCGGTTCACAGCACTGACCGGTAGACGTCGTGGACCTGCCGCGCGACGGCGGCCCAGGAGAAGCGCTCGACCGCCCTGCGGCGGCCGGCCCGGCCCATCGCGCGTGCCCGCGCCGGGTCCGCGAGCAGTTCGTTGATCCGCGCGGCGAAGTCCTTGGCGAAGGTCTCCGGGGCGGCGGGCTCGCCGCCACCGTCCAGCGCGGGAGCCAGAGGTACCAGCAGCCCGGTCTCCCCGTCGGTCACCACCTCGGGGATGCCACCGACGGCCGTGGCGACCACCGGTGTCCCGCAGGCCATCGCCTCCAGGTTGACGATCCCCATCGGCTCGTAGACCGAGGGGCACGCGAACACGTCGGCGTGCGATAGCAGTTGGCGCAGCCGACGGCGATCCAGCGGCCGCTCGACGTGGACCAGGTCCACGCCCGCCTCGGCGGCCTCGTCGGCCTCCCGGTCGAACCGGGCGGCGAGCTCCGGCGTGTCGGGCACGCTCACGCACATCACCAGCTGGGTGCCGGGCGCCAGGTGCGGCGCTGCACGCAGGAGGTGGAACAGCCCCTTCTGCCGGGTGAGCCGGGCCACGCAGACCACCGTCGGGCGGTCGGTGTGGACCCCGAGCCGGGCCAGGTCGGAGGTGTCGCTGTCGGGGGCGAAGTCGTCGGTGTCGATGCCGTTGTGGACCACGACGACGCGGTCAGGGGCGAGTTCGGGGTGGCAGCGCAGCAGGTCGTCCCGCATCGCGCCGGAGACCGCGATGACCCGGTCGGCTCCGAGCAGCGCCGTCCGCTCGCAGAAGGACGAGACGGCGTACCCGCCGCCGAGTTGATCGGCCTTCCACGGGCGCAGCGGCTCCAGGCTGTGCGCGGTGACCACGTGCGGGACACCGTGCATCAGCTTGGCGAGGTGTCCGGCGAGGTTGGCGTACCAGGTGTGGCTGTGCACGACGTCTGCGCCCTCGGCGGCGCGGGCCATGGCCGGCGCGATGCCCAGTGCCTGGACGGCGGGGTTGGCGTCGGTGAGCCCGGCGGGCACCGGGTGCCCGAGGACGCCCAGCTCGGCGCGGGGGCCGCCGAAGCACTGCACCCGCAGATCGACCAGCGGCCGCAGCTGCCGCGCGAGTTCGGTGACGTGGACGCCGGCTCCGCCGTAGACGTGCGGCGGGTACTCGCGGCTCAGGAGGTCCACCCGTGTCATCGCCGCGCCCCCGCCGTCCAGCGCAGCAGGTCCGCGAGCCCGGCCAGGCTGGTGCCCGGCGGGATGTGCGATCCGCCGCGGACGTCCAGGCCGGGAAAGACGCTCACACCACTCAGCCGTGCCCCGGCCCGCACCAGTACGCCGTCCCCGAGCGCGCAGAACTCCTCCAGCACGACGGGCTGCTCCAGCCGGGACCGGATCTCGACGTTGGCCCCGAGGAAGGCGTCCGAGATCCGCGCGCCGGGCCCGATGATGCTGTCGTCGCCGCAGGCGACGCCGCACAGGACGCTCGCCTCGCCGAGGTCGACGCCATTGCCGATGTCCGAGGCCGTCAGGCTGACGCCGGGCCCGATCTCCACGTCCCGGCCGATCCGAACGTCCGGACCGATCCGGACGGTGCCGTCGGCGAGCTTCTCGGCCAGGGTCCGGCCGGTGGCCTGGTCCTTGAGCAGGAGGCTGCTCGGATGGATGCGGGCCCGGGCGAGCGGGCTGACGGGCGGATCGATCCGCCCGCTGAGCGCCGGGTACTCGTCGCGGAGCACCTCCCGCAACGTCGTCAGGTAGTCCCGCGGGCTGCCGAGGTCCCCGAACTTGGCGATCGGGTGCGCGGCCACCCGGTGGCCGTGCCGCACCAGGTACGGCAGCAGGTCACCGCCCCAATCCAGGCTTCGGCGGGCCAGTGCCGCGAGCTCCGGCTCCCGGCCGGCCAGGCGCAGCCGGTCGCAGTCGATCAGGTACATCCCGGCATTGGTCTCGACCCGGGGACCGAGCGCCTCGACGGCCGGCAGGGCAGGCTTCTCGACGAAGCGGCGCACCAGCCCGTTCGCTCCGCGTTCCACCACCCCGTACTTGCCGGCCGCCTCGGCGGCCGTGCGCAGCACCGTCGCCACGGTAACGACCGCGTCGCCGGCCCGGTGGGCACGCACCATGCCCGGCAGGTCGACGTCGAAGACCGAGTCGGACGGGAAGACCAGCGCCAGTCCGCCGAGGTCCCAGTACTCCAGGCAGCGCAGCGTCGCCTCCCCGGAGCCGGTGTTGCTCCGGTCGAAGCGGGTGCGCGAGTAGCGGACCGAGACGCCCAGGCGTTCGCCGTGTTCCAGGATCGCCTTCGTCTGGGCACGGTTCTCGCCGCCGTTGGCCGCCACGAAGTACCGATCGACGCCCTGGCTCTGCAGGGTCTCGACGGCCCACTCGATCAGGCTGCGCCCGACCAGGTGCATCGCGGCCTTGCTGCGCAGGTGGTCCGGGGAGTTCAGGGTCAGCGGCCTGGCCCGGACCCCACGCCCTCCGACCAGGGCGATCGCGGACAGCCTTTCCATCGTTGCCGTCACCTCCGTCCGCCCTGCGCGAGCAGGGCGGGAATCATCGAACGGAACTCCCCCACCAGCGGATGGTCCGGGTGGGCCTCGGCGAACAGCCGCGCTCCGGCGGCCTTCGCCATGTCGGGTTCGTAGGGCAGCACGGCCAGGGGCGGGCAGCCGAACGCCGCCTCGGCACGCTGCCCGGCCGCCTCGCCGGGGACGCCCGGCGGGACCATGTTCACCACCAGGGTCCGGCGGGGAGCCCCGAGTTGCTGCGTGAACTCGATGGTCTCGCCGGCTCCGGCGAGGTCGAGGGGGCAGGATCTGGTGACCACGGCGACGGTCCCGGCGCTGGCGACAGCCGTCATGGTCTCGTTGTTGATGCCGGCGTGGGTGTCGAGCAGCAGGACGTCGAGTCCGAGCACGTCGGTCAGCCGGTCGAACCCCTCGCGAAGCAGGCCGACGTCGTAGCCCTGGGCGATGATCTCGTGGATGCCGGAGGCCTCGGCCCGGGCGGGCACCAGGAACAGCTCACCGCCGTCGGAGGGCAGGGCGAGGACGGCGTCCTCGACCTCGCACCGGCCGATCAGGTAGTCGGCGAGGCTTCGGCACAGGCCGGGATCGCCCGTCCCGAAGAGGATGTGGGCGGCCGGCGACTGGATGTCGGTGTCCACCAGCGCCACCCTGCGGCCCTCGTCGGCCATCAGCCGGGCGAGGTTCGCCGCGATGCTGGACCGTCCGGTCCCGCCGCGGTGCGAGTGCATTGCGATGATCTGTGCCATCTGTTCCCGTCTCCGCCCTGTCTCTGCGATCCCGGCTCCGGTCAGGCGGCCGTGCGGTGGACGGCCATCATGGTGATGTCGTCGTGCTGTTCGGCCGAGCCGCTGTGCGCGCGTAGCGCCGTCTCCATCCGCTCCAGCAGCGCGCGGCCTGAGCCGGCGGGCTCGGACAGCAGGTCGAGCACCCGATCGTCGCCGAAGAACCGCCCCTGCTCGTCCCGCGCCTCGGGGACGCCGTCGGTGTAGACGAACAGCGTGTCCCCCGGCCGGACCTGCGCGTGTCCGAGGGCGAAGGTGCAGTCCGGGATCACCCCTACGGCCGGCCCTGTGGGCTCCAGCGGCCGGGGCTCGCCACCCTCCCGCGGGACCAGCAGTGGCGGGTTGTGCCCGCCGTTGATGTAGACGAGGTTGCCGGTGACCGGGTCGAGGACGCTGAAGAACATCGTCGCGAAGTAGCCCTGGCCACTGTGGTTGCGGGTGAGGTATCCGTTCGTGCCGACCACCGCGTTCATCAGCGGAGTGGCACCGACCACCGGGATCAGGTCGGCGCCGTCGCCGGGGGCGAGGGCGGCCGTCATCAGGCTCTGCAGCCCGCTGTGCTCGGCGGTGTGCCGCAGGAGGCTGCGGATGAGGGCCATGAACAGCGCGGCGCCCACGCCCTTGTCGCACACGTCGGCCACCACGAGCGCGATCCGGCGGCGGTTGACCAGTTCGAAGGCGTCGTAGAAGTCGCCCGCGACCTTGCGGGCGGGGCGGAAGCGCACGTCGAGGTCCCAGCCGTCCGGGGCCGGCAGGTCCTCCGGCAGGAAGCCCTCCTGGATCTCCCGGCCGATCTGCAACTCACGCTCGTAGCTGATGAGTTCGGCTTGCGCTTCGAGCTCCTCCATGTTCTGGCCGAGTTCGGCCCGCTCGTAGCAGCTGCGCAGCCGGGCCCGGACCAGGGGCGGGAGGAACGGCGGCACGAGGTAGTCGTGGCCGAGGCGCACGTGCTGCTCGATCGCGTCGAAGTCCCGCTCGGCATAGACGACGACGATCGGCCGGGGACCGCTCTCGGCCAGCACGCGGCTCACCTCGCGGACCTCTCTCGGCGGCATGGCGGCCGGCGCGAGCAGGACCTCCGCCGCCAGGGCCGTCGGTTCGGCGAGCGCCTGCCCGGGGGTTCGGACGTCGACCGTCACGCCCTCCTCGGCCAGCGCGCCGAGCAGTCGGGCGGGCGGTCTGCATTCCGGGTGCAGGAGGAGGGCGGTGACGCCGGACATCTGGGCCTCTATTCCGTGGGGTCGGCCTGGTGATCGCGTCGGATCACGAGGAGGCTGGTGTTGTGACCGTCGGTGCGGGTGTGCTGGTAGTCGTCGAGGGCGATCAGGGCGAGGTGGATGCCGAGCCCGCCGATCGGGCGTTGCGCCAGCGGAAGTCCGATGTGGGGGTCCGGTCGGGCGGCGCCGGGGTCGAAGGGGGGCGCATCGTCCTCCAGCCGGATCCACGCGGTCTGCGCGTCCATGCCCGTCGTGATCCGCAACTCGCCGTCGCGGCCCCGGTATCCGTGCAGGACGGCGTTGGTGGCCAGTTCGTCGACGGCCAGCCGGAGCCGGTAGGCCGCTTCCGGAGGGAGTCCGGCCCGGACGGCGAAGGCGAGGACGTAGCGCGCGAGTTCGTCGAGCGAGTCCAGTGCGGCAGGCAGCCGGAGCGCTGTCATCCGTTCGGCCCGCCCGGTGTCAGGCGTCGACGAGGGTGACACTGCAATCGAAGCCCGCTTGTCGGATCGTCCGGGCCACGGGAGCGATCGCGCCAAGGACGGTGATCCGGACGTCGTCGCCCAGCTTCTGCCGGGCGAAGACCAGGGAGCGCAGACCGGCACTGGCCATGTACGTCAACCGGTGTGCGCGGATGACCAGTTCGCGCACGCCGGCGGCCGCGGCCTGCTCGATGGTGTCGTGGAAGGCGGGGGCGCTGGCGGCATCCAGCTCGCCGGTAAGGTCGATGGTCGCGGCTTGGCCGGTGGTGCTGACGGTGACGGTGAGCGGCACTGTGGGTTCCTCTCCGAGGGGTCTCAGGTCGTGGGGCGGGCGAGCAGGATCACGGTCGAGCGCGGGCCGATCCGGTAGCGGTCCGGCACGGCGAGCGTGGTCTCCGCGGTCGGCGGGTTGATGTCGTGCGGCGGCTCGGCGGAGGTGTCCGCGACCAGGTGCCAGGACGTTCCGGGCGCCGGCGCCGGGAGTTCGAGCTCGTGCGCCTCCCAGTGCGCGTTGGCCGCGAGGTGGATCCGCTCGTCGCCCTGCGCGAACGTGACGGCCAGCAGGCGGCACCCGGCGGACCAGTCGGGCTCGCCGGCCCGGACGCCGTGCCAGCTGACGCCGCAGGTGGGGTGCGCGGCGCTGCGCAGCACGGGGTGAGCGTGGCGGAAGGCGATCAGGGAGCGGACGAAGCGGTGCAGCCCGGCGTTGGCGTCGAGCAGGCTCCAGTCGAGCCAGGAGAGTTCGTTGTCCTGGCAGTAGGTGTTGTTGTTGCCGCGCTGGGTGCGCGCCATCTCGTCGCCGGCCAGCAGCATGGGCACGCCGTGGCTGGTGAGCAGGAGCGCCAGGGCGTTCTTCATCTGGCGGGTGCGCAGTCGCAGGATCTCCGGGTCGTCGGTCGGGCCCTCGGCGCCGCAGTTCCAGCTGTGGTTGTCGTTCGCGCCGTCGCGCCCGGCCTCGCCGTTGGCCTCGTTGTGCTTGTCGTTGTAGGTGACGAGGTCGTGCAGGGTGAAGCCGTCGTGGGCGGTCACGAAGTTGACGGAGGCGGCCGTGCCGCGCCCGGTGTACAGGTCGGGCGAGCCGACGATGCGGGTGGCGAGTTCGCCGACGGTGGCGGGGTCGCCCTTGAGGAAGCGGCGGACGGCGTCGCGGTACTTGCCGTTCCACTCGGCGAACCGCCCGTAGGAGGGGAAGCTGCCCACCTCGTAGAGGCCGGCGGCGTCCCAGGCCTCGGCGATGAGCTTGCAGTGGCGAAGCACCGGGTCGTGGGCGAGCTGTTCGAGCAGCGGCGGGTTGGCGAGCGGTGTGCCGTCGGGGGCACGGTCGAGGATGGCGGCGAGGTCGAACCGGAAGCCGTCGACGTGGTACTGGGCGACCCAGTGGCGCAGGCAGTTGAGGACGAAGTCCCGCACCACGGGGTGGTTGCAGTTGACGGTGTTCCCGGTGCCGCTGAAGTTGTAGTAGTCGCCGTCCGGCGTGAGCATGTAGTAGGTCGCGTTGTCCAGGCCGCGGAAGGAGAGGGTGGGCCCCTGCTCGTTGCCCTCGGCCGTGTGGTTGAAGACGACGTCGAGGACGACCTCGATGCCGGCCGTGTGCAGGTCCTTGACCAGGCTCTTGAACTCGTCGGCCTGCATGCCGAACCGTCCGGTGGCCGCGTAGCCGGCCTTGGGGGCGAAGAAGCCCACGGTGTTGTAGCCCCAGTAGTCGAGCAGCGGCTCGCCCGTCACCGGGTCGGTGCGCGGGTTGTCGTGCTCGTCGAACTCGAAGACGGGCATCAGCTCCACGCAGTTGACGCCGAGTTCCCTGAGGTAGGGGATCTTCTCGCGCAGTCCCGCGTACGTGCCGGGGGCGGACACGCCGGAGGACGGGTGGCAGGTGAAACCGCGGACGTGCAACTCGTAGACCACCAGGTCCTCGGTGGGGATGCCCGGCGGCGCGTCGTCGCCCCAGTCGAAGTCGTCCGGCACGAGCCGGGAGCGGTAGGGGCAGAGGCGGTCGCGGTCCGGTTCGGCGCCCCACACGTCGCGTCCCGCGATCGTGCGGGCGTACGGGTCGGTGAGGACACGGCTCGGGTCGAAGCGGTCACCGTGGGCCGGGTCGAACGGGCCGTCGGCCCGGAAGCCGTACTCCACTGTCTCGGGGTCCAGCCCGAACACGGTCATCGCGAAGACGCTGCCGATCCGGAACTCCGCGGGGAACTCCAGCTCGGCGGCCGGCTCGGCCTCCCCGGGCCGGAAGAGCACGAGCCACATCCGGGTGGCGCGGTCGGAGTAGACCGAGAAGTTGATCCCGCCGGGGACGGCGGTCGCGCCGAAGGGCAGCGGGTTCCCGGCCCGGACGCCGTACCCGGCGATGGCCCGGGTCGGGTAGGCGTCGATCCGCTCCGGGCTCATGCGCCCACCTCGCTTCGCTCGCCAGGCGCTTCGCGCAATGCGCACCTCTCGATGATGAGCTCGCTTCGCTCGCTCATGCTTCGCGCACCCCGCCGAGGACGGCCGCCGTGCTCTCCCGGACGTCGAAGAAGTCGAGGAAGCCGGTGGAGGACATCACGAAGCGGACCTCCTCCGACAGCCCGACCAGGACGGTCGCGGTCTTGCTGCGCGCGGCCCGGCGGTGGACGAGCAGGAGCGTGCGCAGGCCCGCGCTGGAGATGTAGGGCACCCGGCCGAGGTCGATCACCGTGGTGCCGGCGCCGCCGATCAACGGCAGGATGCGGCGCTGGAGTTCGGCGGACGTCACGCTGGTGATCTCGCCTTCCAGCTCCACGACGGTGACGCCGTCCTGCTCACGGGAGCGGACCTCGACGCTCATGACCGCGCTTCCCTGCGCCCGGTCGGCTCCAGCCTGACCCGGACCTTGACCCGTCCGCCGCCGCGCGGCAGCCGGACGGTGAGCCGCTCGGCGTCGAAGTCCGCGTGCGGGGCGCCGTCGATCTCCGCCTCGGCGATCCGCACCGAGCCGGCCGGCAGCAGGTCCGGCGCGACGCGCAGCAGGCCGCCGTCCAGGCCCGTCGGGTCCGGCTTGAACCAGAAGTCCATCGCCCGGCCGTTGATCAGGAGGTTGTTGTAGACCGCGGCGAGGTAGCACAGCTCGGCGGAGTGGTACATGCTCATCGAGTGGCTGCCCTTGAGCCGCTCGGTGCCGAGCAGGTAGGGCAGGCCTCCGGCGAGGACGTTGAAGTAGACGGCCCCCTCGTCGTGGTCGAGGAAGAAGGCGTTGTAGAAGGACTCCGCCTGCCGGGCCTCCCGGAGGAACTCCTCCCGTCCGGTGAGGCCGTGCAGGATCAGGTACGCGAGGATCGCCTGCTCCTGCTGCCACCAGGCCTTGCGGTCATGCCAGGCGAAGCGGTGGTACTCCTGGCCGTCGGCGAGGATCCGCTCGACGACGTCGTACCATCCGCCGCGCTGGCGGTCACTGCCGACCGCCGGCATCGTCTCGCCGATCCCGGTGGCGGTTTCGAGGTACTGCCGCTTGGGGGCGAGGGAGTGCATGCGCATGAGGTTCCACGCGATCTTGAGGTTGTGACCGACGACCGCGCGGTCCTGCTGCCAGCCGTGCTCGGTGTCGTACGACCAGTCGCGGTGGAAGCGCTCCTGGACGAACGGGCTGTTCTTCGCGGGGAAGCGTTCCACTATCGTGTCGAAGGCGTACTCCAGCATCCGGGCGTAACGCTCCTCGCCGGTGGCCAGGTACAGGTTGATCAGGTACGCGGGGGCATGGTCGCCGACGGAGTTCCAGTTCTTGCGGCTGCGGTTGGGCCCGAGCGAGGCGTGGTCGGCGCGGAACAGGATCGGGTCGACGTGGGAGTAGTAGCCTCCGTGCTCGCGGTCCAGGAAGAACTTGTCGAACAGGCACAGCGTCGCGTCGGCGTCGGCGCGGATGCGCGGGTCGGCAGTGACGCGGTAGGTCTGGACGGGCCCGGCGAGGGCGTAGATCTGCTCGTACATCGGGATGGCGTCGTAGTCATCGGAGAACTCCGAGGTGAACAGCTTCTTCTCGGTGTCGCCGTCGACGCTGAGGCCGTGGTACCAGTAGACGACGTCCTCCTCCGGGTCGACGACCCGCATGTGCTCGCGCAGGTACTCGGTGCCGCGTTCGGCGACGTCCAGGTACTCGTCCTTGCCGGTGAGCAGGAAGGCCGAGGCCATGCCGTAGACCAGGCGGGAGATGGTGTCGGTCTCCTGGACGTGGCTGGCGGTCTTGTCGCCGCCGAGGCGCAGCATGGTGCGGTAGCGGGTGTAGTCGACCGGTCCGTCCCCGAACTGGGCGCGGCGGTAGAAGCCGGCGATGCTCTCCAGCTGCCGGATCCACCAGTCCGGTTCCTCGAAGCGGTAGCTGCCGGGACGGCGGCCGGGGAAGAGCAGGCGCTTGGCCTCGATCCGGGTCGTGCCGCCCTCGGGGTAGAACAGGGCGTACGCGAAGACGAAGCGATCGGGCTCCAGCATCGCCTCCAGGTGGCCGCCGGCGTCGGAGTGCCGCTCCTCCAGGTTGTGCAGCAGTTCGGCGCCGGCCTGCGGGTCGACGGTGAGGTCGAACCGGCGGCCGTCGGCGGTGGCGAGGCCGAGCCGGCGGGTTCCCTCGTCGTACGCGGTGACGTAGCCCGCGATGGTGTCGGAGAAGGTGAAGTTGACCGTGTCAGGCATGGGTCGTGTCGCTTTCTGGGGTCTCGTGGGCGTCCTGGTCGCGGTATCCCTGGCCGAGTTCGACGACGACGCCGTCCGGATCGCGCAGCCAGACGGCGCGCCAGCCGGGCAGCAGGTCGTCGAAGTCCAGGGGCCCGAGCAGGACGTGGGCCGCCGGGCCCATCCGGGTGAGGACGGTGTCGACGTCGTCGGTCTGGAAGGCGATGTGGCGCACGGTGCCGGGCGTGCCGGGGCCGTCCGCCCGGCCCGGGGTAACGGACTCCCCGGTCGCCGGAAGAAGTTCGAGGTGGGCGTCGCCGTTGCGGAGGAAGACGATCTCGCCGCCTTCGACCGGTACGGCGCGGGCCCGGCGGAAGCCGAACCAGCGGGTGTAGTACTCCTCGGTGCGCCGCTGGTCGCGGCAGTTGAGGCCGACGTGGGACCAGCGCGTCACCGGCCGTCCTTCCGCGGGATGGGGGCACCCTTCCGCAGGGCGAGCTCCTCGACGAGGGTGCGGGCGAAGAGGTGGTGGTGCTCGCCGGTCCGCGCGGTGATCAGGTCGCCGTCGACGACGACGTCCTGGTCGACGTACTCGGCGCCCATGTTGCGCACGTCACCGACGAGGTTGTTGTGGCAGGCGACCTTGCGGCCGTGGACGGTCTGGGGGATGGCCGCTGCGAGCCAGAGGCCGTGGCAGATGACGCCCTTGAGGACGCCCGGTTCGGCGAAGGCCCAGCGCAACAGCCGGACGGCGGGGGCCAGCCGGTTGACGTCCTCGGTGTAGCGCAGCCGGTCGGCGACCATGCCGGACGGCACGACGATCGCGGCGTACCGGCGCGGGTCGACGTCCTCCAGGCTGCGGTCGACGGTGAAGGGCGCGCCGAACTCGTGGCCGCGGAAGGTGAGTTCCTCCTGCCCCCAGAGCCGCGTGAGGAACTCGACCCGCGCGCCCTCCTCGGCGAAGCGGTGCCGGTAGTAGGAGATCTCGGGTTCGAAGTAGTCGCTCTCCATGAGCACCGCGATCCGGGTGCCGGTGAGCGGGCCCTGCTTGATGACGGCTTCAGCCACTGGTCGCTCCACTGATCAGATCGGCTGCCCGCTCGGCGATCATCGTGATCGCGCTGTGGCAGTTGCCGGACGGCACGGCCGGCATGACGCTGGCGTCCACCACCCGCAGTCCGCGCATTCCGTGGACGCGCAGCCGCGGGTCCACCACGGACCGGTCGTCGGTGCCCATCCGGCAGGAGCCGGCCTGGTGGTGGTAGCTGTCGGCGGTGCGGCGGACGAAAGCGCGCAACTGTTCGTCGGTGGTGGTGGCCGGGCCGGGCGCGAGCTCCTGCTTGTGCCAGGGCGAGAAGGCCTCGCTGTCGAGGATCTCCCGGGCCAGCTTCACGCCCCGCACCAGGCGATCCACGTCGGAGCGGTCCCCGAGGTAGTTGGGGTGCACCAGTGGCGGCGCGAGCGGGTCGGCCGTGGCGAGGCGTACCCAGCCGCGGGAGGCGGGACGCACCACGCCCGGCAGGACGCTCACCGCGTGCGGGGATCCGGCGCCGACGGATGAGTCGAAGGGCACGTGGACGAAGGCCAGTTGGAGGTCCGGGGCGGGCAGCCCGGGTGTGGAGGCCAGGAACAGCGCGCTCTCCGAGAGGTTCTGCCGGGCGGGCGGCACGGGGGTGCGCGTCTCGCACATCACCCCGGTGAGCACGTGGTTGTGGAAGTTCTCGCCCACGCCCGGCAGCGCCGCGGTGACCTCGATGCCCAGCTCCCGCAGGCGGCCGGGGTCGCCCACCCCGGACAGCAACAGCAGCTTCGGCGACTCGATCGCCCCCGCCGCGACGATCACCTCGCGCGCGGCGTACGCCCGGTGCCGGCCGGGCTCGGCCTGCCGGGTGTGCGGCAGCCGCCGGCCTTCGGCCCGCCTGGCCTCCGTCCGCTGGAGGTAGTCGACCCCGACGCAGCGGTCGCCGCTCACCACCAGGCGCAGGGCCTGGGCGCCGCTGCGCACCGTGAGGTTGGGCCGGGGCAGGGCGGGCTCCAGGTAGGAGGCGAGCACGCCGTGCCGACGGCCGTCCGCGATGTGGAGCCGGTGCCAGCCGACGCCGAACCGGGTGCCGGTGTTGAAGTCCGCCACCTCCGGGTGCCCGAGCTCCCGGCAGGCCTCGACGAACGCCCGGGAGGCGGGGTTGGGCTCGTTTCCGGCCGCGTCGGTGGACGGCTGCGTGCGCTCCACGCGCTCGAAGTACGGCCGGACGTCCTCGTGCGACCACCCGGCCGCGCCCTGGTAGGCCCAGTTGTCGTAGTCCGCCGGGTGGCCGCGGACGTGCATCATCAGGTACAGGTTGCTGCTGCCGCCCAGCGCGCGCCCGCGCGGCTCCCGCACGACCCGGCCGTCGAGGCCGGGCTGCGGGACGGTCCGGTACTTCCAGTCGATCCGGCCGCCCAGCAGCCGGTGCCACGCGGACGGGTCGTCCACCTCCGGCGGGATCACGGCGGAGCCCGCCTCCAGCACCAGGACGCGGACCGCGGAGTCCGCGCTGAGCCGGTTGGCCAGCACGCTGCCGGCCGTCCCGGCACCGATCACGATGTGGTCGAACTCCTCCACGGTCACAGCTCGCCGCCGTCGGCCCGGGACAGCACCTGGAACGGCTGCGTGTCGTGGAAGTTGGCCATGTAGGTGATCCGGCCGTCGCGGATGCGGAAGTAGTTCATGACGTCGGCCTCGATCGCCGCGCCCGAGGCGCTGCGGGCGGAGATGTGGGAGACGACGGCGGCCTCCTCCCCGTCGACCAGGAAGTGCAGCGGGAAGTTCTCGAAGGAGGCGTACAGCTCCCCCAGGCCGGTCACCATCGAGCGCAGCCTGGCCCGTCCCTCGATCCGGCCGGCGAGTTGCTCGTCCACCACCGTGTCCTCGGCGAACAGGTCGCACCAGCGGGACCAGTCGCCCTCGTTGGCGTGGACGTAGTAGTCGGCCAGCACCTCACGGGCGTTCATCGGGGCTCCGGGAGTTCGGCGGAGCCGGGCATCGGCTCCAGCCGGTCGCAGGTGTAGGTCTCGATCAGCGGCCCTTCGCCGTTCGCGCCGGGGACCACGGCCCAGGTCTGGTCGGCACGGAAGCCGAGCCACTCGCTGCGGGCGGCCGGCGGGCTCCAGTGGCGGGCCCACCAGTCGACCCGGACGTGCACCCGGGCGCGGTCGCCGGCGATGTCCACGCGCACCTCCCTGAGTACGTGCCGCTCGTCGAAGAACCGACGGCAGGCCGCCTCGTACCACGACCTGAAACCCGCGTGACCCCTGAACGTCCCCTCGGGGAAGTGCAGTTCGAGACCGTCGTCGGCCAGGAACCGCCGCACCTCGGCCTCGTCGTCGTGGCGGTCGAGCGCGGCGTACCACCGTTCGGCGAACGCCCGCACGGACTGCGCGGTGAGGGGCTGTGCGGTGAAGGGCTGCGCGCTCGGATGCTGTGCGGAGGTGGCCTCCGGCATGGCAGGACTCCTTGAGTGGTGTCGGTCAGACCTGGAGGTCGACCAGGAAGGGCCCGGTGGCGGCGAGCATGCGCGCGACCGCGTCGGCGGCCTGCTCCGGCTTCTCCACCCGCACGCCGTCGGCGCCGAGCGCGCGGGCCAGGTCGGCGAACCGGATGTCCGGCCGGGAGAGGTCGAAGGAGGACGGGAAGTCGTGCGCGGGGATCCCGCGCGCCTTCCAGTACTGCGCGATGTTGTCGTCGAGCAGCCGGTACTTGCGGTTGTTGCAGACCACGAACTTGGCGGCGACGCCGTACCGGGCCGCGGTCCACAGCGCCTGGTAGGTGTACATCGCCCCGCCGTCGCCGGTGAAGCCGACCACCGTCCGGTCGGGGTGGGCGAGCTTCGCGCCGACCGCTCCCGGGATGCCCACCCCGAGGGAGCCGCCGCGGGTCAGGAAGTAGTCGCCGGGCCGGTCGGGCGGCAGGTGCGTGACGACGGCCGGCGATGAGGTGAGCGCCTCGTCGAAGACGATGAGGTCGCCGTTCGTCCGGAGCGCGAGCTCTTGGAGGAAGCGTTCCAGGGTCGTCGTGCCCGAGGGAACCGGCTTCGTCCGACGTGTCATCAAGGAATCGGCCCGCTGCCGCTGCTCGGGCGCCAGCCGCGCCTGCAGTTCCTCCGCGAGCGCCGCCAGTGCCGGCCTGGGATCCGCCACCACGCCCAGGTCCACCGGGTGGTTCTTGGCGATCTCGTACGCGTCGAGGTCGATGTGCACGATCCGCGCGTCCGGGTGGAACGGGCTGGTGAGCGTCGGGAACACCTCGGGGAAGACGTACGTGCCCACGATCAGCACGCCGTCCGCTTCCGCCACCGCGGCGGCGCTGCGCTCGCCGAACATGTGGCCCAGCTGGCCGCGGGCCAGCGGGTGCGAGGCGGGCAGGTTCACCTCGGACGAGTCGACGGACCAGACGTCCGCGCCCAGGATCTCGGCCACCCGGGCGAGTTCGGGCTGTGCCCCGGCCGCCGAGACGCCGTCGCCCACCAGGATCAGCGGTCGCCGTGCGCCGGCCAGCAGCCGGGCGGCCCGGGCCACCGTCCGCGCCGACGGGGCGGAGTCGGTGGCCAGGCCGGCGCTCGCAAGGACGGGCTCGTCGTTGGGCGCGTCCAGGACATCCATCGGCAGGGCCACGAAGACCGGCCCGTACGGCGGCGTCGTCGCGATCTTCACGGCGCGGCGGACGGTGCGCAGCAAGGAGCACGGATCCGTCACCCGCGTCGCGTACTTGGTCACCGGCCGCGCCATCGCGACCAGGTCTGCCGCCATCTGTGCGTCCATCGCGTCGTAGCGCACCCCGGCGTCGCCGGCGACGACGACCAGCGGGGTGTGCCCGCGCATCGACTGGTAGAGCATGCCGATGCCGTTGCCGAGGCCCACCCCGGCGTGCAGCTGCAGCAGGGCCGCCCGGCCCGTCGCCCGCGCGTAGCCGTCGGCCATCGCGGCGGCCACGGTCTCCTGGAGCGCCAGGACGTACCGGAAGCCCAGTGTCCGGTCCGCCACGTCGAGGAATCCCTGTTCCACCGTCCCGGGATTTCCGAACATCACGTCCAGGCCGTCGGCCATGAACTGCTCAATGAGCTTGACCTTGCCCGGTACCTTGTCCGGCTTCGCCGTCACCGAATTCTCCCTGGTGTTCTTCTTGGAATTCTCTTACCAGCCGTACCGGGTGAGACCGTGCTCCAGCACCTCGACCAGCTTCTCGCCGGTGCAGAAGGAGTCCGGCGTGGACCGGCCGGTGACGAACGGGAAGTCGACGATCACCGAGACCGGCTTCCCGAAGTTCCCGTGATAGGCGCCGTCCGGCGCGGTCGCGTCGCGCAGGATGTACTCCAGCGGGTAGGGCGGCGGGCCCATCACGAAGTCGGTGCCGAGGAAGCCGGTGCCGTCCTTGTAGTCGTACTCCTTGCAGTGGCCGGTCACGTGCTTGCCCCGGATGATGCTCCGGCGGTCGTCCCAGTCGCGGGCGAAGGCCAGGCAGGCGACGCCGTAGCACTCGGCGGCGACCAGCTTGCCGGCCCGTACGAAGCCCAGGATCAGGTCGTGCACCCGCTCGTTGTTGGCGAGGTCCACGATCGGCCCGCTGCCTCCGACGATCAGGAGCGCGTCGTATTCCCGCAGGTCGGCGTCGATCCGGTCGAGTGCGCGGTGGTAGTCCTCCAGCCGGGGCAGGTGGTCGGGCGCGCTGGTGTACGGGCGCTCGGGCAGCCAGACGGAGAGGTCCAACGGGTTGTCGAGCCGGCTGCCGGCGTCGAGGGCGCGGCCCAGGGCGGCGACCTCGGCGGTGGTCACGGAGCGGCCGAGCGGCGGGTCGACGTACTCCTCGTCCAGGCTCGGCGGCAGGGCGCGGGCCCGCTTTCCGGTGGGTGTCGCGAACGTCACGCGGTACCCGCGCTCGTCGAACCTGCTGAGCGGGCCGACGAGCTCCTCGGCCCAGTACCCGTACTCGGAGAGCACGATCAGAATGTGCGCCACTTTCCAACCTCCGATTCGTCCGACTGGTGTCGGCAATTGACAGTGGGCCTGTTCGGAACGGGGGTCAATGGATTCCGGCGAGGTTTGTGAGGTCGTCCGGAGTTGGTGAAGTCCGCAGGTATAGGCGTCAAGAACCGGCAGGTCACCGCGGAGCCCGGCGAGAGTTTGTCAGGTCGGCGCATGACGCCGGCCGGCCGTGGTTAAGTCTTGTGTCGCCGGTCCAATCCACCAGAAGGCGAATAGGGATGACCGATCCATCGCACCGTGAATTCCTGACGGCCGTGCACCGAGGTGACGCCGAATCCGTGAAACGGCTGCTGCCC
The DNA here is from genome assembly GCF_040650235.1 of Kitasatospora sp. NPDC048722. Lineage (NCBI taxonomy): Bacteria > Bacillati > Actinomycetota > Actinomycetes > Kitasatosporales > Streptomycetaceae > Kitasatospora > Kitasatospora sp. NPDC048722. Next base: position 25,934 of record NZ_JBEZGX010000076.1, read on the forward strand.
CGCGGGGCGAACCCCGGTGCCCGTGAGGAAAGCAGCGGGCTGACGGCCCTGATGATCGCGGCCGGCCGGGGCGACGCCCCGCTCGTCCGGCTGCTCCTGGACGCAGGCGCCGACCTCCACACGGCGGACTCCCGCGGCGGCGCGACGGCCTTGCACAAGGCCGTCCAAGGCGGTGATCCCGCCACCGTGCGGATCCTGCTCGAAGCCGGCGCGTTCGTGGACTCCGTCGCGGCCACCACCGGGCACACCCCGCTGATGGACGCGCTCTGGTACAAGTGGCCCGAGGTGGCCGCCGTGCTCCTGGAGCGCGGCGCGGGGCTCAACCTATCGACCCACTACGGCTTCTCGATGCGCGAGCATTTCGAGTACGAGCTCAAGGTCAACACCCGCGGCAAGGACGAGCTGCTGGCGGCCGAACGCCTGCTGGCCGCCCGTACGGCCGCCGACTCCGCCACGGCCGAGGCGCAGCAACTGATGGCCGCCGTCGTGACCGGCGAAATCGGCACCGTACAGAGGCTGTTGGCCGAGGGAGCCGAGGTGGACGCCCGCTACCCGGTCGTGAACGGTTTCAACGACGCCCACACCCCGCTGCTGGTCGCCTGCCGCGACGGCCACCGGGAGATCGCCCGGGAACTGCTCGGCGCCGGGGCGGACGTCAACGCCACCGAACCGACCTTCGGCGCCGTCCCGCTGCACAAGGCGGTCTACAACGGCCACGCCGCCATCACCGCCCTGCTGGTCGCCGCCCCCGGCATCGACCTCGACTTCCAGGGCATCACCAACGGCTACACCCCGCTGCACGACGCGCTCTGGCACGGCTACGAGGAGTGCGCCCGCATCCTGCTCGACGCCGGCGCCCGGCACGACCTCGTCGGCCACGACGGCAAGCTGCCCGCCGACATCGCCCGCGAGGGCCTCGGCGCCGACCACCCGCTCACGCGCGTCCTGACCACCCGCTAGTTCCGCACGTACGGAGGCACCATGCTGTTCTACGTCCAGATGAAGTGGAAGCACGAGGGCCGGATCTCGCTCGACGACCTGTGGGAGCTCGAACGCGAGGAGGCCGAACACGCCGCGGAGACCATCGACTCCGGCTTCTGCGTCGGCATCTGGAAGGTCGCCGCGCAGAAGCGGGTGATCGCCGTCATCGACTCCCCCGACGCCGAGGAGCTCGACCGCACCGCGCTGGGCCGCCTCCCGATGCGCGAGTACCTGGAGTTCGAGGAGGTCTGGCCGCTGCGCGACTACCTCGGCTTCGCCGAGGACGTCAAGAAGAGCTACAAGGTCTGACCGACCCTCCGAGTTGGAGACCGACATGATCCACCAGATCATCCTCGCCCACCCGAAGCCCGGCATGAGCGAGCAGAACTTCCAGCGCTACTGGGTCGAGCAGCACGCCGTCCGGTACGCGGCCAGGATCCCCCAGATCAGGCGCTACTGCGTCGACACCCGCGTCCCCCGACCCGACGACCCCGAGGACCCGCTGTGGAGCGGGGTCGCCGAGATCTGGCTGGAGAACCAACAGGAGCAACTCGCCTCCCTCCAGACCCCGGAATTCCTCGACGGCGCCCGCCTCGACGAGCCCCGCTGGGCCGCGTTCTGGCGCACCGTCGTCCTGGACACCGATGCCCACGTCCTCCTCGACGGCCCGGCCGCCGGCGCCCCCGCCACCAAGGTGATGATCCTGGTCAAGCGCCGCGAGGGCCTGCCGCTCGCCGACTTCCGCGAGCGCAGCCTCGCCCGGCACGCGCCGGTGGCGCAGAAGGTCCCCGGGCTGCGCCGGTACGTCCAGAACCACACCCGGGACGCCTCCTACGGCGTCGGCGAGGCCGTGCTGGACGCCGCCTACCAACTGTGGTTCGACGACGTCGACGCCTTCGAGGCCGCACGGCGCACGCCCGAGTACCGCAGCATGCTCGCCGACCTCGGGCTGTTCACCGAGGCTCGGTACGTGCACACCCTGCTGCTCCGGGAGAACTGGATCCTCGGCCGCGTGGAGCCCCGATGACCGGTCAGTCCCTGTCCGACCGTCTCGACATCGTGGACGTCTGCACGCGCATGTGCTGGCACACCGACAAGCGCGAGTGGGACCGGCTGCGCTCCGAGGTGTTCGCCGAGAAGGTACTGGTCGACTACACAAGCCTCAACGGCGGTACACCCACCGAGCTTTGGGCTGACGAGCTGATCGAGGCCTGGCGCACCCTGCTCTCCGAGCTGGATGCCACCCAGCACCTGCTCACCAACCACCTGGTGGACGTCCGGGGCGACGGCGCCGTCGCCACCGCCGACTTCCAGGCCACCCACCTGCTGCCCAACACCCTCGGCGGCCCGCTCTGGACGCTCGGCGGCCACTACCGCTTCACGCTGCGCCGCACCCCGGCCGGCTGGCGGATCGACGGGCTGAGGATGACCACCGCCTGGGCCACCGGCAACCGCCACATCATGGAAAGGACCACGGAATGAGCCGTACCACACGCGAGGTGGCCACCGACTGGTTCGACGCGCTCACCGGCGGCGACTTCGAGCGGGCGCTGGGCCTGCTCTCCGACGACGTCGAGTGGATCAACTACGCGCCCGTGCCCGGCTACAACGACCGGATGCCCTGGATCGGCACCTGCCGCGGCCCTGCCGAGGTACTGGCGAGCCTGAAGGTGTTCACCGACGTGGTCGAGGTCGGCCCGGAGCGCCTGCTGCGGCTCGTCGTCGACGACGAGGAGGCGATGGGCGTCCTGCACGAGCGGTCCGTGGTCAAGCGGACCGGCCGGCCGTTCGAGGTCGAGTTCATCCAGTGGCTCACCGTGCGGGACGGGAAGATCGTGCGCTGGAAGTCCTTCACCGACCCGTCCGAGATCCTGCGCGCGATCGACGGGAGGGCGCTGTGACCCCTCACCAGGTCCACATGGAGAAGATCGACTTCGACAGCGGCGGCACCGAGCTCCTCGGCACCCTGTACCGGCCCGCGACCCCCACCGATCGCCGACTGCCCGCGATCGTGGTCACCGGCTCCTGGCTCACCGTCAAGGAGCAGATGGCCGCCACCTATGCCCGGCGGATGGCCGAGGCCGGATTCACCGCCCTCGCCTTCGACTTCACCGGATTCGGAGAGTCCGGAGGAGAGCCCCGGCAACTGGAGTCGCCGTCCCGGAAGGTCCGGGACATCCATGCCGCCGTGGGCTTCCTCGAACACCACCCCCGGGTCGACCCGCGCCGCATCGGCGCCCTCGGCGTCTGCGCGAGCAGCGGGTACACCGCGGTCAACGCCGCACGCGACCACCGCGTGCGCAGCCTTGCCCTGATCGCCCCGTGGCTGCACGACGCCGAGCTGGTCCGGACCATCTACGGCGGCGCGGAGGGCGTCCACCGCAAGACGGAGGCCGGCCTGGCCGCGCAGCGCCACTACGACTACGGCGACGCCGTCGAGTACGTGCCGGCGGTCAGCACCACCGACCAGGACGCCGCGATGTTCGGCCCCTTCTCCTACTACTTGGACCAGCGCCGCGGCGCCGTACCCGCCTGGGACAACCGGTTCGCCGTGATGTCCTGGCCGCAGTGGCTGGGCTTCGACCCCCACCCGTCCGCGCGCAGGATCACAGCGCCCACTCTCCTGGTCCACAGCCGCGACGGCGCCATCCCCCAGGGGGCCGAGAAGTTCCACGCCGGCCTGGCCGGTCCCAAGGAGCTCGTCTGGACCAAGGGCGACCAGTTCGCCTTCTACGACGACGAACCGACGGTCGCCGAGGCGGCCTCACTCGCCGCCGAGCACTTCGCCAAGACGCTCACCTGACCGCCTCCTCGGCCGGGGCGTGTCCCCACGCCCCGGCCCCTTCCCGGAGACACCGGAGACCCGCATGTCCACCTGCTCGCACCTCGACCGGATCGATCCCGCGCTCACCGTCGACGAGTCCGCCGGCTGCCAGGAGTGCCTGGCAGCCGGCGCCGGGTGGGTGCACCTGCGCAGATGCCTCACCTGCGGACACGTCGGCTGCTGCGACTCCTCCCGGGGCCGCCACGCGAGCCGCCACTACCGGGACACCGGCCACCCGCTCGCAGCCTCGCACCAGCCCGGCGAGGACTGGGCGTGGTGCTTCGCCGACCGCGTCCTCCTGGAGTCCGCGTGACCTCCGAGGCCCCGCCCGCCAAACCGGTCATCCTCGCCGTGGACGACGACCCGCAGGTCCTGAGGGCCATCCGGCACGACCTGCGGGGCGCGTACGCGGACCGCTACCGGATCCTGGGCGCTTCCTCCGCCACCGAGGCCCTCGCCGTCCTCGACGCACTCGACGACCGAGGTCACGACCCGGCACTCTTCCTCGTCGACCAGCGGATGCCGGACATGACCGGCGTCGAGTTCCTGCTGGAGGCGGTGGGCCGGTTCCCCGACGCCCGGCGCGTCCTGCTCACCGCGTACGCGGAGACCGACGCCGCGATCACGGCGATCAACCGGGTGCGCCTGGACTACTACCTGATGAAGCCCTGGGACCCGCCCGCCGAACGGCTCTACCCCGTCCTGGACGACCTGCTCACGGACTGGCTCGCCGCCTACCGCCCCGCCTACCGGGGCATCCGGGTGATCGGCCCGGCGGTGTCGGCCCGCACCCACGCCGTTCGCGACTTCCTCACCCGCAACGGGCAGCCCTTCCGCTTCCTCGACGCCGAGACCGACCAGGACGCACGACCACTTCTGGCCCGCCACGGCTCGGCCGAGCTCCCACTCGTCGCCTTCCCCGACGGCGACGTCATCGCCGCCCCGGAGACCGCCTGGCTCGCCGAGAAACTCGGCCTGGCCACCACCGCCTCCCGCCCGCACTACGACACCGTCATCATCGGCGCCGGCCCGGCCGGCCTCGCCGCCGGCGTCTACGCCGCCTCGGAGGGGCTCACAACGCTGCTGCTCGACTCCGACTCACCCGGCGGGCAGGCCGGCACCTCCAGCCTCATCGAGAACTACCTCGGGTTTCCCGCCGGCCTGTCCGGCCGCGACCTCGCCCGGCGCGCGGTGAGCCAGGCGAGCCGGTTCGGCGCCGAACTGCTCCACCCCGTCGACGCCGTCGGCCTGCGCGCCGCCGGTCACGTGCGGATCGTGACCCTGGCCGACGGGACGGAGATCGGCGCCGAGACCGTACTCATCTCAACCGGCGTGTCCTACAACCACCTTGACGCCCCCGGCGCCGAACGCTTCGAGGGCGAGGGGCTGTACTACGGCGCCGCGACGACCGAGAGCAGCTCGTGCGTCTCGCACCACGTCTTCGTCATCGGCGGCGCGAACTCGGCCGGCCAGGCGGCGATCCACTTCGCCCGGTACGCCGCACGCGTCACCGTGCTGGTGCGTGGCGCCTCGCTGGAGGCCGGGATGTCGCAGTACCTGGTCGACGAGATCCGCCGCACCCCCGCCATCGACGTCCGGCTCAACACCCGCGTGCTGGCCTTCCACGGCGACCGGCGGCTGGAGCGCATCACCCTGGTCGACGACGGCACCGGCGAGCGGACCGAGGAGGCGGCCCGCTTCGTCTTCACCTTCATCGGCGCCCGCCCGCACACCGGCTGGCTCCGAGACACCGTCGACTGCGACGAGCACGGCTTCGTGCTGACCGGCCCCGACCTCGCCCGACCGGGCCGTCCGCGTTCGTCCTGGCCCCTGAACCGCGAGCCCCACCTACTGGAGACCAGCCTCCCGGGCGTCTTCGCCGCCGGCGACGTCCGGGCCCAATCGATCAAGCGCGTCGCCTCCGGCGTCGGCGAAGGCGCCATGGCCGTCGCCCTCATCCACCGCTACCGGGCCGCCACCTGACAGCCCTGGGGTTCAGAACCGGGCGTTTACCTCGGCTTCGAGAGCAGCGGCCAGCATCCGCCTCGCCCCCTCACGGACGATCTCGTCCAACAGGGACCGATCCACAGGCATCGAGCATCGCTCTCCTTCAAGCTTCGTTACTCGACATCTCGAAGCGTGGAGGAGAGCCGCGTCGCGTGTGCTCGGATCCTGGAGATCTCAGCAGGTCGAGCGGTCATCGAGGTCATATGCGAAGTGTTTGTACGTCAAATCAGCGTTAGAGCATTGGAGAGCAGGGGGCTGGGCTCGGCCCGTGGAGGGACAATCGTCAGCATGGGGCCAGGGCATCTCTTTCGTGCACGACATGGTGTTCGGCTGGTCGGGCTGGTGGTCTTCGTCGCGGTGGCGATGTCCGCGGTGTCCTTCCATCGCGGGAACGTGCTTGTCGGGGGGCTCTTCGCACTGGTGGCGGCGGCCGTGGTGACGTGGGTGGTCGTCCTCGGCGTTCAGGCGCGCCGTGTGTGGTTGCAGGAACTTGGAGGACCTGTTGCGTCGCCGTATACGGCCGACGCGGGGGTGCGGCGTGTCGTCGCTCGGGCCGCGGGCGCGGCCGGAGCCTTCGGAGTCTGCCTGGCCGGGTCTTTCGCCGTGCTCGCCGCGAGGCTGGTCCCGCAGACCGCCGGCAGCGTTTTCGGGTGGATGCTGACGGTCATCGTGTGCGGACTGCCCGGCCTGGCAGGGGTAGCCCTGGCGGTCGCCGCCGGGCGCCTGGCACGTTACAAGCTCTATGGTGCTGCCAGTGCGTTGCACACCATGCCCGTGGTGTACTCCGTGGGCTTCATCACGCTGTTCAGCATCCTGGGCGGGCAGTGGCTGATCACCGCGGGAGACGTGGTCGTGATGGTTGTCGCGGGCTTCGTCCATCGTGAACTGCTCCGAGCCGAAGAGGCTTTGACCGGGGGCGTGTCCCGGTAGCCATGGCTACCGACGAACGCACGGACATATGCGGTCTCACGATCAACCGTGAAGCCGCGCCAGCGCCGAGATCGGCGACTCGACCAGCAGCACCCAGCAGGCTGCCCGACTGATGGTCCGTCAGATGAGGTCAGCAAAAGGTCAGCATAGATACGAGCAGCCCCTGCCAAACGAGCTCAGACATGAGACTCGATCACCCCGCACACGAGAACCTCAGTGGGAGGTTCCGCGGCTTTGGCGAGTTGTCTAGTCGACCGCCTGAAGAGCTCCCCGCGTGGGATCGCACCTGACATCTCTGCAGGTCAGAGCCATGATTTCGAGTCGCCGCGTGCAACAGTCACGCCCGCGTGACGGCGCAGCCGACCGCCGACCCTCCCTACTTCTCTCGGCTGTTCCAGGTCTGTATGACCCGAACACCGGATCGGCCGAGCTGCTTGTTCTTGAAGTAGCGCGCCTCGTTGGCGCGCAACGCTCGACGACCCAGCGCTGGGCTCCGAGACCTGATCCGTGGAGTACTCACGGCGGGGGATCACCGGCCTGACGCCCCGTTTCCGCACCAGGCGCCGGTAGCCCGAGGTCGAGGAGGTCGAGAGCCCACAGGGCCTGTCAGCCCCTGAAGGCAGAGCCCAGGCGGACGAGGCGAAGTGATCTCGCCTCCAGAACTTTTGCACACGAAGCGACAGAACGGAAGCGGCTGTACGCTCTTCACTCAAATCCGGGACTTAAGTCCTGACCCGCAGCCCTTTAGTCCTGCGTCGAGGAAGACGGAAGTCACCACAACCTCCTTTCTCCACATAGCAGATGTTTTCGCCACCAGCGGCATTAGTCTGCCCGTGTCGGCGCTCGCACGCCATAGGTCGTCCCTATGACGCAATAGATCGGCGGTATCTACCAGGGCGAAGTCCCGGCGGGAAGGGTGGGGCGGACAGAATTTCTGTTCCGCTCGGCATCGGAGCCGGCGGGCCCTATCGCCACATGGGAGAAAGCAGCAGTGAAGTGGAAATACACAACGCAAACGGCAGCCGTCGTACTCGCGGCCGGGATGCTGGCCGCCGGCGGGCTCGGACCGGTAACGGCCTCGGCGGCGGGCGGAGGCTCGAAGGGTGACGCTGCGTCGGCCACGGTCCTCCAGAGCGCAGACCTCGTCGAAAGCGACTACATCAGCTTCAGCGGTGCCGAGGACGACGGGTCCGTCGGCGGTCTGATCCGGGTGACGACCGCCGACGGAGCTACGTTCGTCACCTACTGCCTCGAAGCCAGCACCCCTGTGCTGAAGGGCTCGCTGTACCACGATGGCGCTTTGTCCAGCGTGCCCACGCTGAAGGACAACCCCGATGCCGGGAAGGTCAACTGGATCCTCCAGCACGGCTACCCGAAGATCACCGCCGACGAGCTCGGCAAGCTCGTCGGCGGCAAGCTTTCCAGGAACGCAGCAGCCGGCGCGACTCAGGCCGCCATCTGGCGCATCACAAACCACGTCACCGGCGTGCCATGGGATCCGGTCGGGGCCAAGCTCGCCGACTACCTGGCCTCGCACGCCGTCGACACTCCCGAACCGGCCGTCCCGCTCTCGCTCTCCCCTGACACGGTCACGGGGAAGGCCGGGTCGGTACTCGGCCCGGTGACGATCACCTCCACCGGTGATCCGGTCGGCGCATTCCTCGACCCGGAGGCGGTCACAGCTGGTGTGACGCTGACGGACCGGGCGGGAAACCTCCTCTCCGACAGTCATGGTGCGCTGACCCGCCCTGCCAAGAGCGGCGACCCTTTGTTCCTGAAGGCTCCGGCCGGCGCGGCGCCGGGCAGCGGTACGGTCACCGCGACCGCCTCGGTCCCAGCCCCGGTGGGCAGGGCGCTGGTCAGTTCGAACAGCCAGGACCTCCTTCTGGTGGGCGGTGACGGCCAGCTCCGCGTCAGCGCGAGCGCGAAGGTGGAATGGACCGCGGCCGACACCACTCCACCGCCCACCGGTAGCCCGGAAGACCCGAGCGATCCCGGAAGCGGCGGCGAGCCCGAGGACCCGGGCAACACCACCGAGCCCGAAGAACCCGGGACCGGCGGCGGCACACCGGCACCATCCCCCAGCGCCGCTCCGTCCGACTCACCACGACCGTCCCGAACCCCCGAGCCCACCACCACCACTAGCCGTGCAGCTGACGCAGGGCCCACCAGTGCGACCGACGAGCCGACCGGAAGCGCCACTTCCTCGGCCAACGGCGAACTCGCCCGCACTGGCACGAGCAGCACCGCCACCGCCGCTGCCGCGGCGGCCATCGCCCTGTGCGTCGGCACAGCCCTGGTACTGACAGGTCTCGCCCGGCGGCGCCGCCACTGACCCATCACCCGCCCGTTCAGCCACAGACCGCTCGGCAGGCCACCACCCTGGTCCACGAGCGCCCCCGAGTGCGCACTGAATGCCTGCTGGGACGTCTCCGACGGTCGTGAAGGCTCATATGAGCATGGGCAAGCGGCTGCGAAGCGCCCCGCCAAGGTCAGCTCGACATCGACGCGACCGCGGCGGTCAGGCTGACGGGGGCACAGGTGGTGCCAGGTGAGGCAGGCCTGGGCCGTCGGCTACGCGGGCCTTCCCACCACCGACCCCAAGGAACTCGGTGAGTGGT
>NZ_JBEZGX010000077.1:0-35255 GCF_040650235.1 Kitasatospora sp. NPDC048722
CCGCCCCGACGAGGTCGCCTGGCTGCTCAAGGACCTCTCCGCCGTCCCGCTCGAAGCCCCCACCGAGGAGCGCGAGGAGGCCGTCCAGCACGGCGACGGCGTTGGCGGCCCGGTGCGGTGCGGGCCGGTGCGGTGCGGGCCGTCGTGTGACGGGGCGTCCGGGAAAGGGGCGCGGCGCGGGCGGCGACGGGCAAGGGCTCGCGGGTGATCGTCGTCGGCGGGACCGTTGCCGCCGGACGGTGGCACCGGCGGACGAGCCGGGTCCGGCGTTCGTGGTGGCGCATGCGGGCGGCGACGGGCAGCGCCTGGCGGTGCGGGGGTGCTCGCCGGTGTCCGCGTCGAGCGGTGGGACCCGGTGCGCGGCAGCCTCGTCGGCCACCTGGGGACCTGACACCGCCCGGGCGGGCACCGGGGCGTCCGGCGGACGGTGTGTCACCACCGCGCGGGGGTGCCGGGGTGCTGCGCCGCCGCGCCGGGTGCCCCGGCCGACGCCCGCCCGGCGTCAACAAGCCCGGGGCGTCGCCGGGTTCGCCGCCGGGTGGGCCGTGCGCGGCCGACCGTCCCCCGCTCCCCGCCGCCGGCCCGGCACGCGGCGGCGGGGCGGGGCCGGGGTCAGCGGGGCCGGGCCGCCTCGCGTGCCGGGTGGACCGGGCGGCCGGGGCCCGGGGCGGTCTCGGCGTGGGCGGCGGCGACGACCGCGGTGAGCAGGCCGGGGAAGCGGTGTTCGAGTTCCTCGGCGCGCAGGGCGTTCATCTTGGTGGTGCCCACGTAGTACTGGCGCAGCAGGCCGGCCTGGCGCAGGACGTTGAAGTGGTGGGTGGAGGTGGAACGGGAGACGGGCAGATCGAAGGAGCCGCAGCTGAGGTCAGCGTCCTCGCGGGCCAGCCGGCAGACCACCGATCTGCGGGCGGGGTCCGCCAGCGCCTCCAGTACCTGCTGGACGCTCAGGTCCTCCACGCCCGGGTGCTCGATCACCCGCGCCGTAGCGCGCGTCCGTCCCACACCCACCACCCCTTCCCAAGATCCAGGCCCCCGTCCGTTCGGTTTGTCGTCGTGAACCGCCGCGCGCGGTGCGCGACTTCGGGTCATGACGCTACTACGCCCACCCTCCCGCACGAGGCCCGCCCGCCCACCGCAACCGGCCCGCAACACGCCGGGGACATCCCCGGCGAAGAACCCGCGGAGAACCCGCGAAGAACCGGGCACGGACACGCAGAGGCGGGGCGGGAAAGGGAGGGACGGGGAGGAAAGCAGGGGGAGGCGGGGGAGGAAAGGACGAGAGGACGAGAGGACGAGAGGAAGGAGCGGGGAGAAAGGGGCGGGGAGGAAGGGGCCCGCCCCCGGGGCCCACCCCCCCGGGAGCCCCCGGGGCCCCCGGGAGCCCCCGGGGCCCGCCCCCCGGGTGCCCCCGGGGGCGGGCTGTCAGGCGGCGCGCACCGGGGGCCCGGACCTGCTCCAGCGCCCCGGCGGCAGGGGCTCGAAGATCCCCATCAGCACCGGGTCCACCGCGGGCACCACGGGCACCACGGGCACCGCGGGAACCGGGTCCACCGCGGGCACGGCGGGAACCGCGGGCGCGGCGCCCGGCGCGGCGGCCGGGGCCGGGAGGGGCGCGTCGGCGGCCGGGGCGGGGGAGCGCAGCAGCGACAGGTACATGTCCTGGGACTCGGGGCCCGGGTCGATGCCCAGCTCCTCCGCGAGGACCTGGCGCAGCTGCTGGTAGCAGCGCAGCGCCTCGGCCCGGTTGCCGGCCGCGGCCAGCGCGGCCATCCGGCAGCGGTAGGCGCTCTCGCGGAACGGGGCACGGCGCACCGCCTCCTCCGCCCAGCGCAGCGCGTGGTGCTCCTCGCCCAGCGCGGAGGCCGACAGGCTCGCCGTCTCCAGGGCGCAGATACGCAGTTCCTCGACGTGGTCGCGCACCCCGCACGCCCACTCGCCGTCGTGGTCGGGCAGGAAGGAACCGCGCAGGTTCGCGATCGCCCCGGCCGCCAGCTGCTGCGCCACCGGGTAGGCGCCGGCGCCGAACGCCTCGCCGGCCTCGCCGACCGCGCTCGCCGCCACCTCCACGTCCACCGCCGCGTCCGCCGGCAGGCGCAGCACGTAGCGCCCGCCCTGGGAGACCAGCGGCGTCGCCCCCGGCCCCTGACCCGGGGCGGCGACGAACGCCCGCACCCGGGAGACCACGCTGCGCAGCGCCGAGGCCCACGTGTCGGGCAGGCCGTCGGGCCACACGGTGTCGGCCAGCGCGTCGCGCCCGGTGCCGGCGAAGCGCTCCAGCACCAGACGGGCGAAGGCCACCTGTGCCTGGGCGCCGGACAGGTGCTGCGGGGCGGCGCCGTCGTGTTCGACGGTCACCAGGCCGGTCAGGCGGATCAGCATGACGGCGCCCCCGATCTGCCCGACGCACCGTCGTCCCGCAAGCCGTTCAACATAGCTCCAACCCCCTTGAGCCGCGGCGCGGCCCGCGGGCGGCGGTGCCGGGCCGCGGGCCCTGGAAAGAAACCCGGACCGGAAAAATGCACGCCGACCAGCCGTTCGGTTTTTTCGTTCCGGCGGATTTCGACCATACATTCGGCGGCTTGCACGGTGTCAACACCGGTCGGTGAAACATACCCGCCGGCCGGTCCATGCGTCGTAGGCGCAGGGTTTCCGCACGTCAGAGCGTTACCGCAGGCCGGGAACCGGGCTGTTGCGGCCGCCTTGCGCTTCCTGCCGTAGAAATGTAGCCATCCTTGAGCACCCCGCGTGGACACTTCGAGAAAACCCGCACCCGAAAACCCGGCACCGGGAAACCCCGCCCCCCGGGAAAGCCCGTACAGGGGAAAAGGGGAGCACCGGTCCCGGCAAAGCACCCCCGGGAACACGGCACCCCCGCACCCCCGCACCACGGCACCCGCACCCCCGGGAACACGGCACCCCCGCACCACGGCACCCGCACCCCCGCACCCCCGCACCACGGCACCCGCACCCCCGCACCCCCGCACTCCCGGGTCCGGCACCCCGCCGCCCCCCGGCCGGTTTCCCCCGCCGCCCGTCCCCGCATCCCCCTTGCCCGTGAGGAGTGAGCAGTATGGCCACCGCAGCATGGCAGCGCCTTCAGCCGAAGCTGGACCAGACGCTGGAGCGCGTCGGCGCGCTGGAGTTCGACGCCTCGCGCCGCAACAGCTTCGTCGCCTACACGATGGAACGCGACAGCGCCTACTGCGACCTGGACGGCGAGCGGCTGCTCATGATGTCCGGGTACAGCTACCTCGGACTGGCCGGCGACGAGCGGGTGGTGGCCGCGGCCAAGGCCGCCGTCGACGTCTACGGCACCGGCAACCACGGCGTACGCGCCCTGGCCGGCACGATCCCGCTGCACGAGGAACTGGAGGCGGAGGTCGCCCGCTTCGCCGGCCGCGAGCGGGCGCTGGTCTTCGGCTCCGGCTACGCGGCGAACGTCGGCACCGTCGGCGCCCTGGTCGGCCAGGGCGACACCGTCCTGATCGACAAGTACGACCACGCCAGCATCGTCGACGGCTGCCGCCTGTCGGGCGCCACCGTGACGCGCTTTCGCCACAACGACGTCGAGCACCTGGAGCGCCGCCTGAAGGCCGCCTCCACCACCGGGGTGCGCCTGGTGATCGTCGACAGCGTCTACTCCATGGACGGCGACATCGCCCCGCTGCCGGCACTGCGCGAGGTCTGCGACCGCCACGGCGCCCTCCTGATGGTCGACGAGGCCCACGCCCTGGGCGTGATCGGCGCGAGCGGCGGCGGCATCGAGGAGCACTTCGGCCACCGCTACCGCGTCGACGTCAAGCTCGGCACCCTCTCCAAGGCCATCCCCTCCATGGGCGGCTGGGTCGCCGGCAGCGCCGACCTGATCGGCCACCTGCGCTACGCCGCCCGCCCGTTCCTGTTCTCCGCGGCCCTGGGCCCCGCACAGAGCGGCGCCGCGCTGGAGTCCCTGCGGATCCTGCGCCGCGAGCCCGAGCGCGTCACCCACACCCAGATCCAGGCCGAACGCCTGCGCTCACGCCTGAACGCGGCGGGCATCCGCACCATGGACAGCCGAACCGCCGTCATCCCGGTCATCGCCGGCTCCGACGACGCCGCCTACGACTACGCCACCGCCTGCCGCAAGGCCGGGGTGATCGGCCTGCCGGTGGTCACCCCCGCGGTGCCCAACGACCTGGCCCGGCTGCGGATCGCCGTCACCGCCCGCCACAGCGCCGCCGACATCGACTTCGCCGCCGACGCGTTCCTGACCGCCGCCGCCCAGACCGGCCTCATCTGACCCGCGCCGCCCGGCCGAAGGGAGGACGACCCGCATGCCCGCCCCCACACCACCACCCCACCCGCACTCCCCGCACCCCCCGGGACCGCACCGGCCCCCACGGCCCGAGATCGCGGTCACCGGCCTGGGCGTCATCAGCCCCGCCGGCCACAGCCCCCAGGAGTTCTGGCAGGCCGTCAGCCAGGGACGCCCCACCGCACGCGCCCTCACCGACCCGGCCCTGGCCCGCCACCGGGTACGCCTGGGCTGCCCCGTCACCGACCTGCCGCACGACCAGGCCCTGCCCGCCAAGGACGCCCGCCGCCTGGACCCCTTCGCCCACTACGCCACCCTGGCCGCCCTCGCCGCCCACCGCGACGCCGGCTCCCCCCACCCCGGGCCCGGACGCTCGGCCATCGTGGTCGGCAACGCGGTGGGCGGACGCACCACCAGCGACCGCGAGTCCGCCGCCTACACCCAGCACGGCCCGCTCAGGGTCTCGCCGCTGATGCCGCTGATCACCATGCCCAACGCCGCCGCCGCCCAGATCGCCATGCGCCTGTCCTGGAACGGCCCGGCCCTGACGATCGCCACCACCTGCGCCTCCGGCGCGGACGCCATCGGCCACGGCGCGATGCTCCTGGCCACCGGCCGCGCCGACGTCGTGATCGCCGGCGGCTGCGAGGCCACCCTGACCCCCGTCACCCTCGCCGCGTTCGGCAACCTCGGCGCCCACTCCCAGCGCAACACCGACCCCGCCCGCGCCTCCCGCCCCTTCGACACCCACCGCGACGGCTTCGTCATGGGAGAAGGCGCCGGCTTCCTGGTCCTGGAACGCCTGGACGACGCCCGCGCCCGCGCCCGCACCCCCTACGCCCTGCTGGCCGGCTACGGCTCCAGCGCCGACGCCTACCACCTGGCCAACCCCCGCCCCGACGGCGCCGGCGCCACCGCCGCCATGCGCGCCGCCCTCACCGACGCCGGCCTCGGCCCCGCCGACATCGCACACGTCAACGCCCACGGCACCTCCACGATCCACAACGACCGCGCCGAAGCCGCCGCCCTGCGCACCGTCTTCGGCCCCCACGCGGTGCCCGTCACCTCCACCAAGGGCGTCATCGGCCACCTGATCGGCGCCGCCGGCGCCGTCGAACTGATCGCCGCGATCCAGGCCATGAACAACCGCCTGGTCCCGCCCACCGCCAACCACGAAACCACCGAAGCGGGCCTGGACATCGACGTCGTCCACGACCGCCCCCGCCCGATCCGCCCCGGCGCGGCCCTGTCCAACTCCTTCGGATTCGGCGGCCACAACTCGACCCTGGTGGTGACCCCCGCATGACCACGACCCCCGCCCCGACCCCGGCTGCCCCCGCCCCGGCCCCGGCCCCGGCGTTCCGCACCCGCGTGCCCGTCACCGCCGCCGCCCTGAACGCCTACCGCACCGCCGCCCGCACCGGCCTCACCCCCGCCACCACCCAGGCCGCCTGCCCCACCCACCCCTTCGTCCTCGCCCACACCCTCGCCCAGCACACCGTGGCCGCCCTCACCACCGGCGAGGACACCTTCACCGGCGTCGTCCACCTCGCCCAGGAGATCCGCACCCACCACCCGCTGCTCCCCGGCACCGACACCGACATCGAGGTCACCGTCACCGCCGCCCGCCGCGAGGCGCGCGGCACCCGCATCGCCCTCACCACCCGCCTCACCACCCCCCACGGCACCCCGATCGCCGACCTCACCACCGCCGCCCTCCTCCTCGGCGCCACCCGCACCACCCCCCACGGCACCCTTCCCCCCACCACCCACCCCGGCACCACCCCCGACACCGAACCCCACACCCTCACCCACACCCTGACCCCCGCCGACATCCACGCCTACGCCCACGCCGCCGGCGACCTCAACCCCATCCACCTCGACGACCACGCCGCCCGCGCCGCAGGCTTCCCCGCCACCATCGCCCACGGCATGCACCTGCTCGCCCTGGCCGCCGAAGAGATCACCGACCGCCACGCCGACGGCGACCCCACCCGCATCACCGCCCTCGGCGCCCGCTTCGCCGCCCCCACCACCCCGCACACCCCGCTGCGCCTGACCCTGCACCCCCACGACCGGGGCACCGTCGTGCGCTTCACCCTCGCCACCGCCACCACCACCGCCGTCAAGGCCGGCTGGGCGACCCTCGCCCCGGCGGGGGAGTGACCCGCCATGACCACCCCCGACCCCGCCCCCGCCCCGGCCGCCCCCGCCGTTCACGCCCCGGTGCCGCCGCTGTCACTGCCCGACGCGTTCACCGCCCACGCCCGCCGCCGCCCCGACGCCACCGCCCTGCTCTGGCACGACCACGCCGTCACCTACCGCGAACTCGCCCACCTCACCCAGCGCGAACGCCGGCGCCTGAACGCCCTGGACCTGGCCCCCGGCGAACCCGTGGCCCTGCACGCCACCAAATCCCCCCAGGCCATCGCCCTCGTCCTGGCCTGCCTCACCGAACGCCGCCCCTTCCTGCTGCCCTCCCCCCAGCTCGCCCCCGCCCTGCTCGCCGCCCTCCACACCCAGGCCGGCGCCCGCCACCTGCTCACCCCCGCCGGCCAGAACCCGCCCGCCCTGCCCACCACCACCCACCCCGGCGTGCCCACCCTCGCCGCCGGCACCTCCTTCATGCTCACCACCTCCGGCTCCACCGACCTGCCCAAGATCGTCCCCCTCGCCCAGAGCGCCGTCGACCGCTTCACCACCTGGGCCCACGACACCTTCGACCTCGGCCCCGGCCGCGTCGTCGCCAACTACGCCCCCCTCAACTTCGACCTGTGCCTGCTCGACGTCTGGGCCACCCTCGCCGCCGGCGGCACCGTCCTGCTCCTGGACCCCGCCCACGCCCTGTCCGCCCGCCACCTCCTCACCCAGCTCACCCGCCACCGCCCCCACGTCCTGCAGGCCGTCCCCCTGTGCTACGCCCTGCTCACCCAGGCCGCCGCCCAGAGCGGGGCCCGGGCCCCGGGCACCGCCACGGTGCTGGACAGCGTCGAGCACGCCGCGTTCACCGGCGACGCGATCGACGCCCGCACCCTGGCCGCGCTGCCCGCCCTGCTGCCCGCCGCGCGCCTGTACAACATCTACGGCTGCACCGAGACCAACGACAGCTTCCTGCACGAACTCGACGCCCTGGACGCCACCGCCGCCCTGCCGGTGCCCATCGGCACCCCGCTGCCCGGCGTGCGCACCCTGCTCGCCGCCCCCGACGGCACCCCCGTGACCGGCCCGGGCAGCGGCGAACTGTACGTCTCCACGCCCTTCCAGGCCGCCGGCTACCTCGACCGCTCCCGCGACGCGGGCCGCTTCACCACCCAGCCCGACGGCGCCGGAGAGGGCCGGCGCTGGTTCCGCACCGGCGACCTGGCCGTGCGCGACGACCAGGGCCGCCTGCACCTGACCGGACGCGCCGACTTCCAGGTCAAGGTCCGCGGGGTCGCCGTCAACACCGCCGAGGTCGAGCGCGTCCTGCTCGCCCACCCCGAGGTCCGCGAGGCCGCCGTCGCCGCCGAAAGCGACCCGCTGACCGGCAAGCGCCTGCACGCCGCCGTCCACCGCACCCCCGGCTCCGCCCTCAACACCCTCACCCTGCGCGAACACCTGGCCGCCAACCTGCCACGCGCCGCCGTACCCGAACGCCTGGCCATCCACGACACCCCGCTGCCCAAGACCCCCACCGGCAAGGTCGACCGCAAGGCCGTCCTCGCCGGCGCCGGCCCGGACACCACCCGCCCCGCGCTCTGACCACCCCGCCCGCCGCCCCGCTCCCCGCCGCCCGGTTCCCGAAAGTCCCGCTCCCCGCCGCCCGGTTCCCCGCCGCCCGGTTCCCGAAAGTCCCGCTCCCCGCCGCCCGGTTCCCCGCCGCCCGGTTCCCGAAAGTCCTGTTCCCCGCCGTCCTGTTCCCGAAAGTCCTGTTTCCGGAAGTCCTGAACCTTTCAAGGGAGTTGCGACCATCATGAGCAACATCGCGCAGATCAAGAAGTTCCTGATCGAGGAGTTCCTGCCCGACATCACCCCCGAGCAGCTCGCCGACGACCACGACCTGCTCACCGACGGCGTCATCGACAGCCTCGGCGTCCTGAAGCTGATCGCCTGGGTCGAGGACCACTTCGCCCTGCCGGTCGACGACACCGACCTCGACCCGAACAACTTCCGCTCCGTGCAGGCGATCGACGCCTTCATCGCCCAGCGCCGCGCGCTCGCCGCCACCGCCACCGTCGCCGGCGGCTGAGCCCCGTGCACCCGGCCCTCACCGACCTGATCGCCGCCCGGCCCGTCCACCTGGACACCTGGCGCTCGTGGTGGGACCGGCTGGACGCCTCCGCCCAGGGCCCGGCCCGCGACAGCGACCGGGCCCAGGCGGCGGCCCTGCTGGCCAGCCTCGCCACCCGCCTGCCCGACACCGCCACCCTCGCCGCCCTCACCACCTCCCTCACCGAACGCAGCCCCGACCCCGGCCCCGCCCACCCGGGCAGCGCCAACATCGTCGGCACCGGCGGCGGACCGGCCACCTTCAACCTCTCCACCGCCGCCGCCCTGACCGCAGCCAGCATGGGCGTACCCGTCGTCAAGACCGGCTCGCGCGCCTACACCAGCACGGCCGGCTCCATCGACCTGCTGGAACGCCTGGGCATCACCCTCACCTCCTCCCACACCGAAACCGCCGACCACCTGGCCCGCCACAACATCGCCTTCGCCGGCCCGCACGTCTACCCGCCGGCCCTCACCCGCCTGGCCCGCCTGCTCCACCCGCTCACCCTCAAGCCCTTCGGCCGCTTCCTCAACGCGCTCGGCCCCTTCCTGGCCACCGCCCCCGTCACCGCCCAGCTCACCGGCGTCTGCGCCACCGCCCCCCTCACCGCCCTGCGCGACCTCACCACCCACACCAGCACGCAGGACAGCGGACGCCAGGTATGGCTGGCCCACAACACCGAAGGCGCCGACGAACTGCTGCCCTTCGCCGACAACACCCTCCACACCCCCCACACCACCATCCACCTGCCCGCCGGATCCCTCGCCCCCGACACCGGCACCCTCGCCGACCTCGCCCCCCACCCCGGCGACCTGACCGGCCACTTCCTCGACGCCCTCGCCGGCCGCGCCGGCCGCACCGCCACCCACACCATCGCCCTCAACGCCGCCGCCCTCGCGATCGCCTCCGGACGCCACACCCACTGGCCCACCGCCCACACCGCCGCCCTCGACGCCCTCGCCGACGGCGCCCCCCACGCCCTGGCCCTGCGCCTGCGCACCCCCCGCACGACGGCCACCGCACTCCGCACGACGGCACCGCCCGCTGCGCCCAGAGCGGTCGAGACCACCGGCGGCACGGCGGCGGGGGAGAAGGCGGTGGCCGGTGTCTGAACACCTGTCCCCGCCCGAGCGCCCGTTCCCGCCCGAGCGCCCGTTCCTGCCCGAGCGCCCGTTCCTGCCCGAGCGCCCCGACGGGCGCCCCGCGCTCGCGGTGTTCCTCAACGCCGGCGACCCGCCCGCCCCGCTGGCCGAGACCGCCCGCATGCTCGACGACGAAGGCGTCGAAGTCCTCGAACTCGCCGTCCCCTTCCCCAACTCGCCCACCGACGGCCCCGTCATCCGCCGCTCCGCCGCCCGAGCCCTGGCCGCCGGCACCACCCTGGACACCGTCCTGGCCGAACTCGCCGACCTCGTCCCGCAGCTCAAACGCCTGAAGATCGCGCTGCTCGCCGACTGGTCCCACAGCCTGCGCCGACCGGACCCCGGACAGACCGCACGGGCGATCGCCGCCGCCGGCGCCCACGCCCTGCTCGTCCACGCCCTGCCCCCGCGCCGGCGCCCCGCCTGGCAGCAGGCCTGCCACGCCGCCGGCCTGCCCCAGGTCGCCACCTGCTACGCCACCTCCGGCCCCGGCGTCCTCACCGAGGCCGCCCGCACCGCCCACGGCGCCTACGTGTACCTGGTCGCCCACTACGGACGCTCGGGCACCGCACCCGCCGCCGGCCACCGCACCCTGAAGGCCACCGTCGCCGCCCTGAACCGGGCCGCCCCCGCCACCCCCGTCGCCATCGGCTTCGGCGTGCGCAGCGCCGCCGACCTGGAGGCCGTCGCGGCCACCGGCGCCCGCGCGGCCGTCGTCGGCTCCGCCGCCGTCGAACGCATCGAGGCCGCCCTGAACGCCGGCACCGACCCCCTCGCGGCGCTGCGCGCCTTCCTCCGTGAACTCCGCCCGCCCCACCCCCCGCGGGCGGGCGGACCCACCCGCACCACCAGCACCACCACCAGCACCACCACCGGCACCACCGGCACCACCACCGGCACCGCCGTCACCCTCACCACCGCCACCAGAGAGGCAGAACCCGCATGCTGATCCGCGACCTTGACGACGTGAAGACCGTCGAGTGGGGCAACGGCCTGTCCCGCCGCTTCCTTGTGGAGAGCGACGGCCTCGGCTACAGCCTCACCGACACCATCGTCAACGCCGGCACCAAGTCCCGCCTGGAGTACCGCAACCACCTGGAAGCCTGCTACTGCATCGCCGGCTCCGGCGAGGTCGTCGACATGGACGGCAACGCCCACCCCATCACCCCCGGGCGCCTGTACGCCCTGGACGAGCACGACGCCCACTACCTGGTCGCCTCCCCCCACGAGGACATGCGCCTGGTGTGCGTCTTCTCCCCGGCCCTGCGCGGCGACGAGGTCCACCAGCTCGACGCCCACAACTCCTCCGCCTACTAGAACGGTGCCGGCGCCACCGGGGCCGGCCGAGGCGAGCCGGAGCCGGCCCCGGGCCCGGCGGACGGGCCACACCCGTCACCCGGGCCCCGCCCGCCACACCATTCAAGCCCGCCGCACCAATCAAGCCCGTCAAGCGAGTCAAGCCACTGAACGCCGGTGCGCCCCGCGCCGGTTGGACACCCGGGCCCCCGGTGAGCGGCGGGCCCGGGAGGAAGGCGGCACCACCGTGATCCGCTGGAACGCCGACCAGGACGCCCTGCGCGAGGCACTGGCCCGCTTCGGCGACGACCTGAGCGCCGGCCACATCGAAGGCGACGAGCAGGCCGCCTTCTCCCACGACAAATGGCGCCTGATCCAGAAGACCGGGATCCTGTCCCTGCCCTTCGACGAGGCCCACGGCGGTCTCGGGCAGTCCCTGCTGACCACCATGTACGTCCTGGAGGGCCTGGGGCAGCACTGCCGCGACGGCGGCCTCAACTTCTGCGTCACCACCTCCATGGCCTCCACCGGCGTGCCCCTGCAGGCCTTCGGCTCGCCCGCCCTCAAGGAGGCCTACCTGCCGCGCATCGCCTCCGGGGAGGCGATCGGCGCGCACGCCATCACCGAGTCCGAGGGCGGCTCGGACGCCATGCGGATGCGCACCCGCGCGGTGCGCGACGGCGACCACTTCGTCCTCACCGGCGCCAAGACCTTCGTCTCCAACGGCCCCGTCGCCGACGTCATCGTCGTCTACGCCCGCACCCACCCCCAGGGCGGCGCCCTGGGCGTGACCGCCTTCCTCCTGGACCGCGGCATGCCGGGCCTGAGCACCGGCAACCCGATCAAGAAGATGGGCCTGCGCACCTCCCCGCTCTCCGAGGTCCACCTCGACGACGTGCGCGTGCCCGCGGACCGGGTCCTCGGGCGCGTGGGCGGCGGCTTCCTCGTCCTGGACCACGTCATGAAGCGCGAGATCCTCTACTCCTTCATCGTCAACACCGGCGAGATGCAGCACCGCCTGGCCCGCTGCCTGGACTACGCCAAGACCCGGATGTCCTTCGGCAGGCCCATCGGCTCCTACCAGTCGGTCGCCAACAAGATCGTCGACACCAAGATCCGCCTGGAGACCGCCCGCAAGTGGCTCTACGACACCGCCCAGCGCCTGGAGGCCGGCGAGAACGTCACCGTCGACATGGCCATCGCCAAGCTGCTGACCAGCGAGTCCAACCTCGCCACCTCGCTGGCCGCCGTCCAGGTCTTCGGCGGCAACGGCTACATGTCGGAGTACGGGCTGGAGAAGGACGTGCGCAACGCCGTCGCCGGCACCATCTACTCCGGCAGCAACGAGATCCAGTACAACCGCATCGCCGCCATGCTCGGACTCGGCAATTGACATCCTCCCCGCCCTGAAAGGGACGGGGATTCCTGGCTCACGCTGCCGCAACGTCCAACGGACGGTGCGGGCTTCCACGATCAGCACCAGCCGGGATGAGACCAGCCCGGACGAGCATCACGCGGGCGGAGTTCTTGTCCCTGGGGGAGGAGACTCCGCACGCGGTGCACGTATACGTTCTCTCGGAAAGAGGTAGGCGGTGCTTGGCTCTCACACCGCAGTGCGCACAGTCCATCGTGGTGTGCGCGGGGTTGATCAGGTGCACGACGCGGCCGTGCTTGCGTCCCATCTCGATCAGGGCCGTCTTCGTCGCGCCGATCGCGGCGTCAGCGGCCTTACGGGCCATGGTGGTCCCGGCGAGGAACTTCGGACGGAAGTCCTCGACGGCGAGCACGTCATGATCCCGGACAACAGCCTTGGCCCACTTGCGGCCTGTGTCCTGCCGCTGCCGGGCAACCTTCTTGTGGAGCTTCGAGGCCTGCCACTGCGCCTTGCGGTAGCCCTTCGACTGCGGCTTGCCCTTGGGCCGGCGACGCCGCGCCATCTGCCGTTGGTAGCGGGCGAGACGCTGCGCGGCTGTCCGGCCGTGCTCGGCGTGGGGAAGGTCGTGGGTGTCGCTGGTGGTGGTCGCGGTCTCCTTCACGCCCCAGTCGATTCCGATCACGCGACCCGTGGCGGGCAGCGGCTCGGTGGACACGGCGACGACGAACGAGGCGTACCAGTGGCCGAGGCCGTCCTGGTACACACGCACCGAGGACGGGTCGGCCGGAAGGTCGCGGGACCACACGACCGTCAGCACGATCCCACCCGCCAGATGCAGCCGGCCGTCCTTGAGCCGGAATCCACGCCTGGTGTAGTTCAGCGTCGGCAATGCCTCACGCTTCCTCTTCGGCTGCGGCATCCCCGCACGCTGCTTCACCGGCAGCCGGGCCTCGATGTCCTTGAGCGCCTTCGCGCGGGACGTGGCGAAGCCCCGGATGATCTGCTGCTGCGGAACCGACGCACCTTCACGCAGCCACGCCATCGCGGTGCGCGCCTCGGTCAGCATCTTGTCCAGCCGGGCCGGTCCGCAGCCGTCCGGGTCCTTCTCGCGGTGGGCCTTGCGGGAGCGGGCGACGCACTCGTTCCAGATCCAGCGGCACCGCGACCACTCGCCCTCAAGCACAGCGAGCGCGGTGGACGACACACGCAGCCGGTAGGTGTACCGGGCATGCCCGCCACCCTCAGCGGCTACCGCGTCCGTCGTCACGATCGAAACCTAACAGCCGGTACTGACAACGGAAGAGAGCGCAGGTCAGAACACATGCGCAGAGCGTTCCGCCGCTTCGCGGCCCCAGGCCGGGGACCCATTCCTCCCCGGCCTGAAGGCCGGGGCGTTCTGGGAGAAATCCGGTGAACGCCCCGCCCTCCGTACCCGCCCAGCCCTCCTCGGCCGCGGCGGGGTTCGGCCGCACCCCGCCGGCGGGCTCTTCACCCGCGTTCGGCTCCACCGCGCCCCCGGGTGCGGCGCGCCGCCCGGCGCCGCGGCACCTGAAGGTGTGCGGGGCGCGCACCACGGCCGACGTCGCGCTGCTGGCCGCCGCCGGCCCCACCCTGGTGGGCCTGTGGCACGGCGTGCCCGGGGGACCGGCCGACCTGAGCGCCGCGCGCCTGACCCGTCTGGCCGCCGCCGCCCACGACCGGGGCCTGGAACCGGTCCTGGTCACCTTCCTCGACGACGCCGCCGCCCTGGCGGACCTGGCCGGCCGTGCCCGGGTGCGCTGGATCCAGCTCCACGCCTACCAGTCGCCCGCCGTCGTCGCCGACCTGCGCCGGCGCCTGCCCGGCGCCGTCCTGGTCAAGGTCCTGCACCTGGCCCGCGGCCGCTGCCTGGAACGCCCCTTCATCGGGGCCTTCGAACGCGCCGGATGCGACCTGTTCCTCCTGGACACCATCACCGACGACGGCCGCGTCGGCTCCACCGGCCACCCCCTGCGGCCCGCCGACGTCCACGCCCTGCTGCCGCGCCTGACCATCCCCTTCCTCCTCGCCGGGGGCCTGAACGCCGGAAACCGCCCCGCCTACGCCACCGTCACCGAACACCCCCTGTACGCGGGCGCCGACATCGACACCGCCGCCCGCGACGGCGCCGGCCGCTTCACCCGCGAGGCCCTCACCGCCCTGGCCCGCGCCTGGCACCCCGCCACCTTGCCGTCGCCGCTCCCGCTCCCGTCTGCCGAGGACCCCCGACCATGACCGCCCCCATGACCGCCCCCCTGACCGCCCCCGTGACCGCTGCCCCGTCCCTGCCCCCCGCCGCGCCCGCCGCCGGCCCCGCGTCCGCCTCCACCCGTTTCCTGGACGCGCTGCTCGCCGCCGACCGCCCCCTGGTCATGGAGATCAAGCTCCGCGACCCCCACGGCGCCGACCTGCTCGGCCCGCGCACCGTCACCGACCTCGTCACCCGCTACGAACAGGCCGGCGCCCCCTGCCTGTCGGTGGTCACCGGCCGATGGTTCGGCGGCACCCCCCGCCTGCTGCGCGAGGTCACCGCCACCACCTCCCTGCCCGTCCTGCAGAAGGACTTCCTCACCCGTCCCGCCCAGCTGGAGGCCGCCGCCGCCCTCGGCGCCTCGGCCGTCCTGCTGACCGCCGCCCTGCTGCCCGCCGCCTCCCTGCGCCGCCTGATCACCGCCGCCCTCGGCCTCGGCCTCACCCCCTTCGTCGAGATCACCGAGGAAGCCGAACTCGACCGCCTCACCCGCCCCGAGGCGTGCGTGATCGCCGTCAACAACAAGGACATCCGCCGCCGCGAACGCGACACGGGCGACCTCACCCGCTCCCTGCGCCTGCTGCCCGCCCTGCGAGCGTGCGGCACCCGCGCCCCCGTCTCCGCCTCCGCCATCACCGACCCGGCCGACGCCGCCCGCCTCCTGGACGCCGGCTACGCGGGCCTGCTGATCGGCACCTCCCTCATGCGTCAGGGCGACCCGGGCACCTGGACCGCCCGACTCGACGCCGCCCGCCGGGCGGTGACCGCATGAGGCACACCCCCGCCCCGAGCCCCCTGGTGCGCTCACTGGTCCTGGACGCCGGCGGCATCCCCGTCTCCGCGCTGGTCGCCGAACCCCCCGCACCCGCCGGACCCGCCGCCTCACCCGCCGGACCCGCCGGCGCACCCGCCGGACCCGCCGGCGCACCCGCCGCACCGGCCGGTGCGCCCAAGGCCCTGCTGCTGGCCATCCACGGACGCGGCATGCGCGCCGCCTACTTCGCCGGCCCCGCCCACCACGAGACCGACCTGCTCACCCTGGGCGCCCACCTCGGCTACACCGTGCTCGCCCCCGACCGCCCCGGCCACGGCGCCTCCGCCCGCCGCCTGCCCCACGGCCAGCTCATCGCCGACCAGGCCGCCACCCTGCACGCCGCCCTCACCGACTACGCCCGCGCCCACCCCGTCGGCGCCGGCGTCCAGCTCCTCGCCCACTCCTTCGGCGGCAAGATCGCCCTCCAGCTCGCGGCCCACTGGCCCGACGACCCCGGCCTGCCCCTGCTCGGCGTCGACATCTCCGGCCTCGCCCAGCACTACGCCCCCGGCGCGTGGGAGCGTCCCGACGACCTCGCCGGCGGCGGACGCCTCAACTGGGGCCCCCTGCACCTGTACCCGCCCGGCACCTTCCACGCCGCCCGCACCCTGCTCACCCCCGTCCCCGCCCTCGAATCCCGCGAACTGGCCACCTGGCCCACCCGCTACGCCGCCCTGGCCGCCCGCGTCCGCGTCCCCGTCCGCCTGACCCTCGCCGACCACGAGACCTGGTGGCGCCTGGACCCGCCCGCCCGCACCGCCCTCACCCGGGCCTTCCCCGAAGGCCTGGCCCACCTCACCACCGCCCACGGCGCCGGCCACAACCTGTCCCTGGGCCATGCCGCCCGCCCCTACCACCTGCGCGCCCTCGCCTTCACCGACGACTGCCTCACCCGCACCCCGCGTCCGGCCCTCGCCGCCGCCTGACCCCGGCCGGCGGGCCGCGAAGCCCGCGCCGGCCCGACGTCACATCACGTCACATCACGTCACGTCACATCGCGTCACGGGCCGGCGCCGCTCAGGCGGCGGCGACCGCGCCGGCGGCGCCGGTCCCGGCGGCGGGCGGCTCGAACCCCCGGGTGAGGAGCCGCACGGCCAGGGCCAGCTCCCAGGCGAACACCGGCAGCGCCGTGAGCGCCCCCGCCCCGGAGAGCTGCGGGTAGAGGCCGAACAGCTCGGCGACGGCGGAGGCGAAGATCAGCGGGCCGCCGACCAGCCCCAGCACCGCGACGGAGCGCGGCACCAGCCGCGAGCGGTACAGCAGATACGCCACCACCGCCGTGTCGGCCCCGCAGACGAAGTCCGGCCCGAGCAGGAACGTCTCGTCGTGGACCGCGACCAGCGCCCGGCCCGCGGTCAGGAGCGAGGCCTGATCCGCCCCCGGCCCGGGATGCCGGCGCAGCGCCACCACCGCGAGCAGGCTCACGATGCCGACGGTGATGACGGCGGCCTCCAGCGTGCGCAGGCCGACGTAGCCGGCGGCCAGGCCCTCGCCGTGCCGCCGCACGACGGGGTACAGCGCGACCGCGGTGGCGACGATCGCGAGGGCGAGGACCACCTCCAGCAGGGCGCCCAGCAGCACCCGGGTGTCCGCGCCCGGGCCCGTGACGTACCCGGCGTCGTGCAGCACCGGCCCGTACAGGACGAGCGCGCCGATCGAGGTGACGTGGGTGACGAGGTAACAGACGCCCGCCGCTGTCGCGAGCCTTCTCGGTGAAGCCACCGGAACTCCTTGGGTGATGGGCGCTGCGCCCGCATGGGTGTACGGCGTACACCTCTGCCCGTGACGGTAGGGTGTACCGCGTACACCCGTCAAGGAGGAACCGGCGACGGCCGGCCGAACCGGAGGCGCCCGCCCGATGGCCCCGCAGACACCACCGCCGCGCCGCACCCCCCTCAACCGCGACCGCGTGCTGCACGCCGCCGTCGCGCTCGCCGACCGCTCCGGCCACGAGGCGCTGAGCATGCGCGGCCTCGCCCAGGACCTGGGCGTCGTGCCGATGGCGCTCTACAAACACGTCGCCAACAAGGAGCAACTCCTCGACGGCATGGTGGACGTGATCGTCGGCGAGATCGAACCCCCGGCCGCCGGCGCGCACTGGAAGAACGCGGTCCGCGGCCGCATCCTGTCGGCACGGCGGGCACTGCTGCGCCACCCCTGGGCCTCGCGCGTCATGGAGTCCCGGCCCGCCCCGACCCCCGGGGTGCTCGGCTACCTGGACTCGGTCATCGGCGCCTTCCGGGCCGGCGGCCTGTCCGCGGACCTCACCCACCACGCGATGCACGCCCTGGGCAGCCGCGTGTGGGGCTTCACCCAGGACCTGTTCCCGGCCCCGCCGGACGACGCCGACGCCGGGGAGCCCGCCGGCCTGCCCGGGGAGATGGCCGCCCGGTACCCGCACATCGCCTCCATCGCCGCCATCGCGGCGTCCCGGCCGCACGACGGCGACTCGGTGGTGGGCGGGGGCTGTGACGACCAGTTCGAGTTCGAGTTCGCCCTGGACCTGCTGCTGGACGGCATCGAACGCCTGCACCGGCAGGGCTGGACGTCCGCCGGCTGACCCCGGGCGGCCCCGGCCCGGGCGGCCCCGCCCCGGCCGGCCCCTCACCGGCCGGCTCCTGCGCGGCCGCCCGGGCCGGGCCCCCGCGGCGCCCGTCCCCGGTCGGTCAGTCGGCGCGCTGGCCGTGCAGGAGCAGCGGCACGGCCCGCCCGGCGAGCGCCTCCGTGACGCGGGCGGCCTGGGCCGGGGCCATGACCTGCCCGATCCGCCGCACGGGCACGAAACGCGCGCCGGCGGGCCGGCCGCCGGTGACACCGCCGTCGAAGACGAGGCCCAGGTGCTCCGGGTAGCGCTCGGCGCAGGTGAAGTCGACGGCCAGGACGTGCGTGAGACGCCGGGCGAGACCGGTCTGCGCGAGCAGGTGACGGGCGGCGGCCTCGTGCGGCGCCTCGTCGGGCCGGGCGGCGCCGCCGGGCAGGACCAGCCCGTCCAGGTGGTCGGGGTCGACGAGCAGGACGTCCCCGCGCACGTTGCGCACGAGGACGAGGCAGCCGAGCCGGCACACGGGAAGTCGGGGGTCGGGCACGGAAGTCACCGTCCCTCTTCGGCGGCGGTGAGGTGCTCGTAGTGCAGGCCCTTGCGCAACAGCTCGACGATGCGCAGGACTTCGGCGGTGCGGGCGGCACCGAGGGAGATCAGGTAGCAGCCGGTACGGCGCCCGAAGTCCCAGTCCACCTCCAGGGACGGCAACTTCGCCCCTCCGAGCGCGAGGACGGCCGCCAGGTCGTCGGCCACCAGGGCGGCCTCGCGCCGCTGTTCGGCCGTCGCGCGGTCCAGGATCGGCCCCATCACCCACCGGTCCTGCGGTGCACCTCGAAGAGGCGCCACGCCGAGAACGCGGCGCAAAACGAGTGGAAGGCGGCGAGTTCACCGGTCGAGCCGCTGCGCAGCCACTCCCCGGTGACCTCGTTGCGCACCCGGTAGCACCGGGCACCGGGGTCCCAGCGGACCCCGTAGCCGTGGAGTCTGGACGACGACACCATGATGGCGAGAACCCTCCGCAATCGAGTTTTCACTTTCCGTGCCCATGGTGGCGCGAGGGGCCCTAGCATCGGAAGCGAACTGCGACTTGCCGTGGGGCAGGCCGAGAGTTTGGGGACCGCCATGAACAAGAAGACCATCGACCCGACGTCATCCCCCTGGGCTCCGTTCGGGATCCAACTGCGCAGGTCACGCGAGGCCGCCGGCCTCAAACAGCACCAGCTGGCGCGACTGTGCGAGTGCTCCTCCTCCCACCTGTCCTTCATCGAACTTGCGCGCCGCCCTCCGAGCCGCAAGCTCGCCGAACTCGCCGACAAGGCGCTCGACACCGGCGGCACGCTCATGCTGCTGTGGTGGTCGATGAAGAACTCCGCCTTCCTGGAGGGCTTCACGGAATACGCCGGCTACGAGGCCATCGCCGATGAGATCCGGATCTTCGAGATCGACGTCGTCCCGGGGCTCGTACAGACCCGGGCGTACACGACCGCGATCGAGAAGGGATACGCCCGACAGGGCGGAGCAACCCCCGAACAGGCCGACGAACACATCGCATTCCGCCTCGCCCGGCAGCAGGTCCTGGACCGGACGCCACCGGCGCTCCTGCACACGGTTCTCGACGAGAGCTGTCTGCGCAGGATCATCGGAGGACGCGACGTCATGGTCGAACAATTGCTCCACCTGGAACGGTTGGCCGAACGATCCAACGTGATCATCCAGGTGGCACCGTACTCCCTGGGTGAGAACCGGCCTTTCACCCGCTCGGTGCACCTCCTTACCATGCCCAACCGCAAAGTTCTCGCCTATGGCGAAGCCGAACAGCGCGGCTACATCGACCGTGACATCCAGTCGGTTGCCAAGCTGGCCAAGGGCTACGATCGGCTTGCGGTCGAGGCCCTTGGCCAGGCCGAATCGCTGGCTTTCATCCGTGCGGCAAGGAGGGACATGGAGTGGATGTCGAACTGACCGGCGCTTCCTGGCGGAAGAGTTCGTACAGCGGCGGAAACGGCGGTACATGCATCGAGGTCGCCGACGGCTTCACCGGCGTCATGCCCGTGCGCGACTCCAAGGACCCCCAGGGCCCGGCCCTGGTGTTCTCCTCCTCCGCCTGGCAGTCGTTCGTCACCGCCGTCCGCACCGGCGAGTTCGACGTCCGGTAGCACCACCCGCACCCGGCGCCGCCGGCCCGCCCCCGGGGCGGCGGCGCCCTGCCGTCCCACACACCAGGAATACGAGGAACAGACGTGGCCCGGGGCAGCACGGCGGTGGAACCGGCCCACCTCGCCGACGGCCAGAACAGCGTCGTCATCACCGTCTCCGGCCGGCACGACACGGCGAACTCGACGCCGAGGTCACCGTCACCAGCACCTTCTGCAACGGCCGCCTCCCGCTGCGCCTGAGCCCCGGCGACCTGGACGACTGGGCGGACGCCCTGGAGGACCTCGCCGAAGGCCGTGACGCCTGCTGGATGACCGACCTGCGCAACCCCGAGATCAACGTCGAGTTCGGCACCCGGTTCGCCGTCCCGCTGATCACCGTGGAGGACGTCCAGGGCTCCGGTACCGCCATGGCCGTCCCCGTCGACCTCCCGCCCACCTGGGTCGACGACCACCGCATCCGCCTCGGTCACGTCCGCACCCTGTAGCCGCCCCGGGGAGCGCCCGGTGGCCGGCACGAGCGATGGTGTGGAACCCGCTTGCCCCGGCCGTGCAGCCGGTCGACGATGGGTGCCCGTGAGCGCTGTCCAGATCGCGGGCTGTTCCGGCGCCGGGAAGTCCACGGTCGCCGCCGTGCTGGCCCGTCGAGGCCTGGTGTCCATCGACGCCGACGCCGACCCGTTGCTCGCCCGGTTCGTCGATCCCGGCGGCGCCGTGGTGGCACAACAGCCGACGGAGCCCGACCTGGCCTGGCTCGCCCGGCACAGCTGGGCGTGGGATCCGGCCCGCCTGGACGAACTGATCCGGGCCGCCGGGCCGGCGACGCTGTACGTCTGCGGCGGTGCGGACAACCAGCAGGACATCGCCGACCGCTTCACCCGGGTGTTCCTGCTGGAGATCGACGAGCCCACGATGCCGGCACGACTGGATGCGCGCCAGGACCACCACGACTGGGGCCGCATCGGGGACACGCGCGAGTACCTGCGCCGCAAACTGCCGGTACTGCAGGATCACCTGCGCTCATCGGGCGCGATCGTCGTCGACGCCACACGGCCCCCCGACCAGGTGGTGGACGCGATCCTCCGCCGCACGCCGCCGACACCGCCGCGGCCCCGGCCGAGCTGAGGCGCCGACCCGAGCCGACCCCGAAGCGGACGACCGCTTGCGAACCGCCCTTCGGGAGAGCCGGGCCGCCACTCCTGCGAGTTCGCCTCCGCGGACGGCGTGACCGTCCTCTGCGCGGAGGATCTGCTGAACCCGAACACGCCTCGTCGATGTCCCGGCCGAGCGCAGTCATCCCGGGCCCGCGATCCGACAGGGACCGGATCTCTCAAGGCCCCTGCCGCAGCGGGAAGTCGACGGAGCCGGCTTCCCGCTCCACGCCACCCCGCCCTATACATACAGGCTGCATGTATGTATCGTCGTCGACGAGAGCGCGGCCACCAACGGCCGCCGCACACCAGGGGGTTGACGGCATGACGGGAACGGACAGGACGCAGGTCGTGGCGGGGCTCGACGCCGAGTTCGGGCGCTTCGCCGACCTGCTCGACGCTCTGCAGGACGGCGACGGGGACACGGCCACGCGCTGCGCCGGATGGCAGGTGCGCGACGTCGCCGCGCACGTCACCGCCAACGCCCTCGACTCCGCCGACGGCACCATCGGCACCCGCACCCCCGACGACCAGGCCCGCGCCCTGCGCGACACCCCGCCCCGCGAACTCGCCGGCCTCCTGCGCGAGGCCACCGCCCGCCTCGCCACCTCCCTCGCCCGCCTCGACGACCGCGTCTGGCACAGCGTCAATCCCCGCTACGGGCGCACCGTCGCCAACGGCGTCCTGACCCTGTGGTACGACGCGTTCGTCCACGCCGACGACATCCGCACCGCCCTCGGCCACCCCCGCCCCACCGACAACCCCGGCCTCGCCGCCAGCGAGACCTGGCTGCGCGCCGAACTCCAGCGCCTCGGCCGCCCCCGGGCCGCCACCGCCACCGCACCCGCCGCCGACCCGATGGCCTTCGTCCTCGCCGCCTCCGGCCGCCTGGACCCCGCCCTCCTCGGCCTCGACCACGACGTCAACGTGTACTCCGTACGATGAGGCCATGACGAAGAAGGCCGAACAGGGCGACGCCACCCGCAGACACCTCGTCGACGCGGCGATCGCCCTGTTCACCGCGGACGGCTACGCCGAGACCTCCACCACGCGCATCGTCGAGCGCGCCGGAGTGACCCGCGGCGCGCTCTACCACCACTTCCCCGACAAGCACCGCCTCTTCGAAGCCGCCTACGAGGCCGTCCAGCACGACGTCCACGACCGCTGCGCCCGCGCCGCCGCCGAGGCCAAGGAGGCGGGCCACGGGGTGATCGGGCGGATGCTGGCCGGCATGGACGCCTACCTGACGGCCTGCCTGGAAGCCCCGGTGCAGCGGATCCTGCTCATCGAGGGCCCCCTCGTCCTCGGCTGGGAACGCTCGGTGCGCTTCGGCGACCCCTACTGCGCCCGGCAGCTGCTGCGCGCCTCCCTGGACGGCGCCGCCCGCCGCGGCCTGCTCGCCCCCGACCAGGCCGAGCCCCTGGCCCACCTGCTGTACGGGGCGCTGCACCAGGCGGCCGTCGCACTCGCCACCGCCGCCGACCCGGCGGCCGAGCGCGAGGCGATGAGCCGGGCGGTGGCCGACCTCGTCACCTCCCGCCTGCCCGCCGAGGCCGCCTCCGGGGCCGGGACCGGCTGAGAAGGCGCCGCGGCGAGGGACGGCGGGCCTGCGGGCCCGCGGCCCGGTCGTGCGGTGCCGAGCCCTGCGCCTCGGGCGGGGCGGGGAGCTGGGTGCCCGTGCCGTAACGGCGCTCCAAAGCTCATAGAAGGAGCGGGAGTTGGGCCCCCGGGCCCGGGCGCCGGCCGGGGTCCCGGGGGCCCGGGTCAGGCGGCCACGGGGGAGGGGGACGTGGTGCGGGTGGTCATGCCGGTGACGAGCTGGTCGCGGATGCGGGCGGGCATGGCGGGGGCGAAGCGGGCGAGGTAGTGGGTCAGGTGGGTCCCGTCGCCGGTGAGGAAGGGCAGGTCGAAGACGAGGAGCTTGCGCACGGCGAGCAGCGGGACGGGGGCGCGCAGCGGGCGGAAGGCGGGGTTCCACAGGCCGCCCTCCTCGCAGGCGGGGTGGAACTGGCCGATCATCAGGCCCTGTTCGACGAAGTCGTCCTTGGCCTTGCGCTGGAGTTCGTCCAGGGCGGTGGAGTCGGCGGGATCGAGGTGGGGCAGCAGGAGCAGGACGGTGAGCAGTTCGCGTTCGGACTCCTGCGCCAGACCGTCCAGGAGGGCGTCGTACCGGGTGCGCAGCTGGCCGACGAGGGCGGGCAGGTCGCCGTCGTCCTCGCCGTCGATGGTGGCGATGTGGAACAGGCCGCGGCGCAGGGAGGGCTGGGTGTAGGGGCAGACGGGGCCGGTGCGCCCGAGGTCGGGGTGGGAGGTGGTGAGGAAGGCGCGGCTCCAGGCCAGGACGCGGGCGGCGTCGGGGTACTCGGCGGCGGCGCCGGCGTCGATCTGGGCGGCGGAGTGGACCCGCAGGACGGCGCTCACCTGGGGCCCCGCCACATCGGGCGCAGCTGCGGGCCGCCGCCGGGCAGGGCGATGGCCTCGCCGAAGCGGGTGAAGCCGTGGGTGGCGCACAGGTGGGCGCCGCCCGGTGAGCTGGTCTCGGCGTAGGCGGCCTGGCCGTCGGCGTCGATGCGTGCGGTGACGGCCGCGAGCAGGGCGGCGGCGGTGCGGGCGTGGCGGGTGACGGGGCGCACGCCGATGAACGCCAGGTAGTAGTGGGGCCGGTGGACGGGGTGGCGGCGCTGCTGGAGGCGGGTGATGGCGGCCAGGCGGTGGGCGGCCTGGGGGTGGGTGGCGGTGTCGAGGGCCCGGTCCAGGGCGCGGGCGGTGCGGGTGTCGCGCCGGGCGGGGTTCTCCCACACGCCGGGGGGCAGGAACAGCAGCGCGCCGTCCAGGGCGTCGGTGGTCATGACGCCGTCGTGGGCCAGGCACTGGGCGAGGTGGACGCGGAAGAAGGCGGGCAGGACGCGGGCGCGGTGGGTGCCGTCGGGGAAGGCCCAGCGCATCAGGGCGTCGTCGTGGAAGGCGGCGGCCAGGGTGCGGGCCAGGGGTTCCTCCTCGCCGTCGCGCGCGGGGCGGACCTCGGGCGGGGGTGGCGGGGGCAGGGGGGCCGGCGCGGCGGCGCCGGGCCGCAGGGTGGCGCTGGTCAACGGACACACTCTCCTCGGCGGGATCGGCAGGAAAAAAAGGGGGGCTGCGCGGGGTTGCGGCTCAGGCGGTGCGGGCGAGTTCGGTGACGCGCGCGTGCAGGCGCGGCAGGTAGTGCTCGGCCTCGGGCTTGATCAGGACGCTGCGCAGGATCCGCGCCCCGTCGGCGTCCGCGAGCGCGGTGGGGTGGCGGCGGGTGAAGTCGGCGGCGTCCACGCGCAGCAGGCTCAGGTAGACGGGGTCGTCCTCGGCGCTCATCCCGGCGCGCAGGACGCGTTCGCCGGCGGCGTCGGTGCCGGCCAGGGACAGCGGGCCCGTGCCGCTGGGCAGGTAGGTGACGATGTCCAGTTCGGGCTGCTGGTAGAGCGTCAGGTCCGGGCTGTCCCGGATGAGGTCCGCCCAGGCGAGGGCGGCGCGGCGCCCGCCGGCCAGGACGGCGCCGAAGCCGTCGGGGGTCAGCGGCAGGAGCTGGAGGGTCAGCCACAGGGCGGCGGCCGAGGCGCCGGCGCGTGAGCACTCCAGGCTGATCTCGCCCAGGTGCAGTTCGGCGTCGGTGAAGTAGGTGTAGGGCGAGTCGTGGGCGAAGTGGCGGCCGATGGCGGGGTCGGCGAACAGTACCGCGCCGCAGCCGTACGGCTGCAGGCCGTGCTTGTGGGGGTCGACGGTCACGGAGTCGCAGCCGCCGATCGCCTGCCAGGGGCGCGGGTCCAGGTCCAGGGCGGCGGCCTGGGCGGGGTCGGCGGCCGGCAGCGCGAAGAACCCGCCGTAGGCGGCGTCCACGTGCACCCGTGCCCCGTAGCGGCGGGCCAGCGGCAGGATCTCGTGGACGGGGTCGACGGCGCCGAGCCCGGTGGTGCCGGCGGTGACCACCACCGTGCCCACGTCCCCGCCGCGCAGGACCGCCTCCAGCGCGTCCGCGTCCATGCGGCCCAGGCCGTCGGCGGCCACCGCCACCCCGCGCACCCCCAGGACGTGGCACATGCGGCGGTGCGTGTAGTGGGCCTGCTCGCTGTAGGCCACCGCCCGCCCGGGGTGGCTCTGGCGCGCCACGTACAGGGCCTCCAGGTTGGCGATGGTGCCGCTGCTGGTGAGGTGGCCGACGTGGGCGGGCAGGGCGAACATGGCGGCCAGCGCCGCCACGCACTCGCGTTCCATGTCGCTGGTGGCCGGGCCGCCCTCGTAGGCGTGGTTGTTGGGGTTGAAGCGCATCGCCGCCAGGTAGCCGACGACGGCCGCCGGGTGCGGGGGCTTGACCATCTGCCCGGCGTAACGGGGATGGAAGAACGGGTAGTTGTGCTCCAGGCGCTTGGCGAAGCGCTCGAACGCGGCGGCGAAGTCCGCGTCGTCCACGTGGTGCGAGGGGTGCGGCTCGAAGGGTTCGAACCGCTCGCCCCACCGCTCGACGACCTCGGCCGCCCTGCCCAGCCAGTACCGCAGGTCCACGCTCCCGCCCTTCCCTTCGAGTCCCCCCGGATCCCCGCGAGCCTCCACGGCAGCGCGCGGCTCCGGGCTGCTTCGAGGGATCCTCCAGTGCTTCCCGAGCCACGGTGACGTGCCCGGCGCAACAGGCGCGCAACACGCCCAGCCCACCGCACCCCGCACCCCTCGCCCCTCGACGTTCCCCCGGAAGGGCGGTGGTCGGCCCCAGCGGGACTCCGCCGCCGCGCGAGCGGGCGCTGCTGCAATCGCCCCCGGAAGATCCCGGAGCCGCAGCCCCCGCGCCCCGACCACGGGCCCGGCCCGCAGCCCCAGAGACCCGAAGCCCCAGAGACCCGAAGCCCCAGAGACCCGCCGCCCCGGAGGACGCACGATGGTGAGCAGACGCAGGATGATCGGCGCCGCCCTGGCGACCGGGGGAGGGGTCCTGCTGATGCGCACCACCCTGCGCCCGGCCGCCTCCCTCACCCCCGCGGGCCCGGACGCGGCCGACCGTCACGGCCCCGGCCACGTCCACGAAAGCGGCACGCCCGGTGAGCAGCCGGACCCCGGACCGGACGCCGGCCCCCGGCTGGCCGAGAAGTTCTCCCTGGCCATGCCCCTGCCCCCGGTGCTCAGCCCCGTGTCGAGCGACGGCGGCGCCGACACCTACGCCGTCACCATGCTCAAGGTCCACACCCCGATCCTGCCCGGACGCCCCGCCCAGGTCCTCGCCTACAACGGCGCCTTCCCCGGCCCCGTCATCCGCGCCCGCTCCGGGCGCCCGGTGGTCGTGCGCCAGACCAACCTCCTGGACGAGCCGGCCTCCGTCCACCTGCACGGCGCCAGCGTGCCCGCCGACAGCGACGGCGACCCCATGACCCTCATCGCCGCCGGCCGCACCCGCACCTACACCTACCCCAACGACCAGAGCCACGCGAACCTGTGGTTCCACGACCACGCCCACCACGCGGAATCCGAACACGTCTACCGCGGCCTGGCCGGCTTCTACCTGCTCACCGACGCCACCGAAGCCGCCCTGCCCCTGCCCGCGGGCCGCTACGACCTGCCCATCGCCCTGCGCGACGCCCGCTTCGACGCGGACGGCAACCTCGTCTACCGCATGGACGACCCGTTCAACCGCACCACCATCCTCGCCAACGGCCGCCCCTGGCCCCGCGTGGAGGTCGCCGCCCGCAAGTACCGCCTGCGCCTGCTCAACTCCTCCAACCTGCGCTTCTTCTCCCTCAAACTGGAGGACGGCGGCCCGATCACCCAGATCGGCTCCGACGGCGGCCTGCTGGAACGCCCCCACGTCACCGACACCGTCGACCTCTCACCCGGCGAGCGCGCCGACGTCGTCATCGACTTCTCCCGCTACCGCGTGGGCACCGGCGTCACCCTCACCAACTCCATGCCCCCCGGCCCGCCCGAACACGTCGGCCGGGTCCTGCGCTTCGACGTCACCCGCGCCGCCCACGACCCCAGCTCGGTCCCCGCCCGCCTGCGCACCCTGCCCGCCCTGCCCGAACCCGACCGCGAACGCACCGTCGTCCTGCAGGTCGACGAGGACGGGCGCGCCGAGCCCCGCGGCATGATCGACGGCAGGACCTACGACCCCGACCGCGTGGACGCCTCCATCACCCACGGCACCAGCGAAGTGTGGACGGTCACCAACGCCAACAAGGACGTGCCCCACAACTTCCACCTCCACCTCGTCCAGTTCCGCGTCCTCGCGCGCAACGGGCGGCCCCCGGGCCCCGAGGAGTCCGGCCTCAAGGACACCGTGCGCCTGCTGCCCGGCGAAAGCGTGCGCCTGCAGGCCGTCTTCGACACCTACCGCGGCCGCTACCCCTACCACTGCCACCTGCTCGACCACTCCGCGATGGGCATGATGGCCCAGATGGAAATCTCCTAGCCCGGGGGGCCGCCCGCGCGTCGGACAGCCCCCCGGGGCTCAGGACACGCGGATGCCCCGCCCCGGCGCCAGGATCCCCGCCGGATCGAACCGCGCCCTGGCCGCCGCCACCGCCGGCCGCAGCACCCCGTAAGGGCGCCGCCGGTCCGCCCTCTGGAGCGTCACCCCGCCGTCCAGGCGCGGCGGTGGCGAACCGCTGCTCATGTCGGTTGCCTCCGATCGGCCGTCAAATAGCACGTGTCGTACCGCGGTGGCCCCTTTCCGTGCCTACCGCCCCGTCTCCGTCTGCGGCGCGTCCTGCGGTGCGGCCTCCAGTGCGCGCAGCCCGGCCGCCACCCGCTCCAGGACCTTCGCCCGGTGCGGGTGGTGCGCCGGGACGACGGCCAGCGCCGCCAGCGCCTCCTGGAGCAGCGCCCGCCGCCGTCCGGGCAGGTGCGCGACCTGCGCCGAGCGGCTCGACTCCTCCAGGACGTACGCCAGCCGCGAGGCGTACACCTGCGGGCTCACCGCGAACAGCAGCCGGTAGACGGCCAGTCCGGCGGGCGCGTGCAGCACCCGCCCGTCGTGGCTCAGCAGTCGCATCCGCGCCCTGAGCACCAGGTCCCGGTCCGTGTTCATCTCCATCGAGCCCCCTCGTATCGCCCTGTCCTGCCCACCCGTCCCCGGCCCCGCGCAGCACGAGGCGCGCGCCGGCCCCCGCGGACGGGAGCCGGCACGGGGCCGGAGAGGTGGATGCGGACGAGTCTGCGGGTGGGCGGCCGGGGCGCACAAGGCGAAACCCGGGTGCTCTGCGTCCTACCGCAACCACCCGCCGACCTGGCAGGATTGGACTCGCCACACACCCCGGACCCACCCCGCGGAAAACCGGTTGCCGCCCCGGTGCGCACCCGGCACAGTGATCCCCGACGATGCGATCAACCGCGTACCGCGCATGAAGAAGGGGGACTTGGCGATGCACCGCACCTGTCCGGGTTCCCTGTGCTATCGCGCGAGCCGTCCCGCCGCGCGCTGAAGCCGCCGCCGGTCCGCGCCGCTTCGGCGCTTGTTTCTCCGCGTTCCTTTCTGCCTCTCCTCGGCTCTTCGCGTATGCCGGGCAGCGCAGTTGAGGTTCCGTTTCCTTCTCCGAGGGCGAGCTGGGCACTGGCGAGCCCAAGGGCCTGTAAAGCCCCCGCTTCGGCTGTGGCGGTTCGAATCCGCCCTCGCCCACCTCGGAACCCCCGCCCCGGCCGGTCGTGTCCGGCGGG
Source organism: Kitasatospora sp. NPDC048722 (assembly GCF_040650235.1). Lineage (NCBI taxonomy): Bacteria > Bacillati > Actinomycetota > Actinomycetes > Kitasatosporales > Streptomycetaceae > Kitasatospora > Kitasatospora sp. NPDC048722. The sequence continues at coordinate 28,951 of NZ_JBEZGX010000077.1, forward strand.
GCGGGGCTAGCCTGGGCGCATGTTCGTTCTGGAGCTCTCGTACACCGCCCCGCTGGAGCGCGTCGACGCCCTGCTGCCGCAGCACGTCGAGTGGCTGAACGGCCACTACGCCGACGGCACGTTCCTGGCCTCCGGGCGCAAGGTGCCGCGCGACGGCGGGGTGATCCTCGCGGTGGGCGAGGACCGGGCCGCGATCGAGGCGCTGGTGGCCACCGACCCGTTCGCGCGCGAGGGCGTGTGCGCCTACCGCGTCACCGAGTTCCTGGCCACCGTCACCGCCCCCGCCCTGGCCGCTTTCCGCCAGCAGCTGCCCTCCTGAGCGCCGTCGCGACGGCCGCCCGTCGCGCTCCCGGCGGAAGATCGCCCGGATTCGTCCGGTTCCGGCTGTCGTGGCCCCGGGGTGTTCCCCGGGGCGTGTAGTGTGCCCCGTCCCGGTCGCCGGTACGGGGCGCCGTCGCGTTCTGGCTACGATCGGTCGCACGGGGCAAGGACGCGCAGGACTGTGGCGGGAGAGAGACGGATGGCACACGCACGGGCCGGCCGGCAGGCCGAGCCGGGTGATCTGGTGGACGTGGCGCGGCTGGTGACGGCCTACTACGCGCTGCACCCCGACCCGCAGGAGGCGGGTCAGCGGGTGGCGTTCGGGACGTCGGGGCACCGGGGCTCGTCCCTGGACGCGGCGTTCAACGAGGACCACATCGCGGCGACCACGCAGGCGATCTGCGAGTACCGGGCGCTGCAGGGGGTGGCGGGGCCGCTGTTCCTGGGCGCGGACACCCACGCGCTGTCGGAGCCGGCGAAGGTGACGGCCGTGGAGGTGCTGGCGGCCAACGGCGTGCAGGTGCTGCTGGATTCGGCCGACGGCTACACCCCGACGCCGGCGGTCTCGCACGCGATCCTGGCCCACAACCGGCGCAGCCCGCGCGCGCTGGCGGACGGCATCGTGGTGACGCCCTCGCACAACCCGCCGCGCGACGGCGGCTTCAAGTACAACCCGCCCAGCGGCGGCCCGGCCGGCTCGGAGGCGACCGGCTGGATCCAGGACCGCGCCAACGAGCTGATCCGCGAGGGCCTGCGCGGGGTGCGCAAGGTGCCCTACGCGCGGGCGCTGGCCGCGGCCACCACCGGCCGCTACGACTACCTGGGCGCCTACGTCGAGGACCTGCCGCGCGTGCTGGACCTGGACGCGGTGCGCGCCGCGGGCCTGCGCATCGGCGTGGACCCGCTGGGCGGGGCGTCGGTGGCCTACTGGGGGCGCATCGCCGAGGCCCACCGGCTGGACCTGACCGTCGTCAACCCCGAGGTCGACCCGACCTGGCGGTTCATGACGCTGGACTGGGACGGCAAGATCCGCATGGACTGCTCCTCCCCGTCCGCGATGGCCTCCCTGATCGGGCGCCGCTCCGAGTACCAGATCGCCACCGGCAACGACGCCGACGCCGACCGGCACGGCATCGTCACCCCCGACGGCGGCTTGATGAACCCCAACCACTACCTGGCGGTGGCGGTGGACTACCTCTACCGCCACCGCGGCGACTGGCCGCTGGACGCCGCGGTCGGCAAGACGCTGGTGTCCTCCTCGATGCTGGACCGCGTCGCCGCCGACCTGGGGCGCGAGCTGGTCGAGGTCCCGGTCGGCTTCAAGTGGTTCGTCGACGGCCTGCTGGAGGGCTCGATCGCCTTCGGCGGCGAGGAGTCGGCCGGCGCCTCGTTCCTGCGCCGCGACGGCGGGGTGTGGACCACCGACAAGGACGGCATCCTGCTGGCGCTGCTCGCCTCCGAGATCACCGCCGTCACCGGCGCCACCCCCAGCGCCTACTACCGCGAGCTGACCGCTCGCCACGGCGCCCCCGCCTACGCCCGTGTGGACGCCCCGGCCGACCGCGAGCAGAAGGCGCGCCTGGCCCGCCTCGCCCCGGAGCAGGTCACCGCGGGCGAGCTGGCCGGCGAGAAGGTGACCGCGGTGCTGGCCAAGGCCCCGGGCAACGGCGCCGCCATCGGCGGCCTCAAGGTCTGCACGGACAACGCCTGGTTCGCCGCCCGCCCCTCGGGCACGGAGGACGTGTACAAGATCTACGCCGAGTCCTTCCACGGCCCCGAGCACCTGGCCCGGGTGCAGGAGGAGGCCCGCGCCCTGGTCGGCGAGGTCCTCGGCGCCTGACACGCCCCGCCCGCCGTGCCCCGTCCCGGACTCCCGGGGCGGGGCACGCGCATGTCCGCGGCCGCGCCGGGGGCCGGGGGCCGGGGGAGGGGGCCGGGGGCCGGGGGCTACGGGGCGGTGAAGGGCCCCTGCTCGGCGAAGCGGGCCAGGCCCCGGGCGAAGACCTCCGCCTCGCCGGGCGGCCAGGAGGCGAGCGCCTCCTCGATGCCGCCGGCCAGGCGCCGGCGCATCACCTCCACCGCCTCCCTCCCGGCCGGGGTCAGGGCGAGCAGGGTGGCCCGCTGGTCGCGGGGGTCGGCCTCGCGGCGCAGCAGGCCGGCGTCCTCCAGGCGGGTGGCGCGGCGCGAGACGCCGGAGCGGTCGAGGCCGATCTCGGCGGCCAGGTCGGCGGCGCTGCGCGGCCCGAAGCGGGCCAGGCCGCTGAGGACGGGGTAGGTGACCTCGTCCACGGCCTCGCCCAGGCCCGCGGTCAGGCGCCGGTAGAGGGCGGTGCGGGCGGGGCGGCGCAGCAGGGCGGCGAGGGCGTCGGCGACGGTGTCGCCCAGGGAGGGGGCGTCCGAGGGGACGGGGGAGGGCGAGGCGGGGGACGGGGAGGCGTCGGGGCTGTGGTTCACCCCCCGATCGTAGCGTGCGCGGCGCACGCATTCCGTGTAGAGTCCTCTTCCGGAAAGCGTGCGCCGCGCACGCATCCGGTTTCCGGCCGTCCCGGACCGCACCCCCAAGCCCGCAGGAGGCACCCCGTGACCACCACCCCCGCCACCACCCACACCACCATCACCGCCGCCATCGACGACCTGCTCTTCAACCCCGCCCTGCCCCTGGAGGACGCCGTCGAGCGGCACTTCACCCCCGACTACCGCCAGCGCACCGACGGCACCTGGGCCGACCGCGCCGGCTTCGCCGAGCACATCGGCCACCTGCGCGCCGTCGTCGCCTCCGGATCCATCGACGTCCACGAGGAGTTCCACGCCGACGGGCGCACCGCCGACCGCCACACCGTCCACGTCGTCAAGACCGACGGCAGCGAAGTCAGCATGGAGGTCTACGTGTTCGGCGAGTTCGGCCCCTGCGGGCGCTTCGCCCGCATCGAGGAGACCACCCTGCTCCTCAAGGGCGCCGAGAGCGACCGCGACCTCGGCTCCGCCCGCGCCTGACCCTCACCGCCGCACCGGGGCGGGGACCTGACCGACCCCCGCCCCCGCCGGCGTCCCCGCGACCACTTCGGCGCGCCCCGCCCGCGTGGTCGCCGCCGCCACCCCCGCCGCCACCAGCGCCAGCACGGCCGCCGCCAGCGGGAACCACCGCCCGCCCAGCACGGCGATCGCCCAGCTGCCCGCCACCCCGCCCGCCGCCGTCCCCAGGTACAGCGCACTGGAGTTCAGCGAGATCAGCAGCGGCGCACTGCCCGGATCGATCGACGCCAGCCGGTGCGGCAGCGCCACCGACACCGCCCACCCCGCCAGCGGCGTCACCACCGCGTACACCAGCGCCCCCGCCATGCTGCGCCCCAGCCACGGCAGCGCGGCGAACGCGCCGGCCGCCACCAGCGAACCGGTCAGCAGCACCCGGCGCACCCCCACCCGGTCCACCAGGCGCCCGCCCAGCCAACTGCCCGCCACCGACGCCGCGCCGGTGACCGCCAGGACGGTGCTCAGCCGGCCCGCGTCGCCCCCGGTCGCCCCGGAGACCGCGGTCGCCAGGTAGATGTAGACGCTCTGGAAGGCGAGGAAGAACGCCAGCGTGGTGGCCGCCGCCCCCAGCACCCGCGGGCGCCCCAGCGGCGCCAGGCGCGCCGCCAGGCCCGGGGTCGCCACGGGCGCGGGCAGGGTGCGCAGCAGCAGTGCCAGCCCGGCCAGCGCCGCCAGGCCCAGTGCCGTGACCAGCCACATCGTCAGCCGCCAGTCGCCGCGCCCCACCCAGGTGCCCAGCGGCACGCCGAGCGCGGTGGCCACCGTCATCCCGCCCAGCACGGTGGCCAGCGCCCGCCCGCGCCGCTCGGGGGCCACCAGTGTGGTGGCCACCGCGTTGGCGGTCGGCGTGTACAGCGCCGCCCCGGCCGCCGCCAGCACCCGGGTGGCCAGCAGCGTGGTGAAGGTGGGCGCGAGCGCGCTGAGCGCGTTGGCGGCGGTGAACACCGCGAGCGCGCTCAGCAGCAGGCGCCGGCGCGGCCAGCGGGCGGTCAGTGCCGCCAGCACCGGCGCCAGCAGCGCGTAGCCGAGCGCGAAGACGGTGACCAGCTGGCCGGCGGCCGGCACGGACACCCCCAGGTCGGCGGCGACCGGGCCGAGGATGCCGGCCACGACCATCGAGTCGGTGCCCATGGCGAAGGTGCCGAGGGCGAGCAGGAGCAGGCGTACGGGCATGGGAAGGGAACCCCCCGATTGTTTGACAATCACGCAACAGTTTGACGCTCGTCAAACACTAGGGATTGGTGGATGATTGTCAAACCAACGCCCCGGCACCGAGAGGCGGCCCGCCCCCGCCTGCGACCGCCCACCGCCGTCCGTGACCCCTGCGAGGACCCGAGCGCCATGACCGAAGACGAGCGGCTGCCCCAGCCCGCCACCGCCGACCTCGACCTCGTCACGGTCCTGGCCGCCCTCGGCGACCCCGTGCGCATGCGCCTGCTGCTGAGCTACGCCGACGGCGCCGAGCACTCCTGCGACCCGCGCAACCTCGGCCTGGACCACCTCCACAAGTCGACCGTCTCCCACCACATGCGCGTCCTGCGCGAGGCGGGCGTCACCACCACCCGCGTCGCCGGCCGCAACCGCTTCGTCAGCCTGCGCCGCACCGACCTCGACACCCGCTTCCCCGGCCTGCTCGACGCCCTCCTCGCCGCCGCCCCCCTCCCGGCGCCCTGACGGAACCGGGTCGGCCCGCGAACGCGGCGCGGCGCCGGCCACCGTGGTGGTGGCCGGCGCCGCGCGCGGGTCGGTCCTGCAGGGCTCAGCTGGTCAGCTGGTGGGCAGGGTGGTGCCGGGGAGGGTGTCCAGGGGGGTCCAGCCGGGCGTGCCGGGCTTGTAGGAGGTGTGGTTGACGGCGCCGGTGGTGCCGGCGTCGAAGAGGTCCACGGTGTTGGTGGAGGTGCTGAACAGTGCGGCGGGGATCCGGCCGGCGGCGAGCTTCGTGGTTCCGCTCAGGGACTCCCAGGCGTTCCACGGCTTGCCGTTGTTGAACCAGTAGGTGTGGTAGAGGGTGGTGTCGCGGCCGGTGGCGAACAGCTCGATGGCGTCGGTGGCGGGGTTGTAGACGGCGCTGGGGTTGCCGGCGAACCGGTACTCGCCGTTGATGGTCGTCCAGGCGCTCCAGTCGGTCATGCCCGGGGTGTAGTAGCGGTGGGCGACGGTGCCGTCGGTGGTGGTGGCGAAGACCTCGGCGGTCTTGGTGGACGGGTTGTAGACCAGGCTCGGGCTGCCGGTGAAGGCGGCCCCGTCCAGGGGGAGCCAGACGTTCCACGGCTTGCTGTCGTTGAACCAGTAGGTGTGGTACATGGTGCCGCCGCGCTCGACGGCGAACAGCTCGATCGCGCCGGTGGCCGGGTTGTAGATCGCGCCGGGGGCGGCGTTGAACTTCCGGTCGTAGATGGTGGACCAGTCGCTCCAGCCGGTCATGCCCGGGGCGTAGTAGGTGTGGGCGATGGGGCCGTCGACGGTGGTGGCGAAGACCTCGGCGGTCCTGGTGTCCGGGTTGTAGACGGCGGTGGCGCCGCCGGTGAACCTGGTCGCCCCGGTGCCGGCCCAGGGGCGCCAGCCCTGCGCGTCGGCCAGGTAGTAGGTGCGCCACATGACGCCGTCGCTGTCGACGGCGTACAGCTCGATCGCGGCGGTGGCCGGGTTGTACAGGGCGGTGGGCGCACCGGTGAACGGCTTGGCGCCGGCCGGGCGTTCGCTGATCGGCGTCCAGGTGCTCCAGCCCTGGCCGTTGATGTTGTAGGCACCCACGACACGGCCGCCCGTGTCGACGGTGAACACCGTGGACGTCTGCTTGACCGGGTCGTAGACGGCGCTTGCGGTCGGCGCGGTGGCCGTCGCGCGGACCTGCTGGATCCAGGCGCCGAGGTCGTCGACGCGGGTGGAGGTGGCGCCGGTGCGGGTCTCGGTGGCGGGGGTGCCGAGGCATCCGCCCTGCCAGGAGCGGGAGG
>NZ_JBEZGX010000078.1:0-35101 GCF_040650235.1 Kitasatospora sp. NPDC048722
GCAGGGTGAGCGAAACCTCTCCGCAGCGCCCCGGCCCCCCCGCGGGGGGGCCGGCGCGGCGGCCCGCCGATCCAGAACGGCGAGTGCCTGCTCGCACCAGCGCTGGTTCTCGCGCTCGAACGACAGTCCGCGCATCAGCGTCAGATACGGCCCGACACGTTCGGCCGTGGCGAGGTACTCGTCCTCGAAACGCCCGTCCAGCAGCCGGGCCCGCAGGCGCTCGTAGCGGGCCACCTTGGCCTGCGCCCACACCAGCCGTTCGAGCAGCGCCGCGCGCACGGCGTCCGGGTCGCCCGCGTCCACGGCCTGCACCTGGACGAGCAGCTCGTCCCGGATCGCGGACGGCCGCGGCGGTGAGGCCGTGAACGACCGCAGCGCGGTGCGGCCCGCCTCGGTGAGCGAGAACAGCCGCTTGTTCGGCCGCCGCTCCTGCTCGACGACCCGGGCGCTGACCAGCCCCTCGGCCTTCATCCGGTCCAGCTCCCGGTAGAGCTGCTGCGGTGTGGCCATCCAGAAGTTCGCCGCCGACGCGTCGAACGCCTTCGTCAGGTCGTAACCGGACGCCTCACCCTCCAGGAGGGTCGACATGATCGCGTTGCGCAGGGCCATGCCACCAGCCTAGCGAGCGCCACCGTGCACCGGCGACCGATGCGATTACTCAACAAGACACCTATCCCTGAGACGCCTCCCGGCATGCTCCTGGAGCAGGAACGCCGTCCTGGTCCTACGGGAACGGGTCGGCCTGGTCAATGTGGGTCAGGGTGTCGCTTGCCGGTGAGAACGGTGCGGAGTGGCAGACGCTGCCGATCGCGTTCACGGTGGCAGCGGAGGCGGGAGCTGCGGAGACGTGGGCGGACGGGCCCTCGGGCCAAGCCGTCACGCGCCAGGCCATCGAGACGGTCCAGGAGCTGCTCCAGCAACTGCCCGGAAAACCCGCCGCCATGATGTGGATCGGTCTCTACCGCCCGGTCGAGGCCGGCAACGGCTGAACCTCACCCGTTGCCGACACGAGTCCACCGGGGCGCTGCGGTGTTCACCCGTCCTGTCTCGGTGCTGTGACGTACAGCGAATTGGAGAGGCCGCTTCGCAGGCTGACTCGTTGATTGCATCGGGTGGGGCGGCGTGCCGCCCAGAAGCAGTGGACGGGGCATGCGCAGTGGCGTGCGGACGATCGTGGTGCTGCCGCTCCCGTCGGCCGGCCTATCACCTGTGGGACCACCGCTGCGCGGCGCGCCGTCGCCGGCGTGGCCGGGCGGCGGATCTAGCCTTCACCGAGTTGACCGCAGACCAGGGATCGTGAGGACCTGACCACGTGGCGAACCACTCGGCGCCGCCGACAGCCGGCACCCCCCTCCAACGCTTCCTGGCGCGGCCCCATGTGGTGGTCGGCGGGGTCTACGGGGCGGTTCTCGGTAGCTCGATGACCGCCGCCCTGACCAAGGAAGCGGCCGGTGACCGCCGGTACGACGCGACGTGGTTGCTGATCACCGCCGTGGTCACGGCCGCTGCTCACGGCTACGCGCACCTGATCGCCACGCGTGCCCAGCGGCGGATCGGTGCGCAGGCCGCGGTCCACACCGTTGTGGACGAGTGGCCGCTGACGGTCGGTGCGCTGCCGAGCGTGGTGCTGTTGTTCGGCGCCGGTGTCGGCTGGTGGGGGTCGCGCGGGATCGAGTACGTCACGTTCGCGGTCAACATCGTGCTGCTCTTCGGCTGGGGCCTGTTCGCGGCCCGGACCGGTGGGCGTACCTGGCTGTCGGCACTGTTCATCGGTGTCGGTGATGCACTGCTGGGCCTGGTCGTCGTCCTGGCCAACGCGTTGGTGAAGTGATGCCACGGCTGGCGCGCTCACGTCCGGTCCCGCGGGTGGCGGAGCCGGACGAACGGACGGCCGACGTCCTCCCCGAGGCCGGCGAATCGGGGTGCGGGCCCGGACGCCGGAGCTTCCGGTTCCCGGACCTGCCCGTGGACGGCGGCGACCTGCCGTCACCGTGCTTCGGCCGTCGTCATGCCGGCCGCTGCTGCGCCGTTGCTTCCCGGCGGTGCTCCTTGCGTGACGCCTCGGCCTGTCCTGCGGTCACCTGACGAACTCGGCGGGCTTGGTGGCGAGGTTGACGAGGTACTCCAGGGGTCCGCGGCGGAAGAAGCGGGACCAGATCGCGGCGAACAGGATGGCGCCGGCGATGAAGCACAGCAGTGGCGTGGTGGAGGCGGCGGTGTCGCCGAGCGGCACGCTCAGTGCCATGGAGGCCACGAAGTGCCCGACGTACGCCGTCAGTGACATCGTGCCGACGGCGATGACCGGGGTCAGCAGCCGCCGGAGCCACGGCAGGCCGCTCATCGCGACCGTCGCGCCGACCAGCACGGTGATCGCGACTCCCAGGCTGCCGGCCATGTCGAACGTCGAGCCGCTGTGAGGCTGGGCGAGCAGCAGCATCCAGGCGTCGGCGCTGTCGGCCGCTCCCGCGTCGCCCCCGGACTTCAGGGCCGCCTTGCCCACCTCGGATGCGGTGTCGAGGGCCGACGAGCTGCCGGAGCCACCGGTGGCCCGGCCCGACGGCTGCTGTGCGAGGTCGTGGAGTCGGTCGGAGAAGCGGGTCAGCAGGAGGGGCACGCCGTATCCGAAGGCGATGAGTGCGGCACCGAGTGCGGTGAGCCGTCGCTGCACGGTGACGGCGGACAGGTCGAGGCGGCCCAGTGCCATGCCGGTGACCACGAACGTCATCCAGGTGATGGTCGGGTAGAAGCCGGTGAGCAGGAGGTCCAGGACACCGACGTCGCTGAGTTGCTTGAGTGGGTCGTAGGCGTTGACGGCCGTCTCGACGGGACCGGCCACCAGTGCCTTCAGCCCGTACTGCAGGAGCGGCGTGACGACGGCGAGGACGGCCGCGATGATCGCGAGCGTCCTGGCCCGCAGGCGCAGCAGGGGTAGGGCGAGCAGGAAGTACACGCCGTAGAAGGCGAGGATCACCACGGATCCGGCGCCCGCCGCCGCGAGCACGGTGCCCATCGCGATCAGGACTCCGGCGCGGATCGCGATGCGGACCTTCGCCTGACGGCCCGCCAGGCCGGTCTTCGGCTCGCTTCGCCCGGCGATCAGCATCAGCGAGAACCCGGCGAGTGTCGCGAAGAGCACCGACGCCCGCCCCTCCGACAGCTGCAGCGGCCAGCCCCCGACACCGCCCACGGAGGCCGCCTGCGGACCGATGTGCACGGCGTACATGCCGAACACGGCCAGCGCGCGGGCCAGGTCCACGCCCACCAGCCGACCGGTGGACGCGGGCTTCGCCGACGGAACGGGGTCGGGCCCGGCAGGGGCGTTCGACGGTGGCGACGTCTGTGTGGGATCCATGGGTGTCATGGCGCCAATCTCGCCGTCCGCGGCCCGAGCGGACCATCCGGCGGGCTTCCGTGCCGCCCCCGCCGATCGGCCGAGCCGCCCCCGCCGAACGCCTGCCGCAGCATCGGCCGGCGGCGCCACGGCCCACGGGAGGCCAGTCCCAGGAACCAGCCACCCGGGCGGCCGCCGCGGCTCCCGCCGACCGGCGGAGAAGCGGCGGCCATCCGACGGGGCACCCCCGGCTCCCCGCCGGATGGGATCCGCAACCGCCCGCCGACAAAGTGGGAACGTGTCTGCGAACCCCGGCATCGCCAGCGCCCGCGCAGAGGGCTTCCTGACCGCTCCCGCATTGCCGGGGCCCCGGCGCTCCCGACTCCGTGAGAAGCCGGGAGCGCCGAGGCCCGCGGCGCCGCGTCCGGGGGGTGCTTCCGAGCGGCGTCGAAGCAACGCGACGCCCCAACTCTGACTGCCGCCGGGAGCCGGCCAACCCGCCGGTCGGCCGTGGCCATCCGTCGGTCGGCGACCGGAACCCGGCCGATCGGCCCCGTCCCACCCCTCCTACGAAGGGAGTCCCCTGGTGATAGCCGGACTTCTCGTCGCCGCCGCCGCGTCCGCCTGTTAGGGCACCGGCTCCGTCCTCCAGGCGGTCGGTTCCCGTCGCGCCGCCCGCGAGGCCGCCGCGGAAGCCGGCGCAGCACAGCTCACCGAGCACGGCGGTCCCACCCTGTCCTCCACCGGACGGGCGGCGCGCACCGGGGAGTTCGTGCTCGGCACAGTCCTGGACGTCGTCGGCTTCGCACTCGGTGCCCTCGCCGCCCGGATGCTTCCGCTCTTCCTCTCCCAGACTGTGATCAGCGCCAACCTGGTCGTCACCGCGGTGCTCTCCGTCAGGCTGCTCGGCGTTCGCCTGCGGCGTCCTGAGTGGGCCTCGATCGCCCTGCTGTGCGCGGTCCTGGTCCTGCTCGCCGTGGCCTCCGGACCGCAGGCCGGCCACCACGCCGCGTCGGCCTTCCACTGGTGGCTGCTGATCACCACCACCGTGGTGATCGTCGGCGGGAGCCTGCTGGTGCGCCGGATGGGATCGCGCGGCGCGATCGTGGCGGGCCTGCTCTCCGGCCTCGGGTTCGGCGCGCTCGGCATCGGGGTGCGTGTCCTGAACGGTGTCGACACGCTCGACCTGGGCCGCATGCTCGCCGACCCGGCCCTGTACGCCGTGCTCGTCGGCGGCATCGGCGGGATGTACGTGCACACCGTGGCCCTGCAGATCGGCTCGGTCAACGGAGCCACCGCCGCCCTGGTGATCGGTGAGACCGTCGTCCCCGGCGCGGCCGGCGTGCTGTGGCTCGGGGACGCCTCCCGCAGCGGACTGGGCTGGCTCGCCGTCGGCGGCTTCGTCATCGCCGTCGCCGCGGCCGTGGCGGTTGCCCACTTCGGCGAGGAGGACACCGCCGAGGCGGCCTCCGACAACCGGGAACCCGTCGGCGTTTGACTTCACGTCGGGAAGTCGGCCGCACCCGGCCAGGTGTGGCCGGTACCTCAAGGGCTAGTGCTGCGTTCCTTGAAACTGGTACACGTTCCTTGAAACGGGTACACATAGCGGCGTCGTAGCCCGTTCGACGGTGTTGCGCTTCTTGTCGCGGTCCCTGTCGAACCCGGCTGGCGGCCTGGTCCACCTTCTCCGGGATGACGCGCCGGATCCCACGACGCCGCAGGTGCCGGCGGGTTCGGCGGTTGCTGTAGCCCCTGTCCGCACTGACGCTGTCCGGCTTCGTGCGCGGCCTGCCGCAGGTCAGCCTCGGCATCCGTATCCCGTCCATGACCGCCTCGAACCGGGTGCGGTCGGCGCACTGCCCAGGGGCGACGACCAGCGAGAGGACCCGGCGGCGACAGGGCGGGGCACGGCGAGGCGGCTTCTCGACTGGCGACAACCTTTTATTTCATGAAATATAGATGCCATGAACCATCTGGAGCCAGCCGACATCCGCTCGTTCGTCGCCCTCGGGGACAGCTTCACCGAAGGGATGAACGACCCCGGCACCGACGGAGCCTTCCTGGGCTGGGCCGACCGTCTGGCCTCGATGCTCGCCGAGGGCCGACCGGACGGGGAGTTCCGGTACGCCAACCTCGCGGTGCGCGGGCGGCTACTCGACCGCATCGTGGCGGAGCAGGTACCGCAGGTGAGCCGGATCCGCCCCGACCTGGTCACCTTCTGTGCCGGCGGCAACGACATCCTGCGCCCCGGCGGCGACCCGGACGAGGTGGCCCGACGCTTCGAGGCCGCCGTCACGCAGCTCACCGGGGCAGCCGGGACCGTGGTGCTCTTCACCGGCTTCGACACCCGCGGCATGACCCTGCTCAAGCATCTGCGCGGGAAGATCGCCACTTACAACGGCCACCTGCGCGCGATCGCGGACCGTCACAGCTGCACGGTCGTGGACCTGTGGTCGCTCGGCTCGGTGCAGGACCCGCGAGCATGGAGCGGGGACCGCCTGCACCTGTCCCCCGAGGGCCACCAGCGAGTGGCCCTGCTCGCCGCCCGCACCCTGGGACTCCACACGGCGCAGGACCCGCAAGCCCCCTGGCCCGCCGAGCCGCCCCGCTCCACCGCGGCGCACTACCGGGAGGACTTCCACTGGGCTCGCACGTACCTGGCGCCCTGGGTCGGCCGCCGCCTGCGCGGCGAGACCTCCGGCGACCACCTCGCCCCCAAGCGCCCCGAGCCGACCCCGGTCTGACACCGCCATCGGCACGCCGTCTGGAGCTGGGAGGCAGCGGTGAGCCGCGGCTGCTCACCCTGTTCGCGGCGGAGACGGTGACCGGCGGCGGTCGGCCCGTCGGCGGTGTCCGTCCGTGACGGCACTGGACCCGTCAGCCCTGCTCGCCCCGCGCCTCCAGCAGGCCGCTCCAGCTGTCGAAGAACCATTCGGCCGGAAGCGGGGCGCGGCCGAGCGGTATTCGGGCTGGCCTCTCATGGAATCGTCGCCCATTTCTGCCGGGAACCCGACAGTCCGGCCATGCACAACTCCCACACTGCCGGAACGGCATCCCCTGGACCTTTACGGACGTCCACCCCGTGCCCGGCGCGGGACCGCGCGGCGCCGGCTGCTTCGGCACCGCGCGGCCGTGCGTACGTCTTGTCGGGTCAGCGGGCCGGGGTCAGCAGTTGGGTGGTGGCCAGCTCGGCGTAGAGCTCGTCCTGCTCGACGAGTTCCGCGTGGGTGCCGACGGCCCGGACCCGGCCTGCGTCCATCACCACGATCCGGTCGGCGCCGGTGACCGTGGACAGGCGGTGGGCCACCACCCGCACGGTGGTCTCCCGGGCCGCCTGCGCCACGATGTCCCGCACCGCGAGCTCGTTGACGGCGTCGAGCTGTGAGGTCGCCTCGTCGAGGAGCAGCAGCCTGGGCCCCCGCAGCAGTGCGCGGGCGATGGCGACGCGCTGCCCCTCGCCGCCGGAGAGCTTGGACCCGCGGTGGCCGACCCGGGTGTCCAGGCCGTCGGGCAGACGGGCGACGAGGGCGTCGAGCCTGGTACGGGCCAGGACGTCGACCAGGTCTTCGTCCGAGGCGTCCGGTGCGGCGAAGAGAAGGCGAGGCCTGGATGAGGGAGCTCTGTCCAGGGCTTCGGCGAGCGTGCGGAGCGGTTGCGCCAACGGTGCCGGAAGCGTGTCCGCGGGTGTGTCGGTGGCCCACACGTATGCGTTCGCGAGAGAGCTCAACGGCAGCATGGCCCGTTCCCGCTCCCCGCCGGAGCACAGCCGGTCCGGTGCGAGGACGGGCGTCGACTCGACCGCCGGGCGCATCGGCCCTGTCATGATCAGGGCGCGATGTTCCGCCCGAGCCGCTCCCACGGTTCGTCGTACGCCGGCAGCGCGTCCACCGGGTCCTCGGCGTGCACGAACCGTGCACGGCATCGATGGCGTACTCGCCCAGCGCGGCACTCGCGGCCGGGGAGCGCGTATGCGCGTCGTTTCAGGGATCTCTGCGCCTCCCCCTCGTGCGGCTCCCCGAGGCTGCCCTTCCCACGCGCCTCCACGGCCGACGGAGCGGCCGTCATCCAGTGGACCTGCGGCGGCGGGGCGACCCGGGTGTTCGCGCTCCAGCCGGTCACCGCCCTGGGCAACGGCCAGGACCACCAGCTCGTCGCGGCGCACAGCGGCAAGTGAGCCGACGTCAGAGGGATCTCCACCACGCCGGTGCGCTCGTCCACCAGTGGACCTACGACCCCGCGAGCGTGCCGAGCACCGAGAAGAACCAGATCTGACGCCTGACCGGCAAGGCCTGACAGTGCGCGCCTGATGTGTGAACGTGTGAGCCCGGCCGGGGAGGGCCCCGGACGGGCTCACACGCGTTCTGCTACGCGCGGTTGCGGCAGCAGAGGTTCGGCAGCCGAAGTTCACGAGGCGGAACGAGGCGTAGTGGTCGGCGGTGTGGTAGTCCTCGTGTACCTTCTGCCCCGTGATGATCCGGCGCGCCCCGCGGGTCGGCGAGCCCGGGGTGATGACCGTGTACTCGTGGTAGTAGCACGCTGGTGCGGCTCGGCAGGAGGTGCTCGCGGTTCCGGAAGACGACGCCGTCCTGGTCGTACGGGAACGGGCCGCCCTGGTCGATGAGGGTCAGGGTGTCGCGCGCCTGTGAGGGCAGCGCGGAGTAGCAGACGCTGCCGATCACGTTCACGGTCGTGGTGGAGGCGGGGCCGTGGAGACGGCGGGCACGGAGGCGGCATGGGCGGCCGGTCCCGCGAGGAGGGTGGCGGCGACGGCGGCGGCACCACCGAAGGCTGCGATGCGTGGGGGAATCCTCATACAGCACATGATGACGCGCGTAGAGCAGCGTTCGTCGAGCCCAAGTCCCTTGGCCTTTCTGGTTGTTAACCGAACCGCCTCGCTTGATCTTCCCGAGTGGCAGGTCTTCCGGCAGGCACCTGGGTGAGGTGCCTGCGCGCGAGCAGGACGTTCGCTGGGCCGGCGGCTCGGCGGGTGGCACTCTCGCAGTGAGCGTTAGTCGCGCCGCCCGCCGAATTGCCAGGTGTGCACCTCGGTGTGGGCGTACCGGTCCGGGGTCAGGACGGCGCGTGCCGCCTCCCGGTCCGGCGCGCGGAGCAGTGCCGCCGTGCCGAGCCAGATGGCGCCGTCGTCGGACAGCAGCGGCCCGTAGGCGATCAGCTCGTCCCGGTCGGCCGGGACGGCGAGGTCGGCCGCCTCGCCCGCGCCGAGGCCGAGCACCAGGTAACGGGTGCCGCCGGTCCGGCCACCCGGGAAGTCCCACATGGTGCGGCCCAGCAGGTTGCGCCACCGTCGCAGCAGCACGTCCCGGTAGACGCCGGCCTGGTAACCCGGTTCCTCGAAGGCGAACGCACGGGCGGCGGCCGGACCGGACAGGTCGACGATGTGCACGCTGCCGGTCGGCGCACCGTCGTCGTCGCTGAGGGTCGGGCCGCGGGCGATCATCTCCTCGGCGTAACGGTCCATGTAGGACCAGTGGTCTTCCAGCAGTTCGTCGCGCAGCGGCAGGGAGCCGGTCCGGTCGCGGTGGTAGCAGAGGAACTCCATGACCGTATGCTCCCGCAAGCCGGCGCCGCCGGGGCGCGGGAAGTCGGACCGGTCGACTTCCCGCGCAGGTTCAACGTGGGGTGAGCGGCCTGCGGAAGCCTGTCACCGCCAGCCATGCGCCGATCGCCGCCACGGCTGTGCCGAGCAGGAGGGCCGGCACGGCCGTGCCCGTCCCCGGTAGGCCGAGGGCGAGGGCTCGCGTCGAATCGATGGCGTAGGTCAGGGGGTTGACGTGGGCGACGGCGGCGAGCCAGTCCGGGAGGTCGGCGGTCGGGACGTAGGCGCTGGAGGCGAACATCAGGGGGAGCACGGCGATGATCGCGAGGTTCTGGATCGGCTCGGCGCGGCGCAGCCAGGCCGCCGCCGCGATGAACAGCCAGCCGAGTGCCCAGCTCATGAACAGCGTCAGCCCGATCGAGGCGGCGACCGCGCCGGCCCCGCCGCGCGGGTCGTAGCCGAGGACGAGGGTGCCGAGCGTCAGGATGATCACGGCCTGGACGGCGGCGCGCACGAGTGTGGTGAGGCTGCGGGCGACGAGCAGGGAGCTCGGGGCGACGGGCAGGCAGCGCAGGCGGGCGACGATGCCGTTCTGGAGGTCCTCGACGAGGCCGACCCCGGACTGCACGGCGGACTGCACCGCGTTGTCGACGAGGACGGCGGGCAGGACGAAGTCCAGGTAGGTGACGTCCGGCGGGAAGTGCGGTGGGAGCCCCATCCGGCTGAACACCTGGGAGAGCACCACGAGTGTGATCACGGGCTGGAGCAGGCCGAAGAGCAGTACCGCCGGGTCGGTCACGAGCGCGCGCAGCGACCGGCCGGTGAGGATGCGGATCTGGGTGAGCCGCGAACTGCCGCGCCAGGTGGGCGCGGTGGCCGTCGGGGTGCGGGGTGGTCGGCCGGTTTCGAGGGTGGTGGTCACCGCTTGGGTCCTTCCGGGCCGTCGAGGTTGTCGAGGTTGTGGAGGCTGTCGGGGTGGTGGGCCAGGGCGAGGTAGACGTCGTCGAGGCCGGGTTCGCCGAACGTGAGCTCGGCGGCCTCGACCCCGACACCGTCGAGCGCCCGGACGACGGCGGCGATGTCGCGGGTGGCCTCGATGGGGACGACGAGGGCGGCGCCCTCGCGCCCGGTGACCGGGGCGAGCCCGGCCCGGCGAAGCGCGTCGGCGGCCCGGTCGAAGTCGCTGCCGCGGTCTCCGCCGGAGTCGGCCCCGGCAGGACCGTCGAGGACGACCGTGACGGTCCGCCGGCCGACCCGGGCCTTGAGTTCCGCCGGGGTGCCGTGGGCGACGACGCTCCCGCCGGAGAGCACGGTGATGGCGTCGGCGAGCCGGTCGGCCTCGTCGAGGTACTGGGTGGTGAGCAGCACCGTGGTGCCGCCGGCGACGAGGCCCTCGACGATCTCCCAGAGGCCGAGCCGGCTCACCGGGTCGAGCCCGGTGGTGGGTTCGTCGAGGAAGACCACCTCGGGCCGCCCGACCAGGCTCGCGGCGAGGTCGAGGCGCCGGCGCAGGCCGCCGGAGTAGCCGCGGGCGGGCCGGTCGGCGACGTGCCCGAGGTCGAACAGGTCGAGGAGCTCGTCGGCGCGGGTGCGGGCGGCGCGGCGTCCGGCGCCGAGGAGCCCGGCGAGCAGGAGGAGGTTGTCGCGCCCGCTGAGCCGCCCGTCGACGGTGGCGTACTGGCCGGTGAGGCCGATCCGGCGGCGGACCTCGGCGGGGCGGCGCCGGACGTCGAACCCGGCGACGCTGGCCCGGCCGGTGGTGGGCGCGAGGGCGGTGGTGAGGACGCCGACGAGGGTGGTCTTGCCGGCGCCGTTGTGCCCGAGCAGGGCGAGCACGCTGCCGCGGGGGACGGCGAGGCTGACCGAGTCGAGCGCGCGGACGGTGCCGAAGGTCATGCCGACGTCGACCGCCTCGATCACGAGGTCGTCGTCGGCCGCGGTGGGTGGGGAGGTCATGGCCGGTTCTCCGTTGGGCGGTGGTGGGGCGGGCGGTCGGGGCACGTCAGTCGACGGCGTCCATCAGGCGGAAGAGCTCCTCGTCGGTGGCCGCGTCGAGGTCCGGCCCGGGGCCGGGGCGGGCCGGCCCGGCGGGCGCGGCGCAGCGCCGGGCGAGGTCGCGCAGCCGGGTGGCGGTGGCCGGGTCGAGGGCGGTGCCGGCGGCGAGCAGCGCGGCGAGCCGGTCGACCAGGTCGGCGGCGGTGGGCTCCGGTCCGGCACCCCGGTCGAGCCGGTCGCGGAGGGCGCCGATGGCGCGGACGACGGCGGCCGGGGTGGGATGGTCGAAGACGAGGGTCGCGGGGAGGGGGGTCCCGGTGGTGGCGGCGATGCGCTCGCGCAGCTCGATCGCGTTGACGGAGTTGACGCCGAGGTCGGAGAACGCGTGGGCGGCGTCGAGGTCGTCGGCTCCGCGCCCGAGCACGGCGGCGGTCTCGGCGAGGACGAGCTTGAGGAGGAGGGCGTCGCGCTCCTCGGGGCCGGCCGTGGCGAGCCGGTCGTCGAACAGCGGTGCCTCGGCATCAGTTGTGGCCCGCCGTGCCGGTGCGGCGGGCGCGAGCCAGTACGTCTGCCGCTGGAACGGGTACGTCGGCAGCGGCACGGGCCGGGCGCCGGGCAGGACGGCGTCCCAGTCCACCGGCACGCCGTGCAGGTGGAGCCGTCCGGCGGCGGTGAGCAGGGCGCGCGTCTCCGCCGCCTGGTCGGCCGAGCCGGTGGTGATGACGGCGACCGACGTTCCGGCGTCCCCGGCTGCCAGGCACTCGCCGAGCATGGGGGCGAGCGCGGCGGCGGGTCCGAGTTCGAGACAGGCGTCGACGCGCTCCGCGCCCAGCCGGGAGACGGCGTCCCGGAAGCGGACCGGCTCCCTGGTCTGCCGCACCCAGTGGCCGGGGTCGCGGGCCTCCTCGGCGGTCAGCGGTCGGCCGGTGACGCCGGAGACGAGCGGCACGGCCGGTGCGGCGAAGGACAACCCCTCCAGGACGCCGCGGAATTCGGCCAGCATCGGTTCCAGCAGCGGCGAGTGGAAGGCGTGCGAGACGCGCAGGCGCGTCGTCCGCCGGTCGGAGAAGTGTGCCTCGATCGCCGCGACCGCGTCCTCGGCGCCCGAGACGACGACGGACGACGGCCCGTTGACGGCCGCGAGCGAGACGAACTCGCCCAGCAGCGGCAGGACTTCGTCCTCGGTCGCCCGGACGGCGAGCATCGCGCCACCGGCCGGGAGGGCCTGCATCAGCCGCCCACGGGCGGCGACCAGCGTGCACGCGTCGGCCAGCGACAGCACCCCGGCGACGTGCGCGGCGGCGATCTCGCCGACCGAGTGCCCGGCCAGCAGGTCGGGGCGCACGCCCCAGGACTCCAGCAGGCGGTGGAGCGCGATCTCGTGGGCGAACAGCGCGGGCTGCGCGAACTCCGTCCGGTCGAGGAGTTCTCCGGAACGGTCCCACAGGACGGAGCGCAGCGGCCGCTCCAGCAGCGGATCCAGGACACCGCACACCTCGTCCAGGGCTGCCGCGAACCCCGGGAACGCGGAGGCGAGTTCGCGTCCCATCCCGGACCGCTGGCTGCCCTGCCCGGCGAAGACGAAGGCGAGCCGCCCGCCCCCGTCGCGCCGACCGGTCGCCGGGGCGACCGGCGAGGGCTCACCGGAGGCGAACCGCCGCAGCGCGTCGACGAGTTCGGCACGGTCGGCGCCGGCCAGCAGTGCCCGGTGATCGTGGACGGCGCGGGTGGTGGCCAGCGCGTGGGCGAGGTCCGGCAGAGCGTACGAGGGGTGGGCGGCGACGTACTCGGCCAGCCGCCCGGCCTGGGCCCGCAGAGCGGGCTCACCGCGGGCGGAGAGCACCAGCGGCACCGGACGGTCGTCGGCGTGCTCGGAGGTCACGGTGCCGTCGGAAGCCCCGGCCGCCACCGGCGCCTCCTCCAGCACCACGTGCGCGTTCGTCCCGCTGATCCCGAAGGACGACACCCCCGCCCGCCGCGCCCGCCCGTCCTCCCGGGGCCACGGCTGCGCCTCGGTCAGCAGCCGGACGGCGCCGGAGGACCAGTCCACGCCGGTGGTCGGCTCGGTGACGTGCAGGGTCCGCGGCAGCAGGCCGTGCCGCAGCGCCTGCACCGTCTTGATCACACCGGCCACCCCGGCCGCCGCCTGGGCGTGCCCGATGTTCGACTTGACGGATCCGAGCCACAGCGGCCGGCCCGCCGGGCGCGCGCCGCCGTGGACGGCGAGCAGCGCCTGCGCCTCGATCGGGTCGCCGAGCGAGGTCCCGGTGCCGTGGGCCTCGACGGCGTCGACGTCGCCGGGGGCGAGTCCCGCGTCGGCGAGCGCGCGACGGATCACGCGCTGCTGCGCGGGGCCGTTGGGCGCGGTGATGCCGTTCGAGGCGCCGTCCTGGTTGACGGCCGAGCCGCGGACGACGGCGAGCACCGGGTGCCCGTTGCGCCGCGCGTCGCTCAGCCGCTCGAGTACCAGCAGGCCCGCGCCCTCGGCCCACGCCGCGCCGTCGGCGTCGTCCGAGAAGGACTTGCAGCGGCCGTCGGCGGCCAGGCCGCGCAGCCGGGAGAACTCGACGAACGACGTCGGCGTGGCCATCACCGCGACGCCGCCGGCCAGGGCGAGCGAGGACTCGCCGGAGCGCAGCGACCGGCACGCGAGGTGGAGGGCGACGAGCGAGGAGGAGCACGCGGTGTCGACGGTGAGCGCCGGGCCCTCCAGGCCGAAGCAGTACGAGATCCGTCCGGCCAGCGCGCTGCCGGCCGTGCCGATCCCGAGGAGCCCCTCCAACTCCGAAGGTGCGCCCGCGCCCGGACGGACACCGTAGTCGTGGTACATCGCCCCGGTGAAAACGCCGGTGCGGCTGCCGCGCAGCCCGGTCGGGTCGATCCCGGCGTGCTCCAGCGCCTCCCAGGCCGTCTCCAGGAGCAGCCGCTGCTGCGGGTCGGCGGCCAAGGCCTCGCGCGGGGAGAAGCCGAAGAAGGCGGCGTCGAACCGGCCTGCGCCGTCGAGGAACCCGCCCCGGCGGACGTAGGACGTCCCGGGGTGCCCGGGGTCGTCGTGGAAGAGGCCGTCGAGGTCCCAGCCGCGGTCGGTGGGGAACGCGGAGTCGGTGTGGGTGCCGTCGGCGACGAGCGTCCAGAGGTCGTCGGGGGAGGAGACCCCGCCCGGCAGGCGGCAGGCCATGCCCACGATCGCGATGGGCTCGTCGGAGGCGTCGTGCCGGCCCTCGTCCCGCTGGTCCACCGAAGCCCCCGACAGGAGGGACGCGACGGCGGCCGGGGTGGGGTGGTCGAAGCCGAGGCTCACCGGCAGCGGCCGGCCGGCCGCCTCCGCCAGCAGGTTGCGCAGCCGGATGGTGCGCACCGAGTCGAGTCCGTACGCGCGGAACGCCGTGTCGGCGCCGATCGGTTCGTCGTCCGGGCCGCGCTCCATGACCTCGGCCGCGCACGAGCGCACGAGGTCCAGCGCCTCGCCGTAGTCCAGCGCCTCGCCGCGGTCCAGCGCCTCGCCGTGGTCGAGCGCGGACGGACCCGGGACGGACGCCTCCCGGGCTGCCAGCTCCTCCAGCGACCGCCGGTGCAGCTTCCCGGCCGGCGTGCGCGGGAGATCGTCGACGGTCACCAGTTCCAGTGGCATCTTGTACTCGGCGACCTCGCGCTCCCGCAGGAAGCCGGTCACGGCCCGCAGCCCGATCGCGGGGTCGGCCGCGCGGGTGAGCACCAGGCACGGGATCTCGCCGAGCCGCGCGTCCGCCCGCCCGACGACGGCGAGCGGCCCGATGCCCGGCATCGCCGCCAGCAGTTCCTGGACCTCGGTCGCGTCGAACTTCCGCCCGCCCACGTTGATCAGTTCGGCGGCGCGCCCGTGGAAGCGCAGCAGTCCGTCGGCCCCGAGGCTCGCCCGGTCGCCCGTGCGCAGCCAGCCGTCCGGCGTGACGGCCGCGGCGGTCAGTCCGGGCTCGCGGTAGTAGCCGCGGAACATGCTCGGGCTGCGGTACTGGAGGTCGCCCGGCTCGCCCGGGGGCAGTTCGCGCCCGTCCTCGCCCACGATCCGTGCGCGCGCCCCGCGGGTGGGCCTGCCGACGCTGCGCACGGCGGCGCCGACCGGGTCGGCCGGGGAGGTCCGGGTGCCGGTGCCCAGTTCGGACATGCCCCAGACGACGACGAGTTCGCCGCCGAGCGCCGTCCGGACGTCGGCGGCCAGCGCGGCGGGGATCGCCGCTCCGGCGGTGCGCACCTCGTGCGGCCGGAAGCCGGCCGGCTGCCCGCTGCGGGCCAGGGTGGTGACGACGTCGTGGAGCTGCGCCGGGACGGCGAAGACGGCGCTCGGCGCGGTGGCGCGGGCGAGGGCGAGGAAGCGCTCCGGGTCCCAGCCGCGCAGGAGCACCTGCCGGCAGGCGCGGAACAGCGCGGTGTGCAGCGACTGCAGGCCGAAGAGGTGGGTGAGCGGGCAGGCCGTCAGGATCGCGTCGGCGAAGGCCGGGCCGCCCTCCTCGGCGACGGACGCCGTGTTGGAGAGCAGCCCGTCGTGGCTGTGCAGGCAGATCTTGGGCCGGGCCGAGGTGGTGCCGGAGGACGGGACGAGGACCAGCGGGTCCTCGGGCCGCACCTCCACGGGGTGCGGCGCGTGGCCCGCCCACGCGTCGGTGAGCCGGTCCAGCGCGTGGACGCCGGCCGCGGCCGGGGCCTTGGCGCCCTCGACCAGCACCGCCCGCAGGGAGGGCACGGCCGTCAACAGGTCGGGCGCGGTGGCCGCCGCCTCCGCCGGGAGCAGCACGGCCACCGGGTCCACCCGGGCCAGCAGCGCCCGCACGTCGGCGGCGCCGTGCCCGGCGTGGACGGGCAGGAGGACGGCGCCGGCGGTGGCGACGGCGACGTGCGCCGTCTGGTACTCCCGGCAGTTGGGCAGCTGGACGGCGACGACGTCGCCCGGCGCGACGCCCAGCTCCTGGAGCGCCCGGGCCAGCGCGGCGGCCTCGTCGGCCCACTGGCGCCAGGTCAGCTCACGCTCGCCGTCGACCAGGGCGACGGCGTCCGGCGCCCGGCGCACCGCCGCCGTGAACACGGCGGGCAGGGTGTGGCCGCCCAGCGCCCCGGGGGAGCCGGCGGCCGGATCGATCGCGTAGTCATCGCTGTGGACGGACACCTTCGCTCCTGACGGGGTCGCTGGGCGGCTGCGGCGGCCGTCCCCAGCCTGAATTGCGGAGGGGGCTCTCAGCCCGAGACGGCCGGGAAGGCCCTCGACGGACGTCGCCGGCGCGCGGTGGCCGGCGGGTTCTGCAGGGGGAGCGCGGTGTCGAGCAGCGCGAGCAGCGGGCGGGCCTTGACCACCGTCTCGTCGAACTCGCCCTCGGCGTCGGACAGCGCGATGATCGCCCCGCCGACCCCGTAGCGCAGCCGCCCGCCGCTGAGCACGGCGGTGCGGATCACGATGCTCAGGTCGGCGGCGCCGCTGAGCGAGAAGTAGCCGATCGCGCCCGAGTAGATGCCGCGCGGCCCGTTCTCCAGCCGGTCGATGAGCTGCATCGTGCGCAGCTTGGGCGTGCCCGTCATCGAGCCGCCGGGGAACGCCGACCGGACGCCGTCGACGGCGCTGCACTCGGGGCGCAGCCGGGCCCGGACGGTGCTGACGAGCTGGTGCACGGTGGCGTACGTCTCGACGTTGAACAGCGGGTCGGCGACGACGGAGCCGGTCCGGGCGCAGCGCCCGAGGTCGTGCCGCACGAGGTCGACGACCATGAGGTTCTCGGCCCGGTCCTTCTCGCTGGTGGCGAGGTCGGCGACGAGCAGGGCGTCCTCCTCCCGGGTGGTGCCGCGCGGCCGGGTGCCCTTGATGGGCTTGGACTCCATGAGGCCGTCCGGGCCGATCCGCAGGAAGCGCTCGGGGGAGGAGCTGAGCACGGCGAGGTCGCCGAAGGAGAGGAAGGCGGCGAACGGGGCCGGGCTGATCCGCCGCAGGGCGCGGTAGGCCTGCCACGGGTCGAGGTCGGTGGGGGCGTCGATCATGTTGGTCAGGCAGACCTCGTAGGTCTCGCCGGCCGCGATCTCGTCCTGGCACGCGTCGATGAGCTTGAGGTAGGCATCGCGGGGGTGGCGCAGTCGCAGCCGGGCGTCCTCGCCGGGCGGGGTGTGCGCGGGCGGGTCGGTGTGCGGGGCGGGCCCGGTGAGCAGGGCGGCGGTCTCGTCCAGCCACGCGAGGGCGGTGGCGTCCCGGCCGTCCTCGGCGAGGGCGAGCAGGTGGGCGGCGCCGGTGTGGTGGTCGACGACGACGGCGCGGTCGGCGAAGACCATGACGGCGTCCGGGTCGGGCGAGCGGTGGGCGCGGTCGCCGCCGCACTCGGCCTTGAGCTCGTAGCCGAGGCAGCCGACCCAGCCGAGCGCGAAGTCGAACGGCAGCTCGGGCACGTCGACGTCCAGCGTGCGCAGGTCCTCGTCGAGCCAGGTCAGGAACTCGCCCTCGATCACCTGCGCGGTGTCGCCGGCGGTCACCGTGACGGTGCCGCGCTGGACGTCGGCGGTGGCGACGCGGGCGAGCGGTCCGGCGGCGTTGCCCATCGCGGAGACGTGCCCGAGGCGGCCGCCGGGCAGGCTGCTGTCGAGCCAGAACGGGTGGCTGCCGCCGCGGAAGACGCGGTCGAAGACGGTCTCGGCATCCCACCCTGTCCCGACCTGCCGGGTCAGGACCGTGAGCCGGCGCGCGGGCGGCCGGGGTGCGGCCCCGGGCGCGGCCTCGGGGGCGGTACGGGGGCGGGGCGGGGCGGGGCGGCGGTGGCGCCCGTGCTGCTCGGTGAGGTCGCGGAAGTTGGACAGCAGCCGCTTGCCCGCCTCGGTGCCGATCGACTCGGGGTGGAACTGCACGCCCCACATGGGGAGTTCGCGGTGGCGCAGCGCCATCACCACGCCGTCGTCGGTGGCCCACGCGATCGGTTCGAGGGCGGGCGCCAGGGAGGTGACCGCGAGCGAGTGGTAGCGGACGACCTCCAGCGGGTTCGGTAGGTGGTGGAAGAGCCCGGTGCCGGTGTGCCGTACGGCCGACGTACGGCCGTGCCGGGGCGTGGGTGCCCGGCCCACGGTGGCGCCGTGCGCGAGGGCGAGGCCCTGGTGGCCGAGGCAGACGCCGAGGACGGGCAGCCGGCCCTCGCGGGCTATGCCGGCGCAGTGCCCGAAGTCGGCGGGGTTGTGCGGGGTGCCGGGGCCCGGGGAGAGCACGACGTTGTCGAACGCGTCGAGCAGTTCGGGCCGGAACGCGGGGTCGTCGTTGCGGATGACCTCGGGCTCGCGGCCGTTGGCCTCGGCGAGGTAGTGGAAGAGGTTGTAGGTGAAGGAGTCGTAGTTGTCGACCAGGAGTGTGCGCATCAGGGGTCCTTGTCCGGGCCGGCGGTCCGTCAGCGGAGCGCGGCGAGTTCGGCGGAGATCTCCCGGAGCACCGCCGCCTGCTGGTCGGCGAGGAAGAAGTGGCCGCCGGGCAGGACCTGGAGGCGGAAGTCACCGGCGGTGTGGGCCCGCCAGGCGCGGGCCTCGGCGATGGTCGTGCGCGGGTCGGCGTCGCCGGTGAGGGCGACGACCGGGCAGCCGAGCACGCGGTCGGTCCCGCACGCGTAGCGCTCGATGGCGCGGTAGTCGGCGCGGATCGCCGGCATCGCCATCCGCAGGATCTCCTCGTCCCCGAGCAGTTGGGCGTTGGTGCCGTTGAGCAGCTTGAGCTCGGCGATGACGCCGTTGTCGTCCTGCCGGTGCACCGTCTCGGTGCGGGTGGTGGACGGCGCCCGGCGGCCGGAGGCGATGACCGCCCCGGGCGCGTGGGTGCCCTTCTGCTCCAGCCGCCACGCGGTCTCGAACGCGAGGACGGCGCCCATGCTGTGGCCGAAGTACACGGTGGGCCGGTCGTCCAGGGTGAGCAGTTCCTCGGTGATCCGGTCGGCGAGGGTCGCGATGTCCTCGACGCAGGGCTCCAGGCGGCGGTCCTGCCGGCCGGGGTACTGCAGGGCGATCACCTCGGCCTCGGCGGACAGGGCCGCGGAGACGGGGTGGAAGAAGCTCGCGGAGCCGCCGGCGTGCGGGAAGCACACCAGCCGTACGGCGCGGTCCTCGCCCGGGTGGAAGCGGCGCAGCCACAGCGTGCTCGCCGTGCCGGGACTGGTCATCGGGTTGGTCCTCTCTTCGGGCCCGTCAACGGGCTCGTCTTCGGGCCGTCGCGGGGCGGGGGTCAGTCCCGGTGGACGGTGATGGCGCCGGACGGGCAGAGCGTGGCGGCGGTGTCGACCGCGTCGCGGTCCTCGGGGGCCACGGCGGGGTCCTGGAGTGCGACCACGCCGTCGTCGTCCTGGTCGAACACGGCCGGGGCGTTGAGCACGCACTGGCCCGCGCCGACGCAGCGGTCGGTGTCGACGGTGATGCGCATGAGCGGTTTCTCCTGGAACGGTCGGGTGGGACGGGTGCTACCAGCGGACCGGCAGCGCGTGCAGACCGCACAGCACGCCGTCGTACTTGAGCGGCAGCTCCTCGACGGGCACCGCGAGGCGCAGGCCGGGGATGCGCTCGAAGAGCCGGCGGTAGGCGATCTCCATCTCGATCCGGACCAGGTTCTGGCCCAGGCACTGGTGGACGCCGTAGCCGAACGCGACGTGGTGGCGCTCGGTGCGGGCCGGGTCGAACGCGTGCGGGCAGGAGAACGCCTTCGCGTCGTGGTTGGCGGCGGCCACCAGCGGCACGATGCCCTCGCCGGCCCGGACCAGCTGCCCGGAGATCTCGACGTCCTCGACCGCGACCCGCAGGGAGACCAGGTCGGCCACCGAGTGGAAGCGCAGCGTCTCCTCGACCACCCGGTCGTCGCCGATCCACTCGGGGTGCTGGAGCAGCGTCACCACGCCGAGCGCGATGTTGTTGGCCGTCGTCTCGTGCCCGGCGATGAGCAGGAGCATCAGCACGCCGGACATCTCGTGGGGCTCGATCGCACCGGTGGCCAGCAGCCGGCTGATCAGGTCGTCGCCCGGCCACTTCTGCTTGATCGCCACCAACCGGTTGATGTAGCGGAGCAGTTCGCGCGAGGCGGTGTCGCGCTGCTGGTCGGTGGAGGCCTGGATCGCGACCAGGGTGCGGGTGCGGGACTCGAAGAAGTCCCGGTCCACCGGCGGCACGCCGAGCAGTGCGGAGATGACGAGCGAGGGGACGGGCAGCGCGAAGTCGGCCACCAGGTCGGCCTCGTCGCCGGCCGCCAGCATCGCGTCGATGCACCGGTCGACGGTCTGCTCGACCGCCGGCCGCAGCTCCCGCACCCGCCGGACGGTGAACTCCGGGATGAGCGCCTTGCGGAAGCGGTCGTGCTCGGGCGAGTCGAGGCCGACGAACCAGCCGGGGATCTGCTCCTGGCGGGGCACGCCCATCGTCTCGCTGACGTTGGGGAAACCGGGGTGGTCCGGGTTGGAGCTGATCTTCTTGTTGGTGAGGACGGAGCGCACGTCCTCGTGCCGGGTGACCAGCCAGACCTTGCGGCCGTTCGGCAGGTAGGAGACCACCAGGCCCTGCCGGTCCCGGTAGTCCTGGTAGCGCGGCGGGGGGAAGGACTCGCCGGGCACGCGCAGCGGGAAGTCGACCACCGGCGGTTCGGCGCTCGTCGTGCTTCCCGCCGCGGTGTCGGGCGGCGCGGTGTCGGGCGTCATGGGTTCGGGTCTCCTCCGGCGGGCCGGTTCAGGACGCGCCGTAGAACGCGCGGACCGCGCCGATCACGCGGTCCTGGTCGGCGGGGGTCAGGTCGGTGTAGGTGGGCAGGTAGAGGCCGTCGGCGGCGAAGCGGGCCGCGTTGAGGCCGGACCAGGCCGGGTCGAGGTAGCCGGGCTGACGGCTCATCGGCTGGAAGAACAGCCGGGTCTCGATCCCCTCGGCGGTGAGGAACTCGCGCAGTTCGGCGCGGCGTTCGGCCCGAACGTCGTACATCCACAGCACGTCCCGGGGCGGCATGAGGGTGATCCCGGGAACGTCCTTGAGGCCCTGGTCGTAGCGCTGCTCGATCTCGCGGCGGGTGGCGAGGATCGCGTCGAGGCGCTCGGTCTGGGCGAGGGCGACGGCGGCCTGCATGGCCGTCATGCGGAAGTTGTAGGCGAGCTTCTTGTGGACGAAGCTGTGGTCGGTGGTGAAGGCCATGGCGCGCAGGTGGTCCAGCTGGGCCGCCAGTCGCGGGTCGTCGGTGAGGCAGATGCCGCCCTCGCCGGCCGTGATGATCTTGTTTGCGAACAGCGAGAAGCACGCGATGTCGCCGGTGGGGCGGATGCCGTGGGCCTCCGCCGAGTCCTCGACGACGCGTAGGTTGTACTGGTGCGCGAGGTCCATGACGGCCGCCATGTCGCAGCGCCGGCCGTAGACGTGCACCGGCATGATCGCCTTGGTGCGCGGGGTGATCTTCTCCTCGATCCGCGCGACGTCGATGTTCAGGTCGTCCGCGCAGTCGACGAACACCGGGGTCGCCCCGGTGTAGGTGACCGCCCAGGCGGTGGCGATCATCGTGAACTCGGGGACGATCACCTCGTCGCCGGGGCCCACGCCGAGGGCGCGCAGCGCCAGGGTGAGCGCCGCCGTGCCGGAGGAACAGGCCACGCCGTGGGCGGAGCCGTTGTAGTCGGCGAAGGCCCGCTCGAAGCGCCGGACGTACGGGCCCTGGGAGGAGATCCAGCCGTCGCCGATCGTGCTCGTGACGTACTCCAGCTCGCGCCCGTCCAGGCTGGGCCGGGACACGGGGATGGTGAAGGGCATGAAAGGTCCTCGCTCGGTGCGTTGGTCGAAGGGGGGAGTCGCCGGGAGAGGGTCAGGCGAGGGCGGGCAGGGCGAGCAGGAGGTCGGCCGCGGTGGTGCGGCCGCCGGCGGCGCGTTGCAGGGCGCCGATGCGCTCGGCACGCTCGCGGAAGGAGCCGTCGCCGAGCACGCGGGTGAGCTTGTCGACGACGTCGGCCGGGTCGATGTCCTGCGGCCGGTCGAGGGTCAGGCTGATCCCGAAGTCCCGGCCGCGCACGGCCTGGTCGTAGCAGTCCACCCACAGCGGGCGCACCACCAGCGGCTTGCCGAAGTACACGCCCTCGTGGAAGCCGTTGCCGCCGCCGTGGGTGAAGAACACCCCGACCTTGGGGTGGGCCAGCACGTCCAGCTGGGACGGCAGCCAGCTCTCGATCCGCAGGTTGCCCGGGAGCCGGTCCGCCGGCGGCAGCAGGTGCTGCTGCTCGGCCGGCAGCCGCCACAGCACCTGGTGGCGCCCGTCCAGGCGGCGCGCCACCTCGACGAGCGCGGCCACCTGGGGCCGGGTCAGCCGGGTGATGGTGCCGAACCCCATGTAGACCACCGAGGACTGGGCGTCGAGCCAGTCCATGACGCCGGTGTCGTCCGCGGCCCGCGTGGACTCCGGCAGTGGCGGCACCATCGCGCCGACCAGCTTGACCTTCCCCGGCATCTCGAACGGGTAGTCGAGCTCCCGCACGGAATTGCACAGCACCATTTCGGCCCGGTCGATCCGGGTCATCGGGCTGGGCTTGGGCAGCCCGAGTTCCTTGCGCAGCCGGGCGTCCTCGGAAAGCACCTTCCCCATGGCCGGGTTGAAGAAGAGCGCGAGCGTGCGCAGCTTGAACAGCCGGTTGGCCAGGCGTTGGCCGAAGCCCATCGGGTACGGCAGGCCGGAATGCGGGACGGGGAAATCCTTGGGCGTGTACGAGCTGCCGAATGGGCTGTGCGAGGTGAGTACATTGCTCGGCAGGAACGGTACGCTGAGTACGAACGGGATGCCCCGGGTCAGGGCGAGGTCGACGGCGAAGGAGCTGACGCAGTCGATGACCATCAGGGCCGGATTGCACTTGTCCACCACGGCCGCGAGCCGGCGGTATTTCTCGGCCTGCAGATCGGGCCGGTAGGACTGGTGGATGACGGCCCGGTGGGCGCGGAAGCGGTCCGGCTGGGTCACCTCGCGGTAGACCTCGTCGCTCCAGCTGACGGCCGACAGCTCGGAGAACACCTCGCCGAGCGAGGCGAACTCCACCGCCGAGGCGTCGGCGAGGGCCAGGACGTCGGCGCGCCGGGGCTCGTCGGTGGCGAACCAGAGGTCCGGCACTCCCCGGCGGGCCAGCTCACCGGCCAGCACCAGCAGCGGGTTGAGTAGCCCGCTCTCCGGCAGGCTGACGAACAGGATCGGACGCTGCGGGGCGCTCATGCGCCCACCTCGCTGCGCTCACTCATCGGACTCCCTCGGGGCGTGGGACGGCTGGGGGTGCACCCCACCTTGGTCTCACGCCCCGCGCCGGGAATTCCTTAGTCCTGGACGGGGCCGGCCCCGGGTCCGTCCCGATCGTCCGGGTGCGCGCGGGTTTGGACCGTGGCCCGGCGGTAAAGACAAACCAACGGGAGGTTCAACATTCCTTGGGGGATCCGGCCGCGCGCCGCGAGGGGGAGGACGGCCACCGGCCCGGACGGCGCGACGGCGTCGTGGCGGCCGGAACTCGTCCGGGTACCCGTGCTGTTCTTGACGGGTCCCATACATATTTGATCGTATGACCCGGGGTACTGTTGCACCTGTCAAACCGCAATTGTCCTGCGGTCCGGGCGTGGTGTCGGAATAGCGGTATCGTCCGCGCTTGGGGGGTGAAGGTTCCGTGCTGCCTACGGCAGGAATTCCCGACCAGGGGAAGATTTTCGGTCGCGCAGGTGAACTGGCGACGCTTTCCGGACACGCCGGGGCCGGCCGCCGCGGGAACGCCGGCTGCGTCGTCCTCACCGGCCCGGCCGGAATCGGGAAAACCCGGCTGCTCGCGGAGCTGCGGGCCGAATCCGCCCGGCACGGCGCGCTCGTCCTGCACGGCGAACGGCCGGACGGCACGGGCTACTCGGGCCTGCGCGCCCTCTTCGCCGGGAGCGGCGCGACATCAGGTGACGGGACATCGGGCGGCGCGGCACTGGCGGCACACCTGCCCGGACCGCGACGCGCGCACTCCTTCGACCCCGCGGAGGCCTGCCCCGTCTTCCACGCCCTCTACCGCGCCGCGGCCCGCCTCATGACGGACCGTCCGCTCGTCCTCGCCCTCGACGACGCCGAAGCCTGCGACGAACACACCCTGCGCTGGCTGGACTTCCTGCTCCGGCGCTCGGCAGGGCTCCCGCTGCTCGTCGCCCTCGCCCGCCGCGACGGCGCCCGCCCGGCCGCACCCGCGGCCTGGCTCGACCTCACCGCGGACCCGTTCGTCAGCCCGCTGCCGCTCACCCCGCTCGACCGCGCCGCCGTCGCCGGCCTCGTCGGCCGGTGGTCGCCCGCCCCGGTCGAGCCCGCCTTCGTCGACCGCCTCGCCGAGGTGTGCGGCGGCAACCCGCGCACCACGCTCCACGTCCTCGACGAACTGGCAGCCCTCGGCCACGGACCGGACACCGCCGGCGCCGACCGCGTCGCCGAACTCGGCGCCCGCACGCTCGCCCGCGCCGTGCGCGCCGTACTCGACGCCGCACCCGCGACCGTCCGCGCCGCCGCGGCCGCCGTCGCGGTGCTCGGCACCGCCCGCACCGACCTCGTCGCCGCCCTCGCCGGCGTCCCCGGCCCCCGCGCCGACGAGACCGTCGCGATGCTCGGGGAATGCGGCGCGCTCACCGCCGCCGGTGACGTCCACCCGGCCGCGCGCACCGCCCTCCTCGCCCCCGGCGACGGCCGCCGGGCCGCCGAACTGCACGCCAGGGCCGCCCTGTTGCTCAGCGACGCGGGCCGCCCGGCCGAACAGGTCGCCCGGCACCTGATGGAAGTCCCCGGCATCCCGCAGCCGTGGATGGCCGCCGTCCTGTGCGACGCCGCCACCGCCGCCGAGCAGCGCGGCGCCTTCGACCTCGCCGCCGGCTACCTGCACCGCGCCCTGGACACCACCCCCGAGGACGACCGGCTGCGCCTGCGCCTGGCCGTCGCCCTCGCCCAGACCGACCCGCTCGCCGCCGTCCCGATGTTCCGCGCCGCCCTCGCCCTCGCCGCCGATCCCGCCGACCGGGCCCGGATCGCCGTCGAGTGCGCCATGGCCTGCCTCGCCGTGCCGCTCGCGCCGACCCACCGCGCCGAACTCGCCGAGGCCCTCGAACGCGCCCTCGACGGACCGGACGGCGGCTGGGGCCTTCGCCTGCGCTGGCAGGTCCGCACCGCCCTGCTCGTCACCGGCCGCGGCCGGGCGTCGGCCGTCGCCACCGTCCCCGTGCCCCGCGCCACCGCGTTCACCGTGGCCCGCGACGACGCCGCCAACGTCCAGGAGCAGGCCCTCGCCGCCCTGCGCGCCGCCCTCGCCGGGCACTCGCGCGAACTCGCCGTCGCCGCCGCCCGACGGGCCGTCGCCGCCGCCGGCCCGTCCTGCCCCGGCTGGCCGCTGATCACCGCCGCGGCCGCCCTCGCCCTCGCCGACGAGACGGACGCCGCGACCACCGCCCTCGACCGCGCCGTGCGCGGCGCCGGCCCGTGGTCCCGCACCCTCGCCCGCACCGGCCGCGCCCTCGTCCTGCACCGCGCCGGCGCCGTCGCCGAGGCCGAGGCGACCGTCCGCGCCGCCATCGAGGACTTCGGCGCGGCCGGCTCCGACGCCTGCCTGACGGCCCCCCGGGCCGTCCTCGCCGCCGTCCTCGTCGACCGCGGCGAAGCCCACCGTGCGGAAGCGCTCCTCGCCGGCACCGACCGCTCCGAAGCCGGTGGCACCGGACTGGAGGAACAGCTCTTCCTGCTCGCCCGCGGCCGCGCCCGCTGGGCCCACGGCGACGCCGACGCAGCCCTCCGCCTGCTGCGTGCCTGCGGCCGCGTCCAGTACGACGCGGGCGTCGCGAACCCCGTCTTCGCCCCCTGGTGGGCGGACTCCTGCCTCGTCCTCGCCGCCGTCCGGCGCCCGACCGAGGGCCGGGCCCTCGCCGAGTACGGCGCGGACCTGGCCGCCCGCTGGGGCACCGCCCGCGCGCTCGGCCTCGCCGCCCTCGCCTCCGGCGCCGTGACCCCCGGCCGGGACGGCCTCGACCGCCTCGCCGAGGCCGTCCACCTGCTCGCCGCGTCGCCGGCCCGGGCCGAACACGCCCGCGCCGAGTTCGGCCTCGGCCGCGCCCTCCTCCTCGCCGGCGACCCGGCCGGCGCCCGCGAACACCTGCGGACCGCCACCGCCCTCGCCGGCGGCTGCGGCGCCCTCGCCCTGGCCAGGGCCGCCCGCCGCCTGCTGATCACCGCCGGAGGCCGGATGCCCGAGGTCGCCACCTCCGCCGCCGACCTGCTCACCGGCGCCGAACTCAGAGTCGCCGGCCTCGCCGTCGACGGCGCGAGCAACCGGCAGATCGCGCGCACGCTCTTCGTCACCGTGCGCACCGTCGAGTCCCACCTGACCAGCGTCTACCGCAAACTCGGCGTCACCCGCCGGGACGGACTCGCACCCGCCCTGCAGGGCGCCCGCCGCGGCGCCGTCCGGGCCGCCGAGGAACCGCCCCCGGCCGGCGGGCCGACCGGCTGACGGCCACCACCTCCACACCGCGCCGATCCGGCGCACCTCACACGGCAAGGGAGCCCGAGACCCGGGTGAGCTGGATGAACGACGTTCCTGTGAGCCCGTGGGGCGAGACCTGCGACCCCACGGAGACCCCGTCGACGGCCTGGCCGACCAGGCCCGGGGCCCCGGACGGTCCCGGGCTGCCGCCCGCCCACGGCGCGCCCCCGATCGAGGCCGATGCCGCTGAAGGCACCTGCGCTGACGATGGGTCGGCGAGAACCGGAGCCGCTCTCCCGGCCCCGGGCGGACAGCACCCGCTCGACCCGGCGCACCCCGCCGCCCAGTCACCGTCCATGGTCCCGTCGGACGCGAGCGCGCCACACGCGCGGCCGCGCGAGCGTGCTGCCCTCGCCTCCGTCCTCGACGGCGCCTTCGCTTCCGCCACGGCCGCCGCCCACCCGGTCGTCGTGGCCGTCACCGGCGCGCCCGGCTACGGGCAGAACGCGTTGGTGCGGTGGGGCGCCACCCGAGCCGAGCGGGCCGGACTGCGGGTCCTGCGGGCCCGCGCCGCCCACGCCGAGTCAGGGCCGGCCCTCGGGGCCGTCGCCCAGTGGCTCGGCTCCCTCGACGGGCCGCTCGACCACCGCCCCGACGGTTCCGGCGCCCGCCCCCTGTCGGGCCTCGCCGAGTTACTGCGCGCCGCCAGGGCCCGGCCGACCGTCCTCGCACTGGAGGACGCCCAGTGGCTCGACGCGCGGTCCCTGCAGTGGCTGGGCGCGCTCTCCCGGCGCTGGGCCGGCGTCCCTCTCGCGCTGCTCTGCGGCGGCAGCCGCCTCGGGACGCCCGACCCCGACTGGTACGACCTGCTGGCCGGCACGTCCGGCGCGGCCACCGTGCACCGGATCGCGCTCGGACCGCTGGACGGCACCGACGTCGAGGGCGCCGTGCTGCGGGCCTGCGGTGGACCGGGGGAGGACGGGTTCGTCACGGCGGCGGGCAAGATCTCCGCCGGACACCCCGAGGTCCTCGACGACATCCTGCGGCGGTTCGCCGGCGACGGCCACCGCCCCGTCCTGGCCCGGGTGCCCGAACTCGCCGCCCTCGGCGGCACCGTGACCGGCGACCACCTGATGCGGGCCCTGCGCGGGCAGAGCGACGAGGTGGTGGCCGTGGTGCGGGCGCTGGCCGTCTGCGGCGACCTGCTCGACTTCCCGCTCACCTGCCTCCTCGCCGGCCTCGACACCCTGAACGAGGCCCGGCTGCACGCCGTCCTCGCCGAACTGCCCGGCGTCATCGCCGGCCCCGGCGTCGAACCGCTGCTCGTCCCGGCGTTGCGCTCCCGCGTCCTGGCCGCCGCCACCGCGGCCGAACGCGCCGACCTCCACACCCGGGCCGCCGAACTGGCCCACCGGGCCGCCGCCGACGACCTCGCGGTGGCCGCCCTGCTGCTCGGCGCGGCCCCCGCAGGCCGCCCCTGGGCCGTCCGGGCCCTGCAGACCGCCGCCGAGGCCGCCGCCCAGCGGCAGAACCAGCGGCACGCCGCCGCCCTGCTCGGCCGCGCCCTCGCCGAACGCCCCGCACCCGCCGAACACGCCCGTCTGACCCTCGAACTCGCCGCCACCCACCTGATCGCCGAACCCGAAGCCGGCGACCACACCCTCGACGCGATCCTCCGCCGCCCCGGCACCGCCGCGACCCCTGGCGACCCCTACCCGTACGCCGCCACCTCCGACGTGGGCCCGCACCCGTACGCCGACGCCGTCGACGCGCGCCCGTTCGCCGCTACCGCCGACGCCCGCCCGCGTTCGGCGTCCACCGGCCTGCACACCCAGGCCCCGGACGCCGTCCCGCTCCCGCGCTCCGCCACCCCCGACGCCCCCGCCTCAGCCCTGCGGGTCCGCGCCGCCGACCTCGGGCTCACCGGGGGCGCGGTCACCGTCGTGCGGCGGGCCGTCGCCGAGACGCTGCCCCGGCCGGAGGAGCCGTACCACGACGAACTGCTCGCACTCTTCTGGTGCGCCGACCCGGCCGATGACGGTGAGTCCGCCCTCCCGCTGCCCGAGCTGCCGCAGCTGCCGCCGTGTCCGACGGTCCCCGCGCAGGCGGCGGTCCGCGCCTGGCAGCTCGCCGTCGGCGGCCGCCGGCTCGACCTGGCCGGTGCGCTGGCCCGGACGGCCCTCGCCGCGGCCGGCTCCCAGGGGGACGACGTCCGCGACGGCCCGCTCGTCCAGCCGTGGCTCGCGGCCTGCCGGACACTGTGCCTCGCGGATGCCAACGACGAGGCGCAGGCGGGCCTGGACCGCCTGCTGCGCGCCCTGTCCGGGAACCGGCTGCGGCTGGCCGCCCCGCACGTGCTCGCGCTGCGCGCCGAACTCAACCTGCGGCGCGGCCGGTTGGAGCCCGCGGACCGTGACGTCGCCGAGGGCGAGCGAGCGCTGCGCCTGCTCGGCCGGCCCGACGCCGTCGCGCCGTACCTGCGTGCCGTCGGGATCCTCGTCGACCTCGAAAGCGGCCGCTGCGAGCGTGCCCGCGAACGGGCCGTGGCTCCGCTGCCCGCGGGCGCCGAGGCGAGCGAGCACTGGGCGCACCTGCTGTTCGCGCGGGCCACCGTCGCGCTCGGTTCGGGCCGTCCGGCCGAGGCCGCCGAGCTCCTGCGGGAGTGCGGCCGGCGTCTGCTCAGCCGGCACCGGCTCAACCCGGCGCTGCTCCCGTGGCGTTCGGTCGCGGCACTGGCCCACCAGGCCCTGGGCGATCCGGACGAGGCCGTCCGACTGAGCGAGCAGGAACTGCGGCTCGCCCGCCGCTGGGGCGCGCCGATCGCGATCGGCTGGGCCGAGCTCAGCGCCCAGCGGGTGGCGGACCGGCCCGGCCGGCTCGCCGGGATCCGCTCGGCCGCCACGGACGCGCTGCGCAGCGGCTCCGCCGGCCCCGGCTACGTGCGGGCGCTCGCCGAACTCGCCGCCGTCGAGCTCGCCGAGGGCGGCGACCGGCACGCCGCCGAGCGCTCCCTCGCCGAGCTGTGCGTGCTGACGGCCCGGCACCCGGCCGGCCCGATGGCGGCCCGCGCCCGCGACCTGGCCGGGACCCTGGACCACCACGTCGTCCCTCCCGTGGACCCGCGCTGGGAGAGCCTCACGCCCACCGAGCGGCACACCGCCGAACTGGCGGGCCGGGGCCGCAGCAACCGGGACATCGCCGCGCTGCTGGCCGTCTCCAGCCGCGCCGTCGAACTCCGGCTCAAACGGGCCTACCTCAAGCTCGGCATCCACGGTCGGCCCGAACTGCGGGCGCTGGTCCGTGCCATGGAAGGACACTGAACGATGCTCCACGACCGGGACACCGAACTCGCCGCGGTACGCCGGGCCCTGTGCGACGCCGACGGGGGCCGCTCGTCGCACCTGCTGCTCACCGGTCCGTTCGGCATCGGACGCTCGGCCTTACTCCGCGCTCTGCCCCGCCTGGCCGACGGTCTGCGCGTGCGGGTCCTGAGGGCCGACGCCGCCCCGATGGAGCAGGACTTCGCGTTCGGTGTCGTCCGCCAGTTGTTCGACAGCCTCCTCACCGTCCTGCCCGCCGACGCCCGGGAGCGGTGGCTCGCGCGCGCCGGAGCGGCTCGTGCCGTCCTCGGCGACTTCGTCCCGGACACCCCGGAGGTCCCGAACACCCCGGACACCCCGGACGCGACGGATCCCGCCGGCGCCGAGCCGACCGGCACGGCCCTCGCCGACGTGCGCCGCCTGCTCGCCGAACTGAGCGCCGACACGCCCCTGTTGCTGCTCGTCGACGACCTCCAGTGGGCCGACGGCCCGTCGCTGCGCTGGCTCGCCCACCTCACCGCCCGCCTCGACGGCCTGCGCGTCGTCGTGGTCTGCACGCTGCGCGACGGCGACCAGGGCACGTGGCACCCGCTGGTCCGCGAGGTCGCCGACACCGCCCGCGAACTGCGGCTCACGGCGCTGTCGCCCACCGCCACCCGGGCCCTGATCCGCGACCGCTTCACGGCCCCGGGCCCTCCGCAGACCGCCCGTCCGGAGACCGCCGGGCCGCGGACCGCCCGTCCGGAGACCGCCGAAGCAGACCCCGGCAGAACGGAACCCACCGGCATCGACGCCGAGTTCGCCGACGCCTGCCACCGGGCCGCCGCCGGCAACCCGCTCTTCCTGGTCTCCCTGCTCGACGCCATCGCCGCCACCACGGCCCGACCGACCGCCGCCCACGCCGAGACCGCCCGCACCCTGCGCCCCGGGCGCCTGCGCGACCGCATCGTGACGTGCCTGCGCACCCAGAGCACGCCCGTGCGCGACCTCGCCGCCGCGATCGCCACCCTCGGCGAGCCCGGCGACACCGCGCCCGCCGGGCGCCTCGCCGGCCTGGACCCCGTCGGCTGCGCCGCCGCCCTGAGCGCCCTGCACCAGCTCGGCCTGCTGCCCGACCCGCACCGCGCCGCCTTCGTCCACCCCGTCGTCCGGGACGCCGTCGAGGCCTCGATGAGCGCCGGCGAGCGCCAGCGCCGCCACGAGGGCGCCGCCGCCGTCCTGTACGACCTGGGGCGTCCGGCCGAGGAGGTCGCGGCCCAGCTGATGGCCGTCGCGGCCTCCCGGCACCCGTGGTCGGGCGCCGTGCTGCGCGGCGCCGCCGACACGGCGCTGCGCCGCGGCGAACCCGCGCCGGCCGCCCGCTACCTGCGCCGCGCCCTGCTGGACGTGCCCGACGGCGATCCCGAGCGCGCCCGCCTGCTGGTCGAACTGGCCGTCGCCGAGCGGTCGTTCGACCGGGCGGCGTGCGAGCGGCACATCGCCCAGGCGATCCCGCTGCTCGCCACCGCCCGCGAGCGCGCCGCCGCCGCGCTCCAGCTGCCGGCCAACTTCCTGCGCGCCGCGAGCCCGACCTCCGCCGCCCTGCTGCGCCGGGTCGCGTGCGAACTCGGTGACCCGGACACCCTCGACGGGGCCGCCCGCGAGGCCGCACTGCGCCTGGAGGCCCGGCTGCGCCACGCGGACTGCCGTGACCCCGCCCGGCTCGCCGACTCCATCGGCCGGCTCGGCGTGATGGAACCGGCGGTGTGCTCGCGCGGCGAGCGCGAGCTGCTGGCCGTCCTGCTGCACGCGGCCACGCTCGGTGCGGGCCGCCCGGCCGCCGAGCTGGCCGGGCTGGCCGAGCGGATCCTCGACCGGGAGCCGGCCACCGTCCGCAGCCCGCACTCCGTCGTGCCGCTGCTGGTGACCACGCTGGTCGGCGCGGACGCCCCGGGTGCGCTGGAGTCCTGGCTCTCGGCGGGCGAACGAGGGCGGCACCCGGGCGGCTCGGCCGAGGACTCCGCGCCCGGCCACGCCGAACAGGCCCTCGTCCACCTCGCTCGCGGCCGGCTCGCCCTCGCGCGGGAGCAGGCCGAACGCGCGCGCCTGCGCGCCGAGGCAGGCGGGCCCGAGGGCGACGGCCTCGCCACGGCGGCCCTCGCGGCGGTCGCGCTCGCGGCCCGTGACCTGCCGCTCGGCGCCAAGGTCCTGGCCGACGCGGACCGGCGCTGGCCCACGGGCGCGGCCCCCGCGGCGATGCTCGGACTGCTGCGCGCCCGTCAGCAGGCGCACCGCGGCGACCCTTCCGCCGCTCTGGACACCGTCCTCGCCTGCGGCCGCGAACTGGAGTCCGCGGGCTGGCGCAACCCGGTGCTCTTCCCGTGGCGCCCGTGGGCGGTCGGCCTGGCCCGCCGGCTCGGCGACACCTTCGCCGCCCGCGCGCTGATCACCGAGGAGCTCGCCCGCGCCGAGGCGTGGGGAGCCCCGGTGGCGCTGGGCCGCGCCCTGCGGCTCCAGGCCGCCCTGGCGGGCGGCGCGCGGGCCGTCGACCTGCTGCGGGAGTCGGTCGAGGTGCTGCGGCGCTCGGCCGACGAGCTCGAACGCGCCCGCGCGCTGCGCGATCTGGGCCGACGACTCGGCGGCGGGGCCGAGGCGGCGGCGGTGCGCAGGGAGGCGGCCCGGCTGGCCGCCGCGTGCGGCGCAGGCTGGTCCGAGGAGTGGGCCGCAGCCGCGCCGGGCCGGGAGGCCGGGGTGCCGGTGGACGTCGTGCTGACGCCGTCCGAGCGCCGTGTCGCGGACCTCGTCGGACACGGTCTGACGAACCAGGAGATCGCAGCCGAATTGCGGGTAAGCGCGCGGGCGGTGGAGAAACATTTGACGAATTCCTATCGCAAGCTCGGTATTT
Organism: Kitasatospora sp. NPDC048722; assembly: GCF_040650235.1. Taxonomy (NCBI): domain Bacteria; kingdom Bacillati; phylum Actinomycetota; class Actinomycetes; order Kitasatosporales; family Streptomycetaceae; genus Kitasatospora; species Kitasatospora sp. NPDC048722. The sequence goes on from NZ_JBEZGX010000078.1 coordinate 32,525, forward strand.
CCGGCCGCCGGGAACTTGTGACGGTTCTGTGCGAGGCTGAACCCGTTGTTCGGGTCTGATCCGGACGGTCGCGCCGGAAGGCCCGTTCGACCCGCTGCCAGGGAATCGAACTCATGCTCGCCGAACCGTGACCGAACCCCGCCGAACCTGCTCTGACCTGCAAGGACGTTGACCGTACCGAACGACCGGCCGAACCCCCCGACCCCACACCGAACCACCGGCCGTACGCCCACAGGATTGGACCGGACCAGCCCGGGCGCCGTTGACCTGCCGGATCGGCGGTCCCTAGAGTCGAAGCAGAGTTCACCGCGAATCAGGCCGTTCGAGTCGATCCGGCTCGAAAGAAATGGCCGGGATTTCCCGCGGAAATCAGCACCGCACACGCGCCCCGAAGGGATCCGACTGCCGTGGTCATCTCCTCTTCCGCCCTGGCCGATACCGCTCGGACCATCGTGTGCGATCGAGAGCCAGGTCCCGACGCGGCGCCGCAAACCCGTCCCGTCACCGATCAGGCCGGCCTCAACATGGCCCAGCTCGACCGCACCCTCACCATCCGGCAGGCCAACGAGGCCTTCTTCTGGCAGTTCGGGCGCTCCTCGTCCGAGCTCTGCGGCCGGACGTTCAGCGAGCTCGTCCACCCGAGCGTCCAGCAGCCGCTGCTGCGCCAGTTCTCCGGCCTCATCGAGGGCCGCCGGGACCGCTTCGCCACCGACGTCATAGCGATTGGCCCGGACGAGGAGACGTTCACCGTCCCGCTCACCGCCGTGATGGTCCGCGGCGGTCTGCCCGACGAGTCGTCGATCATGGTGATGATGCCCAACCGCGACGGCGAGGCGCCCGAGTCCGAGGTCGTCGCCGGCCGCAAGAAGCTGCTCAGCGAGATCGACGCCCGGATCCTGGAGGGCATCGCGGCCGGCGTCTCCACCGTCCCGCTCGCCGCCCGGCTCTACCTCAGCCGCCAGGGCGTCGAGTACCACGTCACCTGCCTGCTGCGGAAGTTGCGGGTGCCGAACCGCGCGGCCCTGGTCTCGCGCGCCTACTCGATGGGCGCCCTCAAGGTCGGCGTCTGGCCGCCGAAGGTCGTCGAGAGCTTCGTGAAGTAGCGGCACCGCAGGAGCACCGCCCGCCAACGGCGGGGCGCAGCCGGGCAGCACCGGCCGCGCCCCGCCGTTCGCGTCCTGCCGTCCCTTCTCCGCGCGCCTCGACGTCCGCTCAAGGTTCGCTCGAAGCCGGGTGGAGGGCGGTAGTCGAGTCGCTACGCACCGTGTTCTGATCGGATGCGGGCCCCGGAGACGGGTCTGGACGCGTGGACATGCACCTGAGCCTGGTGGCCATGGTTCGTCGTCCCGGAGTGGACTTGACTGGATGCCATGACGACGAACTCGCAGAACACCGGCAACCGGACCAGCATCCAGACCGCCGAGGGCGCGCAGAGCGCCCGGGCCGCCCAGGACGACCGTTCGACGGTCCTGGTGGTCGGCGGCACCGGCAAGACCGGCCGGCGCGTCGCGGACCGGCTGGCCGCCCGCGGCCGGGCCGTCCGGATCGGCTCGCGCGGCGCCGACGTGCCGTTCGACTGGAACGACGAGACGACGTGGGAGGCGGCGCTGGAGGGCGTCGGCGCGGCCTACCTCACCTACTACCCGGACCTCGCCTTCCCGGGCGCGGTCGAGTCGGTGGGCGCCTTCGCCCGGCTCGCGGCCCGGCGGGGCGTGGCGAAGCTGGTGCTCCTGTCGGGCCGCGGCGAGGAGGCGGCCGAGGCGGGGGAGAAGGCCGTGGCGGAGGCCGGCGCCCGCTGGACGGTGGTGCGCTGCGCGTGGTTCAACCAGAACTTCAGCGAGAGCTTCTTCCTCGACCCGGTGCGCGCCGGTGAGCTGGCGCTGCCGGTCGGCGACGCGGTCGAGCCGTTCGTGGACGCGGACGACATCGCGGACGTGGTGGTCGCGGCGCTCACCGAGGACGGGCACGACGGCGAGGTGTACGAGCTGACGGGCCCCCGGCTGCTCTCGTACGCGGACGTCGCGGCGGAGCTGTCGCGGGCGACCGGCCGGGAGGTGCGGTTCGTGCCGGTGTCGGTCGAGGAGTACCGGGCGGTCCTGGCGCGGGAGGGCCTGCCGGAGGACTTCGCGGAGCTGTTCTCGACGATCCTGGACGGCCGCAACGCCCACACCGCCGACGGGGTGCGCCGGGCCCTGGGCCGGGAGGCGCGGGACTTCGCCGACTTCGCCCGCGAGGCGGCGGCGTCGGGCGTGTGGGAGGTCTGAATGGGAGCCCCGAGCCCGCGCACCGGGGCGCCGACGGCCCGCCGCCCCGCCTGCCACCCCTCGAACTGCTTTCCGTAGCACCGCCCGTGAGAGTCCCCGCGCCCGCGGGGACCGGGTGAACCCGAAGGAAGCCCCTGATGCGCTCCGACCAGACCGCACCACCGTCCACCTTCCACGCCGCCTACGGCGCCCCCGCCGCCCCCGTCGCCGCCCAGGGCCGGGCCGCCGGGCCCGTGCTCGTGGCGGCGACCGTCGCGATGGGCCTGATGGCGGGCCTGTTCTTCGCCTTCGACGTCTCGGTGATGCCGGGCCT
>NZ_JBEZGX010000079.1:0-34987 GCF_040650235.1 Kitasatospora sp. NPDC048722
CGGTCCGTCCACGCGTCCAGGACCAGACGCGCGCGGGCCTCGGAGAGGTCGGCGAAGGACGCGTCGTGGTCGGCCGTGAAGCACACCACCTCGCATCGGCCGGTGCCCGGTCCGGCCGCGCGCAGCGGGCGTTCGAGGTGAGGCGCGTCCGCGTCCGGGTGCAGTGACGGGAAGCGGTTCTCGAACACCACGACCTCGAAGTCCGGGGCCGGGATCTCGCTGAGCCGCGCGTCGGTGGAGGGGCAGAGCGGGCACTCGTCGGCGGGCGGGAGGTGGGTGCGGCTCTGGCGGTGGGCGGCGATGGTGACGCTGTCCCCGGTGGCGGGGTCGCGGCGGATCGCGGAGCGGACGGCGGTGGGTTCCGGCCGGCGCCGGTCGACGGTGTCGCGCACGGCGGACCCGTCGGTGTCGTAGTAGAGGATCTCGCGGCCGTCCGCGAGTTCGGCGGTGGTCTTCTTCATGGCTGGGTCTTCTCCATGGCTGGGCCTTCCGCGGCGGCGGTGCGCGGCCACGACCGGCGCCGCGCGTGGCGGAGGCCGCCTCCGGTGGGGGACGGAGGCGGCCTCCTGGGGGATCGGCTGGGGGACGGTTCAGGCGGGCAGGCCGACGGCCCGTTCGCGCCCGCGCCGCTGCTGGATCACCACGGCGACGACGAGCAGGAGCCCCTGGGCGACGTTCTGCCAGAAGGAGTTGATGCCCTGGACGGTGAGCCCGTTCTGCAGCGCGCCGAGCAGCGCGACGGCGAGGAGCGTCCCGGCGATGCCGCCCTTGCCGCCCTTGAGCGCGCAGCCGCCGAGCGCGGCCGCGGTGATGGCCTGGAGCTCCAGGCCCTCGCTGCCGGAGGTGGGCTGCCCCGAGCCGGTGCGGGCGGTCAGCAGGACGCCCGCGACGGCCGCGACCATGCCGGTGAGCGCGTACACCGAGAGCAGGTACTTGTTGAGGTCGATGCCGGCCAGCCGGGCGGCGGTGGGGTTGCCGCCGAGGGCGTAGATGTTGCGGCCGATGTCGGTGTAGGTGAGCAGGACGTGCACGGCGGCGGCGACCAGGATGAGGATCCACACCATGGTCGGCAGCCCGGCGATCTTGCCGCGGCTGAGGAAGACGAACAGCGGGTCGCCGAGGACGTAGCCCTGGGCACGGCCGTCCGAGATCAGCTGGGCGACGCCCTTGTACGCGGCGAGTCCGGCCAGGGTGGCGATGGTCGGGTTGACCCGGCCGTAGATGATCACGACGCCGTTGAGCAGCCCGACGGCGCCGCCCGCCAGCACGGCCGCGCCGATGCCGAGCGCGGCGCTGGAGCCGGTGGACGTGAACACCATCGCGCTGACCACGGAGGCGAGGCCGGCCTGGGAACCGACCGAGATGTCCAGGCCGCCGCAGATGATCACGACGGTCTGGACCACGGCGAGCAGGCCGGCGATGGTCACCGCCTCGGCGATCACCTGGATGTTCTGCCAGCCCAGGTAGTTGAGGTCGAGGAAGCCGAACAGCGCGAGCACGGCCGCCAGGGCCAGCAGCAGGATGAGGTTCTGGCCACCGACGGCGCCCAGCACGGCCCGGGCGCCGGTCGGCCGGGCGGGCCCGGCGGGGGCCTGCGGCCGCTGGTCGGCGGTGGTGGAGGGGGCGGTCATCGGGCGGCTCCGGTCGTGGGGTCGGTGGTGTCGGCGGGCGCGAGGTCCTCCGACATGGCCAGGGCGAGGATCGCCTCCTCGGAGGCCTCGGCGCGGCCGAGTTCGCCGGTGATCCGGCCGTTCTGCATGACCAGGATCCGGTCGGCCAGGCCGAGGACCTCGGGCAGTTCGGAGGAGATCACCAGGACGGCGACGCCGTCGCGGGCCAGGTCGGCGATGATCTGGTAGATCTCCGCCTTGGCGCCGATGTCGACCCCGCGGGTCGGCTCGTCGAGGATCAGCAGTTCGGGGCGGCGGGCCAGCCAGCGGGCGAGCACGACCTTCTGCTGGTTGCCGCCGGAGAGCGTGCGGACCTCGGCCTCGACCGAGGGCGCGCGGACCCGCAGCCGGTCCGCGTACTCCTGCGCCAGCTGCCTCTCGGCGCCGCGCCGCACGAACCGTCGCCGCCGCAGCCGGTCGAGGCTCACCAGCGAGGTGTTGTCGCGGATCGTCCGGTGCAGGAAGAGCGCCTGCGCCTTGCGCTCCTCGGGGGCGAGCCCGAGGCCCGCGCGGATCGCGTCCTTGGGGGAGCGCAGGCGCAGCGCGGTGCCGCCGAGGAGGACCTCGCCGGAGCGGATCGGTACGTCCCCGGCCAGGGCGAGGGCCAGTTCGGAGCGCCCGGCGCCGATGAGCCCGGCGAGGGCGACGACCTCCCCGGCCCGCACCCGGAGGCTGATGTCGTGGACGTCGTCGGTGCTGACGCCGCGCACGTCGAGCACCACGCGGTCGGTGGCGACGTCCTGGCGGACGAACAGGCCGGCCAGGTCGCGACCGACCATGAGCCGGACGAGCTCGCGCTCGTCCGTCCCGTCGGCGGGCAGGACGCCGGTCAGGGTGCCGTCGCGCAGGACGGCGATCCGGTCGGCGAGCCGGAAGATCTCCTTCATGCGGTGCGACACGTAGATCACCGCGATGCCGCGGTCGCGCAGCCGGCCGATCAGGGCGAACAGGGCCTCCACCTCGTGCTCGGAGAGCGAGGAGGTGGGCTCGTCGAAGGCGATCGCCCGGGGCGGCACGGCGCCGGTGAGCGCGCGCATGATCTCGACCAACTGGCGCTGGGCGGCCGTGAGTTCGGATCCGAGGAGGTCCGGGTCGAGGACCTGTTCGAAGCCGAGGTCGGCCAGGTCCGCGGTGATCCGACGGCGCAGCTCGGCCCGGTCGAGCCGGCGCCCGGCCCGGCGCGGGAGGCTGCCCGCGTAGACGTTCTCGGCGACGGACACGTGCGGGATGATCTCCGGCTCCTGCGGGATGATCCGGATGCCCGCGCGGCGCGCGTCGGTGGGGGAGGAGAGGTCGAGCGGGGCGCCGTCGAGCAGGACCCGCCCCTCGGTGGGGCGGTGGTCGCCGCTCAGGATGCGCAGCAGGGTCGACTTGCCGGCGCCGTTCTCGCCCATCAGGGCGGTGACCTTGCCGGGCGGGAAGCCGACGCTGACGCCGTGCAGCGCCCGGACGCTGCCGAAGGTCTTGCCGACGTTCTCGGCGACCAGGCCCTGGGCGGGCCGGGGGGACGGCCCGGAGCCGGGTGGGGACTCGGGTGAGGTCATGCGTGCCTCGCTGGAGGTGCTCGGGGGTCGCTTCGGGGTTCTGGAGGAGGTGGTGCTCAGCTGCAGGTCATGCCGGTGCTCTGCCAGGTCGAGGCGTCGACCATGGTGGTGGGGGCGAAGGCCTCGCCGGGGAAGTCCTTGCCGTTCTTGAGCTTGTCGACCATGGTCTGGACGGCCAGCGCGCCGACGTCCTTGCCGTTGATGAACAGGGCGGCCTTCATGCCGGACGGCTTGCCGCTGGTCCAGTCCTTGCAGGCGAGGTAGGCGCCGAGGCCGACGCCGTCGATGTCGTCGGGGCTGACCCCGGCGTTCTGCAGGGCGGTGACGGAGCCCTGGACGTTCTCGTCGTTGCAGCCCCAGACCACCCAGTGCTTGACGCCGGGGTTGGCGGTGAGGGTGGCGGCGGTCTTGTCCTGGGCACCGGTGGGGGTGTTGTCGGTGGCGACGTCGATGTTCTTGACGTCGGCCCCGCCGGCGGCGGCGAAGGCGGCCTTGGCGCCCTTGATCCGGTCGCCGCAGACGGTGACGTCCTGCTTCCAGGCGGAGATGATGCGGGTGTCGGCGGGGTTCCAGCCGGCCTTCTTGAACTCGGCGGCGGCCCGCTTGCCGACCTCGCCGCCCATCTGCTCGCCGGAGAAGCCGACCCGGGCGACGAGGTCGCCCTTTCCGCAGGAGGCGGGCGCGGGGCCGGTGGCGCAGATCTGGTCGTCGGAGGTGAGCAGGGCGACGCCGGCGTCCTTGGCGGTCTGCACGACCTGCGGGCCGACGGCCGGGTCCGGCACGACGACGATCAGACCGTTGCTCTTGCCGGCGATGGCCGACTGGACCTCGCTGACCGTCTTGTTCGCGTCGTTGCCGAGGTTCACGACCTTGAGGTCGACGCCGAGCTCGGCGGCCTTGGCCTTGGCGCCGGCCGCCTCGCCGACGAAGTACTCCTGGTCGCCCTGCTTCTGCAGGTAGGTCAGCGAGACCTTGCCGTCGACCTTGGCGACGGAGCCGGAGGACGACTCCTGGCCGGTCGAGCACCCGACGGCGCCCACGAGGGTCACACAGCCCAGGACGGCGGCGGACAGGACACGGCTGCGGCGAATGAACATGCGGAGGCTCCCGGTCAGGAGAGAAGGGTGGGGATGTGGGCACGGCGTTTGAGTCGCGGCTTGAATCAAACACAATCGATCAGAAGCAAACTTGATCAAACGCGCTCGGACAGGAAACTCCCCGTCCGGACTTTCGTCAAGGGTCTTCGATGCGCTCGCGTCAATTCGAGACGTTCCCGTTATCGCTGCGGTCTACCCGGTCCCCACCCGCCCGGCGGGCGGGTGGGGACCGGGGCGAAGCGGACGGCGGATCAGGACAGGGTCGTCCAGGCCTGCCCGGCCGCGGCCGGGTCGGGCTGGTCGGTGACGACGGCGGAGGCCGCCGCCGGGTTGGTGGCGTCGAGCGCGAGGCCGGTGGCCACGTTGGTGACGGTCAGTGCGCCGGTCGCGGTGTTCTGGAGCACCCGCCACTTCTGGTGGGCGTTGGTCGGGTCGTAGCCGTTGGTGACGTACGCGGCCGCGCCGGACGAGCCGGGGGCGGTGAGGGTGCCGTGCACCTGGGTGCCGGTGTAGCAGTTGTCGGTGATGCGCACGGTGCCGTCCGGATTGGCGGCGAAGTTCCACTGCTCCGAGGTGTGCGTGCTCCACCACGTGTTCACGTCGACGACCGCGCCGTCCGCGGCGCTGCACGTGCCCCGGACCTCCAGCACCTGGCCGCCGGTGCCGCCCGCGCCGATCGCGTGGTAGGCACCGTCGCCGATCACCGCCGCCGGGGTGGACGCGGCCTGCGGGGTGAGGCGGAACATCGCGACGCCGTGCGGGGCGACCCAGTTGCCGCCGACGGTGCCGCCGGAGGCCACGGTGCCGGTGGCGCCGGTCCACAGCTCCTTGTACGTGAAGCCGCCGGTGAGGCCGAGCGAGCCGAGCGTGCTGCCGATCGTCTGCCAGTTGTTCGGGTCCTGGTTGACCAGGAGGACGGCCGTGTCGCCGCCCGCCAGCTGCCGCTTGAGGACCACCGGGGCGGTGCCGTTCGCGGGCGGGGCGCCGACCAGCGTCGCCGGCTTGGCGAGCGCGTCCTGGTCGATCCGGATGACCTCGGCGTTCTTCATGAGCGCCAGGCTGGAGGCCGGTATGCCGGTGGACCAGCTCGCGCCGCCGTCGGTGTGCTGGGCGTCGGCGTAGTTGCGCAGGTCGGCGCCGGAGATGAGGGGCGAGGCCATCATCGACAGGACCGACAGCTCGGTGCGCGACTCGTCGTCGGTGAACGGCTTGTGGCACGCGCAGGTGTCGGTGACGCCCCACGAGCCGTAGACGTCCTGCCAGCCGGTGAACATCATGTCCATGTCGTTCCAGCTGCCCGGGCGGACGTTGCCCGGGTACTGCAGTGCGGTGCCCAGCTGCTGCCCGTAGAGCACGCCGCTCAGGTCGCTGCCGCGGTCGCCGCCGATCCGGCACAGGTTGGCGACCTGCCCGCACCACACGCCGGTCGGCGCGTAACCCGGGGACTGGTAGGCCGGGGTGCCGGCCGCCCGGATCACCGGGTCGGTGCGGGCCGGGTCGTCGGCACCCAGCAGGTACGGCACGCCGGTGTGGACCGGCTGGGCGGAGACGCTGAGGGTCACCCTCGGCCTGCCCTGCGCGGCGGAGGCGGCGTCGAGGGCGCGCTGGAAGGTCTGCACCCGGGCGTACATGGACTGGGTGAGTTCCTTGCCCTCGCCCTGGGTGTAGTAGTCGTGGCCGTCCGGGCCGACGATCTGCGGGCCGTACGGGCAGTCGTCGTACTTGACGTAGTCGACGCCCCAGGAGACGAAGTCGCTCGCGTCGGTGGCCTCGTGGCCGAGGCTGCCGGGGTGCATCTGGCAGGTCAGGTAGGTGTCCGTGCCGTACAGGCCGAACTTCATGCCCTTGCTGTGGGCGTACCAGGCCAGGTACTGGATGCCGTTGACGGTCTGCCCGTTGACGACCTGGGACGGGAAGGTGTCCGGGCGCGGGGTGAGGTGGCCGGAGGTCGGGTCGTTGCCGGTGCCGTCGATGCCGGCGACCGGGTTCCCGGCGGCGTCGTAGAGCTGCATCGAGCCGTAGGACGTCCGCACGATGTCGGTGCTCTGGCCGTCGCGGTGCCACAGCGACCAGCCGTCGTCGATGGTGACGGTGTCGTAGCCGGCCGCCACCAGGCCGTTGGCCGACATGAAGTCGATGGTCTGCTTGACCTGCTGCTCGGTCACGTTGGTGCCGAGCGAGTTCCAGGAGTTCCAGCCCATCGGCGGGGTGAGGGCGGTGCCGTTGTCGAGGGCGGCGGCGGGGGTCGCCGTGGTCAGCGCGAGGGCGCCGAGGCCCGGGGTCGCGAGGGCGAGCGACAGCAGGGCGCCGGCGAGTCGTCGGGACCTGCGCATGCGTGGGCGCATGGGTGCTCCAAGGGTGGGGGTGGGTGGGGGTCGCCAGAGCGAGCGCCTGTTGGAATTTGTTGATTCGTGTCGGAAGGCGACCGGTGGGGCTCAGATCCCAACAGGAGTAGGCGCAGGCTAGTGGCTCCACCCGGCCCGGCTCAAGAGGCAGGTTCCGCACGGTAACGAGCCGATATCAGCCGGAAGTTGGTCGGCCGTCAGGACTTGACGGGCGGGTGAACGTGGCGTTTCCTGTCACCGCTGCGTTCGATCACGTTCGTTTGTGAGTGTTTGAACGTTCAAATCACCAAGCCACCCACCTTGGAGCACCCATGCGCCTGCGCCTGTGCACGTCCGGCGTCGCCGCCTTCGCCCTCGCGCTGACGGGCTGTTCGGCGGACCGGCCCGACCCGGCGGCGCACGGCCCGCTGACCATCACCTTCCTGCAGAAGCAGGGCGACCAGGGCTACTTCGTCGACGAGGCGGCCGGCGCCAGGGCCAGGGCTGCCCAGCTCGGCGTCGAGCTGACCGTCGTCGACCTCGGCAACGACCGCGACCGCGCCCTCAAGGAGGCCGGGGCGGCCGTCGGCAAGAGGACGGGCGGCCTCATCGCCGTCGTGCCCGACCCGTCCGTCGGCCCCGACCTCGTCGCCCTCGCCCGCCGCACCGACGTCCCCCTGCTCTCCACCGACGACCAGCTCTGCGCCGACTACCCCGACCCCGGCGCGTGCTTCTCCAGCGGACTCGTCCCGCGCGTCGGCTTCAACGGCGCCGCCATGGGCGCGGCGGTCGGCGAGCGTGCGGCCATCGAGTACGGGAGGACGGGCTGGAAGCCCGCCGACACCTGGACGCTGTCCGTCGCGAACGACGACATCCCGGTCTGCCGCGACCGGGTGAACGCGGCGGCGCAGGCGTTCTCCGCCCACGCCGGCGCCGTCCTGAAGAACGCGAAGGTGTGGGCGGCCAACACCGTCGACGACGCCCGCAAGCGGACCGCCTACACCCTCTCCACCAGCCCCGGCGTCCGGCACTGGGTGGTGTGGGGCTGCAACGACGAGGACGTGGAAGGCGGCATCAAGGCCCTGGCCGAGGCGGGCTTCGGGCCGGACAACGTCGTCGGGATCGGCATCGGCGCCTACCTGGCCTGCAAGGACTGGCAGGCCGGCAGACCGGCGGCGATGCGGGCCGCGCTGCTCATCAAGGGCGCCGAGGTCGGCGCGATCGCCGTCCAGCAGATGGCCGACCGGCTGCGCGAACACAAGGAACTCCCGCACGAGACGATCGTCCCGACGGCCATGGTCGACCCCGCGAACTGGCAGGCGTCCGGCGCGGCCTGCACCTGAGCGCGACCCGGCCCGCCGACGGCGCCGCCGAACGGCGCTGTAGGCTGCACCCCGCCCTGTTCGGGCCCGGATACACCCCATGGCAGATTCAGGAGTCGATCGCGCATGTCCGCCCCCGCTCAGCGCCGCAAGGTCCACCTGTCGCAACAGCGCGTGGCCGACAGCCCGTTCGGGCCCCTCCAGATCAGCCACGACCGCTGGCCCTCCGTCATCGTCCGGCTGACCGGCGCGGGCATACCCACCGTCACGGCGGTGCCGGACCGCGAGCACGGCGCCCTGTCGATCAACGGCCACCACGTGCCCACGGTGCGGGGCAGCCGCGGCTGGGACCCGCGCCGCACGGCGCGCACCCGCACCGCCCTCGTCGGGGCCCGCGGCTACGAGCTGCGGCCGACCGGCCTGTGCCGGGCCGAGCTGCGCCGCGACGGGGCGGTCATCGGCCTGGCGCGGGGCAGCCTGGGCTCGTACTCCCCGTTCCGCTCGATCCCGGGCATCGACGCCGCGATCGCGTGGTCGCCGGGCGTCGACCCGACCGACGTCGCGGTCGGCCAGGCCCTGGTGGTCGCCTTCGGCGCCGGTGCGCCGGGCGCGTTCCAGCGGTGCTTCATGTTCTGGCTCGACTGGGTCAACTGACACCCGTGGGGGCCGGGAGGGCCTCCGGAGCGGAGTCCCGGATCGCCCGCACGATCCGCGCCGCCCAGTCCGCGGGCCGTTCGCGGCCGAGGAGTCCGGAGAGCCGGTCCATGCGGGCCCGGCGTTCGGCGGCGGAGAGGGTGAGGGCCCGGGCCAGGACGGTGCTCAGGTCCTCCGACGAGTGCGGGTCGGTCAGGAGGGCAGCGTCACCGAGCTCGGCGGCGGCCCCCGCGTGCCTGGAGAGCACCAGTACGCCCGGGGTGCGCGCGGGCAGCGCGGCCTGGGCGGCGACGAACTCCTTGGCCGTCAGGTTCATCCCGTCCTGGAGCGACGTCACCCACAGCACGTCGGCCGCGAGGTACTCGTCGACGACCGCGGCGGCGGACAGGCTGCCCGGAAGGTAGTCGATCGGCCGCCAACGGCCCCGCTCCCAGCGGTCGTTGACCTCGGCGACGCTCTGCTCCAGCTGCCGGCGGGTGGTGTCGTAGGCGGTGATGCCGGGCTCGGGCGGCGGGCAGACGAGCCGGAAGACGAGCCGCCCGCGAAGCTCCGGCCGGCGCTCCAGCAGACGGTCCAGGGCGTCGATCTTCTGGACCGGCGCCTTGGCGTAGTCGAGGCGCTCGACCGAGAGCACCACCCGTTCGCCGGCCGGGCGCGGCCTCGGCCTGCGCAGCCGGGCGAGCCGTTCGACGGCGGCCCGGTCGACGCCCAGTGGGTGCACCTCGGTGCGCGGGGCGCGCTGCCCCAGTGCCCGCCGGAACCGCTCGGCGAACGCGTCGGTGTGGAAGCCGGCCCAGTCGAGGCAGGAGAGGGAGGCGCGCAGCTCGGCCGCGACGGGCAGGGTCGCGAAGACCTCGGGAGCCGGGAACGGGGTGTGGTGGAAGAGCCCGGTCCTGAGGTCGGGCCGGGTGCCGCGCAGCAGTCCGGGGACGAGCCACAGGTTGTAGTCGTGGAGCCAGACGGTGGCGCCGGGCGCGGCCTCGGCGGTGATGTGCTCGGCGAAGCGCGCGTTGACCGCCCGGTAGGCGGCCCAGGCCTGCCGGTCGAGGACGGACCGCGCGGGCTCGGACATCAGCACCGGCCACAGCGTCTCCTTGCACGCCCGGTGGAAGTAGCCGGCCCACTGCTCCGCGCTGAGCGGCACGAGGGACAGCGGCAGCCCGGTGGGGTGCGGGCGGGCGGCCTCGCGGTCGGCGCCGGCCAGTGCGGTGACCCACACGCCAGGCAGGCCGTCGGCGAACGCGCTGGTCAGGGTGGGGAGTATGCCGTTGGGGCTGCTGGGCGGCTGCCACTTGGTGCCGGTCCAGTGCATCGGCGGCCGGTGGTAGGCCACCACCACGGAGTGCCGGCGGCGGGGCCGGTCCGGATCGGGGTCGACCCAGCCGAGGTCCTGGAGCACCGCGTGGATCCCGGCGGCGCCGGTCTGCCGGGGGCGGCGGACCAGCGGGTCCCCCGCGACGGCGTCGAGCAGGGCCGTCTCGGCGCCGCCGACGACCACGCCGTGCGCGCCGGTCCTGAACAGCGACAGGTCGTTGAGCGAGTCGCCGGCGACGAGGATCTGCTGCGGCGTCCAGCCCAGCTTCCCGGCCAGGGCCCGCAGGGCGTTGCCCTTGGACGCCCCCGCCGGCAGGACGTCGAAGTAGCGGCCCGCCGAGTACTCCCAGCCGCAGCCGAGCGCCCGGACGGCGTCGGTGACCTCACGGGTGAGCCGCCCCGGCGCCACGTGGTAGGAGCAGCGGCCCTCCTGGACGACGCCGAACTGGTAGACGAGGGCGGGGAAGCGGCGCAGCGCGGCGCGAATGCGGGCCGGTCCCGGCCAGCCGGCGCGCAGCTGTTCCAGGAGCGGGTCGACGGGGGAGAAGTCCGTCCCGTCGGCGATGGTGGCGCCGACGTCGGCGATGATCCAGCGCGGGCGCGGGACGAGCGGGTCGCGCAGCACGTCGCGGACGGAGGACAGGCCGCGACCGGTGGCGAAGACGAGGGTCACCTCGGGGTGGCGGGCCAGGGCGTCGCGCAGACGACGGCGTTCCTCCCGGGTGCCGCCGAGTAAGGTGCCGTCCAGATCGGTGACCAGAACCCTTGTGACGGGTGACATCCGTGCCATCCGCCGGACGCTAGCACGATCACTCAGCGGTGTGAAGTGTTCACCTCAGGTGTGCGGGCCGGCGGCGAGCGGCAGCCTGGCGGCGAGTTCGTCGGCGTGCAGGGCCGTGTCCGAGCCGGGGCCGGTGGTCGCCGCCGCCCCGCAGACCACCGCCGCCGCGAGGCAGTCCGGCAGGCTCAGGCCGTCCAGCAGGCCGTGGACGAGGCCCGCGTTGAAGCAGTCCCCGGCGCCCGTGGTGTCGACCGGCCGCACCGGGACGGCCGGGACGTCGTGGCGCTCGCCGCCGCGCACGGCGGTGGCGCCGTCCGCGCCGCGCTTGACCACCAGGGTCGGCACCAGGCCGGCGAGTTCGGCGATCGCGTCCTCCGGGTCGGCGGCGCCGGTCAGGCGCAGCGCCTCGGCGGTGTTCGGGGTGAGGACGTCGACCAGCGGGAGGATGCGGCGGACCGCCGGGTCGTCGAGCGTCGCGGGGGAGTCGTGGCAGTCCATGACCACCTGCGTGCCGAGCCGCCGGGCGCCCCCGGCGGCCGCCACCATGTCGTCGTCCCAGCGCAGTTGGGGCACCATCAGGACACGCGGACGGTACCGGCGCAGCAGCGGGACGAGGGGCGCGGGTTCGACCGGGTCCTGGAAGCTGACCATCGCGCGGTCGCCGGGGTAGGCCATCGCGACGGTCACGCTCCGGACGGGGACGGGGTGGTGACGGAACGCGGAGGTGTCCAGTCCCTCCCGGCGGGCGCTGGCCAGCACCTGGGCGCTGAAGGCGTCCGTGCCGAAGTCCGCACTCCAGACCACGTCGCGCCCGAGCCGCCGCAGCGCCATCGCGGGCGTGTACGCGCCCCCTGGCACCCACGCGAAGCCGTCGGCGAACACCTCGCCGCCGGGCTCGACCGGCCGGGGCAGCCCGTGGAACACCAGGTCCGCGAAGTACGCGCCCACCACCAGTACTTCGCACGGCTGTAAGGTCCCGTTCGACTCCATCGGGCGAGCATAGGCGTCGACACCGCGCGGGGAGGCGCGAACGCGTCAAGGCGGGGCCGGGGCCCGTCGGCAGACTCCCGCCCGCCGCGCGACGCTCCCCGGGTCTGACGGCCGGGAGGTACCCAGGGCACGCACCTCGCCGCGTTGCCGTCAGTCGCCCGATGGTCCCCGGCCGAAGGCCGGGGGCGTGCCCCCAGCGCATCGCCGCCCTCCTCGGCCGTGCGATACACGCACCCCGACTCCGCGCACCCCGACTCCGCGCGCCCCGACGTCGCGCACCCCGACACCGCCCGGCCCGCCTTCGGGCGGACGGCGGGAGTTCGCCGACGGGACCAGTAGGAGAGAACGGGTTCGTTCACTAACATCGGAGGTAGATCCGGGACAGCGGAGAGGTGGTGCCGGAATGTCCGCCGAACCCGAGGCCACGCGCGGAGCGGCCGAGGCCGTGCCGGTGCGCCGGCGCGGTGAGGTGCTGGAGAGCGCGATCTTCGGGGCCACGTTCCGGCAGCTCGTCGCGGACGGCTACGCGCGGCTCACCATGGAGGGCGTCGCGGCGGCGGCGCAGACCGGGAAGGCGGCGCTCTACCGCCGCTGGTCGTCCAAGGAGGAGCTGGTCATGGACGCCCTGCGCGCCTGCCTGCCCCCGGCCGGGCCGGCCCCGGACACCGGCAGCCTGCGCGGGGACCTCGTCGAGGTGGTCACCCGGCTGCGGGCGGCGATGTTCAGCGAGCCGGGCGCGGCCGTCCGTGCCGTCATGAGCGAGCTCGACCACGAGCGGGCGCACGCCCTCCTGGAGATCGTGCTGGTGCGCGTGGTCGAGCCCACCACCCGGCTGATCGCCGAGGTCCTCTCCCGGGGCGCCGCCCGCGGCGAGGTCCGGCCGGCGGCGGTGACACCGCTGGTCATCGACGTCGTCCCGGCGCTGATGCTCTACCGGTTCAAGATGTGCGGCGGCGCGCCCGTCCGGCTCGACCCGGAGGCCATCGTGGACGAGGTCCTGCTGCCGATGGTCCGCTCGTGAGGGCGGCGGCCGCCGCCCTCAGGCGTCGTCCGCGGGGGAGCCGGGCACGGCCGCGTAGGCCTTGTCGGCGGCGGCCTCGAAGAAGCGCAGCAGCTCGACCGGGAACGGCAGGACGAGCGTGGAGTTCTTCTCGGCGGCCACCTCGACCACCGTCTGGAGGAGGCGCAGCTGCATCGCCGCCGGGGTCTCGGCCATCGTCGTCGCGGCCTCCGCGAGCTTTGCGGCGGCCTGGAACTCGCCGTCGGCGGTGATGATGCGGGCGCGGCGCTCGCGGTCGGCCTCGGCCTGGCGGGCCATCGAGCGCTTCATGGTCTCGGGGAGGGTGACGTCCTTGATCTCCACCCGGTCGATGTGCACGCCCCAGCCGGTGGCCGGGCTCTCCAGCATGATCTCCAGGCCGCGGTGGAGCTGCTCGCGGCCGGAGAGCAGGTCGTCGAGCTCGCTCTTGCCGATGATCGAGCGCAGCGAGGTCTGGGCGACCTGGAGCATGGCGAAGCTGTAGTTCTGGACGTCGACGGTGGCCTTGATCGGCTCGATGACCCGGAAGTACAGGACGGCGTCGACGCTGACCGAGACGTTGTCCTTGGTGATGCCCTCCTGGGCGGGCACCGGCATGGTGACGACCTGGACGTTGACCTTGCGCATGCGGTCGACGACCGGGATCAGCAGCGTGAGTCCGGGCTGGCGGGCCCGGGCGCGCACGCGGCCGAGCCGGAAGACGACCCCGCGTTCGTACTGCTGGACCACGCGGACGCCGGTGACGAGCCAGAACAGGGCCAGGACCAGGATGAGTACGACAATCGCCACGGTGCTGCGACCTCCCCCGCCGCGGCGCAGCCCGCGCCGGGACCGGAGTGGCCCTGTCGCACGGGTGCGAGCCGCGGAGCACAGTATGCGCCCGGGCTGTGACGTCCGACAGGGAGCGGAAGGGGCCTTGACGAATCGTTACGCTCCGGATGCCGTCGGATCCGGGGAACGGCCGTGCCCTGCCGGGGCGTTGAGCCCGACAGGGGCGGCCCCGGACCCGGCTGTGTGCGGTTCGGCGGTGGCCGCAGCTCCCGGTGGGCGCGAGCGGGCGGTGCCGGAAGCTGCCGCCGGGCGCGAGCAACAGCGCCGTGCGCCCTTCGGCGAGGGCTTCCGCCACCCTGGCGGATTCAGCCAGGATGAACCTCAGGACATAGTTGATCCATACCAGTTGACAGTGCGGCAGCGGTTAGCGAATGCTGGTGCCCGGCGCCGGACGCGACCGAGCCACCCGCGCCTCGTTGCGCGCCGGTCGCCGCCACCGGACCCCGGGTGCGCCCCGTCCTGCCGTACCCCCGTCGGCGGGGTCGGGGCGCCCCCGGGCCGGTATCACCTCCGCTCCGCCAGCACCGGGAAAGGGACCTCCGCCATGGCCCGTCTGCCGCACCGCTTCCGGCCTGCCGCCTCCTCGTCCCCCGTGCTGGGCCGCTCCGCGGCCCTGGCCGCCGCCGTCCTCGCCGGGGTCGTGGTGGGCGGGGCCGTCGAGGCCGTGCGGCGGCGCCGCGCCGCGCCGGCGGACCCCGGCGACGAGCGGACGGTGACCACCACGGCGGGCAACGTGCTGGCGTACCGCGTGCACCAGCTGCCGGACGACGCCCAGGCCGACCCGTTGGCACCGGTCGTCGTCTTCGACGGCGCGCTCGGTGACGGGGCCGGCCACGCCGAGTGGCTGCTGCGCGAACTCGCCGCCACCGGACCGGTCGTGACGTACCACCGCGCCGGCTACGGGCGCAGCAGTTACACCGGCGGCCGACACTTCGACATCGATGCGGCCGCCTCCGACCTCGCCGACCTCGTCCGGCACGTCGCCGGCGAGCGGCCCGTCGTGCTCGTCGGCCACTCCCTCGGCGGCTACCTCGCCGCGACCGCCGCCCGACGCCTGCCCGGCCACGTGCTCGCCCTCGGGCTCGTCGACCCCTCCCACCCGGGGGAGCCGCTGAGCCGCGTCGACACCGGACCAGCGAGCGCGTCCCCGGACGGCGTCGTCCTGCGCCTCGACGCCGACGCCCGCACCTGCGCGGCCGTCCGGCGCGAGTGGCGCGGCGCCCGCGCCCGCTTCCTGCGGCACGAGGGCCGGCTGCCCCGCGCCGACGTGCCCACGATCGTCATCACCGGCAAGCGCTCCGGGGACCTGCGCGACCGGCTGCGCCTCCAGCGCGAGTACTGCGAGGCCGCCCCGACCGCCGTCCACCGCGAACTCGACGCCCCGCGCGAGCAGTTGGTGACCCACTGGGCCGTGGCGCAGCACGTCGGCCAGCTGTTGGGCGAGTTCGTCGACTCGCTGGCCGCGGGTTGGGCGGTCACCGTTCCCGTCCTGCCGGGCGCCACGCGCGGACGCGCCTGAGCGTCTGCGCGCCCAGGACTCCCCCTTCCTCCCGGTGGCACCCCCCGAGAGGGGAAGGGGGATTCGCACGGGCTGCCGCTAGCGCGGGCGCTGTGGGCCGTTCTCGTCGTGCACTTCCGCGAACTCGACCACCATCGAGCCCTGGCGGCGCATCTTCGCACCGGGGGCGGGGTGCTGGCCGGTGACGACCCAGACACCGGGCCAGGTCAGCGCGCTGACGGGCGGGCCGTCCGGATCGTCGCTCGCGAGGGTGAGACCCGCCTCCCAAGCGACCTTGCGCGCCTGGGGCACGAGCAGCCCGACCACGTCGGGCACCGTCACCTCGGGGGCCGTGCTGGGTCCGATCCACGTCATCTCACCCTCCCGGGGCCAGCCTGCCGCCGATGGCTCCCGGAGGGAAGACGGCGGCACCCGCCGGCCCCTCCGTGCGGGGCCGGCGGGTGCCGGTCGGGCGCGTGCCGGGCGCGGGTCAGCCGAGGCTGGTGACGGCGGCCTTGACCTTGTCCCCGATGGCGGCGGGCAGCGGGACGTAGCCCTTGTCCCCGATGGCCTTCTGGGCGGCGTCGCCGGCGGTGTAGGTCAGGAAGCCCTTGAGGGTGTCGAGGGTGTCCGCCTTGTTGCCCTTGTCGCAGACGATCTCGTAGGTGACCAGGACGATCGGGTAGGCGTTGTCGGCCTTGGTGCCGTAGTCGAGGGACAGGGCGAGGTCGCCGTCGGCGCCCACGACGGTGGAGGAGGCGAGGGTGAGCGCGGCGTTGGGGGCCGTCGCGGCGACGGGCTTGGCGGCGCCGGTGCTGACCTGGGCGCTCTTCAGGTTGTTGGTCTGGGCGTAGGACAGCTCGGCGTAGCCGATCGAGTTCTTGACCTGCTTGATCTGGGCCGAGACGCCGGCGCTGCCGTTGGCGGACTGGCCGCCCTTGCCCTTCCACGCCTTGTCCGGCGCGGCGCTCCACGCGCCGCCGGAGGTCTTGGCGAAGTAGGAGGTCAGGTTGAAGGTGGTGCCCGAGTCGTCCGAGCGGTGGAAGGACTGGATGTCGGCGTCCGGCAGCTTGGCGCCCGGGTTGAGGGCGGCGATCGCCGGGTCGTTCCACTTGGTGATCTGGGAGTCGAAGATCTTGGCGGTGGTGGGGCCGTCCAGGACCAGGTTGTCGACGCCGTCGACGTTGTAGACCAGGGAGACGAGGCCGGCGACCATCGGCAGGTCGATCGCCTTGCCGCCGGTGCAGACGGCCTTCGAGGCGTCGACGTCGGCGGGCTTGAGCGCGAAGTCGGAGCCCGCGAACTGGACCTTGCCCTGGTTGAACTGCTGGACGCCCGCACCGGAGCCGCCACCGCTGTAGTTGACGGTGGTGCCCGAGCAGGACGCGGCGTAGAGGTTCTTCCACACGTCGATCGCGGGGCCCTGCGCGGTGGAGCCGGCGCCGAGGAGGGAGCCGCTCTTGCCGCAGCTGATCGACGCGCCGGCGGCGGCCGAGGAACCGCCCGCCGTGGTCGTGGGGTTGTTGTCGTCGCTGCCGCACGCCGTCAGCGACAGGGCGCCTACCAGTGCCACCGCACTCAGGGCAAGGCTGCTGGACCGGCGGTTCCGCTGGAGCATCTCTTCGTTTCCCCTCGTTCTTCACGGCCCGCGCTCGGACGCGGGTTGCGGGGGCCTGGTGATCCCCGGGGTGAAGAATCTAGACGGGAGAGGTGAACAGTTCTTCCGTCTGCGCTGAACCGGCGGTGAACCGGGGCGGTCCGGAGCGGCGGTGATACACGTCCGGAGCAGCCGCCGTCGGCCGTCCGGGTGAGGGCGACGGCGGCGGCCCGCCGGAGCCGGGTCGGCCGGCGAGGACCCCGGCGTGCTCGGCGGTGAACTCGGCGAACGCGGCGAAGGAGCGGGCCGGGCGGCCGGTCGGCTTCCCGACGTCCGGGCGCCGGCCGGTGCGCACCGCCGCGTCGATCACGGACATCTCTCCTCCCCGCGTGGGAGCCGGACCTGATTCGGTGTCAGGCCCGGTGGTCGCGGTTCGACGGGAATCGGATCAAGGTGCGCCCGGTGGATGGCCTGGCCGACCGGGGCCTGCCGGGGCCCGCCGCGACGGCGACACGCACGGTGGCCCGGCCGTGCTCGACTTGGCGGCGGCCTGACGGTTGGATGGGCCCGCGCCAGTGCCGAGGGGGGCATCCGGTACCGCCCAGCCGAGGAGCCGCCACCGTGACCGACACCCCCGCCACCGAGCCCGGCGCCGCCGCCGCGGCCCGCCGGATCGCCGAGAGACGCGAGCAACTCGGCCTCAGCGAGGAGGATTTGGCGCAGCGCGCGGCGATGGCGCCGAACTACCTGCGCCACCTGCTGACGGCCGGCCCGGCCTTCGACCCGGGTGGCTTCGTCCGCATCGCCGCCGCGCTCGGGACCACCCGGGAGGTCCTCGTGGAGGGCCGCACCGACGCCCCGCCCGGGCAGGGCGGGCCCGGACCGCGCCCGCGCCTGCTCGACCTCGGCGAGACCGAGTGCTGGGCTCTGGTCGGTACCCACGGGGTGGGCCGGGTCGGCCTGCCGGTGCGGCCGGGCCCGGTGGTGTTCCCGGTCAACTACGTCGTGGACAAGGGCTCGTTCGCGTACCGCACGGCCACCGGCAGCGCGACCGACCCGGAGGACGGCGTGGAGGCGTCCTTCCAGGTCGACCACCTCGACGAGTACCTGGGCCGCGGCTGGACCGTCCTCGTGCTCGGCACCGCGCACCACGTCACGGACGAGGAGGAGGTCCGGCATCTCGCGGGCCTGCCCGGCTCGGCCCCGTGGGCGGGCGACGACCGGCCGCTCTGGGTGCGGATCCGGCCGGACAGTGTCACCGGGCGGCGGATCGTCAGCGGGTGACGAGGGGCCGGGGGACCGGGGACCGGAGGGACCGCGCCGATGAGACCGTGGCGGTTCGTCGTCTGGTGGGGCGCCATCAGCCTCCTGGCGGACTTCGTGTACGAGGGCGCCCGGTCGGTCACCGGCCCGCTGCTCGCCTCGCTCGGGGCCACCGCCGTGGTGGTGGGCGCGGTGACGGGCGCCGGGGAGGCGGCGGCGCTGGGCCTGCGGCTGGTGTCGGGGCCGCTGGCCGACCGCACCGGGCGCTTCTGGGCGCTGACGATCGGGGGCTACGCGCTCACCGTGCTGTCCGTGCCGCCGCTCGGCGTCGTCGGTGCGCTCGGGCCGGCCTGCGTGCTCGTCGTCGCGGAGCGGGTCGGCAAGGCGGTGCGCTCCCCGGCCAAGGACACGCTGCTCTCGCACGCCACCGCCGCGACCGGCCGCGGCCGGGGCTTCGCCGTCCACGAGGCGCTCGACCAGCTCGGCGCGGTCGGCGGCCCGCTCACCGTCGCCGGGGTGCTGGCGGCGGGCGGCGGGTACGGTCCGGCGCTGGGTGTCCTCGCGATCCCGGGCGCGGCGGTCCTGGTGCTGCTCGGGTGGCTGCGCACCAGGGTGCCCGACCCGGCGGCGTACGAGCCCGCGACGGTGCCGGAAGCCCGTCGGGAGCAGCCCCGGTCGCGCCGCCTGCCGAGGGCGTTCTGGGTCTACGCGGCCTTCACGGCCACCACGATGACGGGCTTCGCGACCTTCGGCCTGCTCTCCTACCACCTCGTCCAGCGCCACCTGCTCGCCGTCTCGCTGATCCCGGTGCTGTACGCGGGCGCGATGCTCGCCGACGCGGCGGCGGCCCTGGTGGCCGGGTGGCTGTACGACCGCGTCGGCCCGCGCGTCCTGCTGGCGCTCCCCGCGCTGGCCGCCGCCGTCCCGGCCCTGGCGTTCACGAACACCCTGGCGGCGGCGGTCGCGGGCGCACTCCTCTGGGGCGCGGCGACCGGCCTCGGCGAGGCGACGCTCCGCGCCACCATCGCCGACCTCGTCCCGGCCCCCAACCGCGCCACCGCGTACGGCGTCTTCGCGGCCGTGACGGGCGTGGCCGCCCTGGTCGGCGGCGTCCTCATCGGCGCACTGTACGGGACGTCGATCCCCGCGCTCGTCACGGTCGTGGCCGTGATCCAGGCCGCGTCCCTTGTCCTCCTGGCCGTCGCCCGCCGGCGGTGACGGCCCCGGCGGCCCCGGCGGCTCGTCCTCGGCTTGCCCTCGACCAACTGGAGGGCCCTACGGTCGCCCGTCATGCGAACCATCGGCACCACGCGCCTCCCGCCCGTTCCGCCCGTGCGGCGACCGGCCCTGCCCCGGCCCTACCTGCGCTGGCTCGCGGGCACCCGGGCCTCACTGGCCGGCGACGCGGCCCTGACCTTCGCCCTCGGGTGGGCGGCGAGCGCCCACGGCGGCCGGACGGCGGCCCTCGTGCTGACCGCGATCACCCTGCCCCGGACCGTCCTCCTCCTGCTCGGCGGGGCCGTGGGGGACCGCGCCGGCGCCCGCCGCGTGATGATCGCCGGGGACGCGGTGATGCTCGCCGCCGCACTCGGACTCGCAGCGACGAGCGGGGCGTCGGCGGCGCCCGTCTGGACGCTGCTCGTATTCGCCGCCGTGACGGGCACGGTCGACGCGTTCTACCTCCCCGCGAGCGGCTCCATGCCGCGCCGCCTCGTCGACCGGGAGCAGCTGCCCCGGGCGATGGCCCTCCAGCAGGCCGGGGGCCAGGTGGCGGCGCTGCTCGGCGCCCCGATCGGGGCGGCGCTGGTCGCGGTGGCGGGCCTGCGCGGGGCAGCCCTGGTGGACGCGGGCACGTTCGCGGCCGTACTCGCCGTCATGGTGCGGGTGCGTCCGGTGGCGGAGGAGGAACGTCCGTCGCGGCGGGAGGGTCTGGTCGCGGGCATCGCCGACGGGGTCCGGCTGGTGGCGACCGATCCCGTGCTGCGGCCGGCGCTGCTGCTGACGGCGGCGGCCGCGGCCGGACTGCTGCCGGTGGTCTCGCTGCTCGGGCCGCTGCTGGCCCGGTCGGCGGGCTGGGGCCCCGGGGCGGCGGGTCTGGTGGCGGCGGGTCAGAGCGCGGGCGTGCTCGCGGTCGCGCTGGTGGCCGCCCGCCGTGGTCCCGTGCGGCGGACCGGCGTGGGGACGAGTCTGGGGCTGGCCGTCGCCGGGGCGGGGACCGGGGCGCTCGCTGCGGCTCCCGTCCCCGCGGTGGCCGTGGTCGCGGCGGTGCTGGTCGGCGCCGGGTCGAGCCTGTTCGCCTGCCACGTCGGTCCACTGGTCCTGGGCGCAGCGCCCGAGTCGCACCTGTCGCGCGTGCAGTCCGCGCTGACGCTCGTGCAGAGCGCGGCGCTGGTGCCGGCGACGAACGCGCTGGGCGGCCTCGCCCACACGGCCGGTGCGAGGAGCGCGCTCGCGCTGTGCGCCGTCCTCGGGTGCGCGGCGGCCGTGGCAGGCCTGGCCACGCCCGCCTTGCGGATGGCGGACGCCAACAGTGCGGCCCGCGCGAACGCGGGCCGCAGGGAGCCGGGTTGAGGCACTGCGGGCTCTGCGGCGCTACTTCTTCCTGGCGAGTCCCGGGGGCAGCACGTTGTACGGGTTGTGGTGGTGGTCGCCGATGTGCAGCTGCTCCTCCGGCTTCCCGGCCAGCTTCGGCAGGACGTGCTTGCCGGTCGGGTCGGTGATCACGATCGCGTCGCCGGTGCGGCGGACGTCCTGCGGCGAGCCCTTGGCGTAGGAGGTGAGCTCCGCACCGAGGCCGGTCGGGGTGGAGTCGGCGACCGTGCCGAACACGCCGGTGGGCAGGGTCAGGCCGGTGGCCGTCGCGCCGAGGGCGGTGTAGGCGGACTGCTCGCCGCCGTACGCCGCGCCGAAGGTGCCGCCGCCGGTGACGGTGGTGCCGGCCGGGACGGTGACCGGGACGTCGGTGCCGGCCGGGCCGTTGACGGTGACGACGCCGCCCTGGACGTATCCGGTGACCGAGCCCGCGTTCTGGGTCTGCTGCCAGGCGCTCTGGTTCTGCAGGGCGGTCCCGGCGTCGGTCAGGGTCTGGTTGACGACCGGGGTGTCCGCGGTGAACCAGGCGCGGTAGGTCGACAGGATGCCGCTCATGGTCTGCAGCGCCAGCTGGTCGTCCGTCAGGTTGGACTGGTGCATGAAGAACGGCCGCGGGTCGTTGGACAGCACGTACCCGAGGGTGATCTCGGTCTGCAGCGGCAGGACGTAGCTGGACCACGCCGTGTTGATGTCCAGCGGCGAGATGCAGGTGGTGGTGGCGGGGTTGGCCTCGCAGTTGCCGCTGCCGCCGTTCGCCTTCGAGGTGTAGAGCCAGTTGTACTCGCTCACCTCGTCCTGCTGCGTCGAGACGTTGTAGAACACGTTGATCGGGTGGCGCGGCACGCCCAGCGCGGAGGAGATCTGGCGCTGGCCCGTCTCGCGGGAGGCGTCGACCCCCAGCCACTGGACGTTGTCGGCGGCCAGCGACGCGAGGAAGTTGGGGTTGTCGTTCGGCTGCTGCGGCAGCATCACCGTGCCGGAGTGCTCGCCGCCCACCAGCTCGTTGGGCCGGAACGGCAGCCCGTTGGCCTGGCCGAACTGGATGTTCTGGGCGATCTGGCCGTTGATGGTGGCCTGGTCGACGTACTGGATGGCGCCGGAGGCGTCGGTCTGGCACCGCCACGGGATGACCGAGAAGTCCTGGACGCAGCCCAGGAAGTCGTGGTCGTAGGTGTGGTTGAGCCACATGAAGCTGTTCTTGTTCGCGAGGAGCGCGACGCTCAGCGGGTCGGTGCCGCCCTGTGCCTGCGCGTACTCGATGCCGGGGTCGGCGTTGAACAGGAAGTCCAGCTGGTAGTTGTTCTGCTGCTGCCAGTTCACCACCGTGGAGACGTCCGCGGCCGTCATCCGGATCGGGTTTGTGCTCGGTACCCCGGCCGCGCAGTCGCCCTCGCCCGGCGTGCACTTGCCGCTCTGGCTCCAGCGCGCGTTGGCGTTGAACAGGTCGTCGATGTGGGCGGAGAAGTAGTTGCGCCAGTAACCGAGGTGCACGCCCCGCGTCACCCAGTCGACGATGCCGTGGGCGAGCAGCTGGAACTGCTGCTGGTAGTAGTTGTAGGCGAAGGTGAGCACGAGCTGCTGGCGGCCGCCGCTCGTGTAGACGCCCGCGAGCACCCCCTGCGTCGACGTGCCGGGGATGGTCTCGGTGACGTACGGCTCGAAGTGCGAGCCGGTGGCCGCGTCGTCGGGCAGCGCGGTGGGCAGCGCGCCGTACGAGCCGCTGCCGCCGGCGGTGCCCTCGAACGGCACGGGGCCGTTGAGGTAGCGGAAGGCGTCGCCGCGGGCGGAGGCGCTCGCGGTGGCGGTGGTGGCGTCCATCGAGCCGGTCCACGTGGGGGCGCTCAGGCCGGTGTTGGCGCCGGGCCACACGTACGAGTCGACCTGACGCACGTGGTACGAGGCCTCGTAGCCGGTGAGGGCGGAGAGCTCGGCGGCGGAGAGCTGGCCGGGGGAGTCGCTGGGCAGGACGACGCCCTCGAAGTGGCCGTGCGGGGTGCCGTCGGCGAGGGTGTCGGCGAGGAAGGCCGCCGAGATGGTCGCGCGGTTGGCGCTCGTGAGGTCGACCACGGTCGTCGGGACGCCCTCGGAGACCAGCTGCTTGCGGATGCCCTCGACCCAGGGGTTGCCGTCCGTGACGACGAGGACGTTGAGGTCCACCCGGGATGTCGCGGCCGAGGCGGGCACGAAGGTGCCGAGGGATATCACCACGCCGGCGGTGGCCAGCGCGACCAGCGGCAGGGCGCGGAAGGGCGTCCGGCGGGACGTCTTCCGTGGCATGCGCACTGCGGCGGAGGAGTTCTTGCTTCTCATGCGCATACCCTGCCTGACCTGGGACGTCCTACCCCCGGGTTACACGAGAGATTGACCATCTGATGGGCGATTGTTTGGAAACGGTTCTCATTGTCGATGCCCCGTCAGGACCGCTCGACCGGACCCGCGGTCGTCCGGGGCGCGCCGGTGTGGCGGAGCGTCAGTCCGGCCGCACGGAGTGTGCCGGGACTGTGAGCGCCGGGCGGGCCGACTGGTATCCAGACACGGGCAGTCACACGCCGGTCATGACGCACGGCTCACGCCGGGCTCCCCGCCGTCGCCGACCGGTTCGCGAGCGTCTCCGCGCAGGGCTGACGGCGCGGGCGGCGGCGTGCGGTGCGCCGGCGCCCGTCCACCGGCCGCTCACGGCACGATCCGCTCCCTACGTCCGCCGGAAGCCTGCTCACATGGGCATGGTCGACGACACGTGCAGTCCCGGTACCAGGCCCGGGTTCCAGGGCACGAAGCAGGCGTAGCCGAGCAGGGCGGCACCCAGGACGAGGCTGAACGCCTTGCCGTGGCGCCAGGTCTTCTCCAGGAACACGGCCGCGGCCAGACCGGCCATCCAGGCGAGGTTCATCACGCCGACCACGATCAGGACGACCATCAGGCCCCAGCAGCAGCCGACGCAGAAACCGCCGTGATAGAGGCCGACGCGCAGGTCGCGCAGCCGCCCGGAGTAGCCGCCGAAGCGCATGAGGAAACCGACGGGGGAGCGACAGTGGCTCAGGCAGCGGTCCTTGAGCGGGGTCATCTGGTACAGGCCGGCCCCCGCCAGCAGGACGGCGCCGACCCAGGGCGCGGCGCTCGGAGCCCGGGCGGCGAGTTCACCGCCCGCCCAGGCCGCGCCGAACGCGGCCAGCCCGAAGGCCTCCCACGCGCACAGGTAGCCGACGACCAGTCCGGTGCTACGGCCCGCGCGCGTCCAACCCGTCGCGTGGGCGCGTAGCGTCCGCAGGTACAACGAAACGACGGGCGTGACGGCGGGGAGCATCATCGCGGCCATCATGAGCCCCCACAGGACCAGGAATCCCCACAGGTCGCGCCCCATCGTGCCTGGCCCGGGCATCATGCCCGACGAGCTGCGGACCGTCAGGACCCAGGCCAGTGCCGCCGCGGCGAGCAGCGCAACCCAGCTCGCCGGGACGACGGCCCGTCGAGCGATCTGTGCGGGCATTCAGGCCGCCCAGGAGAACGGCGCCGAGAAGGCGTTCTTCCCTTCGTTTGCGAACTCGAGACCGAAGGCGTTCACGTGCGACCTCGTCGCGACTCCGGCCGCGAGGGTGTCCGCGGGGAAGCCCACGCCGCTGACCCTCACGCCCTTTCCGGTCGCGTCGAGCGGAGAGACGAAGTCCTCGACCTCGATGTCGATCGCGTCACCGATCCGCACGCGGTGGCTCCGGCCTTCCTCGGCGTAGTCGATCCGGGCGACCTCCAGCCCGAGCATCTCGCCGACCAGCGGCCCGAGGGCCTCCATCGGGCCGCCACGCTGACCGGAGAAGACCGCCCCGAGTGCTTCGGCCTGCTCCGGCGAGGCGGCCGCGTCCATGATCACGCCCATCCGCCAGTCGCCCTCGCTCATGAGCGGCGGGGTGTCGGCCACCACGGCGACCGTCAGACCGCTCACGTCGACGTCGTCGACCTGGCCGGAGCCGACGTGGAAGGCCAGGAACACCCGGCAACGGTCGTGGTCCGCCGGAGCCGAGAGGCCGGAGGTGGTGCAGGGGCACACCATGTCGCAATTGCAGTTCTCGAAATACGTACCCTCGATACGCCAGGCCATCGGAAGCTCCCTTCCTGAGGCTGAGGCAGGCACCCCGTGTTCCATTCTCCGCCCCTGAGGATCACCGGGCAATGCGCGGACGACCAGGTCGACGGCGGCCGTGACGAACGGTCCCGAGGCTGTGACCGGCTGCGACAGCACCCCGTCCGTGTGGGGACCTGCGGGCGCAGAGCGTCGGCCCGTCTGTAAGGACCTGGCCGGGGGCGTGCAGTGGCCGACCGCTGCACGCCCCCTGATCCGTCAACCGGCCGTGGCCGAACCGTCGTAGACGTTGTCCGGGGTCACGATGGCGGTGATCGCGCGGGCGAGGAGGGTGGAGGGCTCCTGGCCCCCGGTCTTGGAGTCGGTGTTGATCATGATGACCAGGGTGGCCTTCCGGGACGGCAGGTAGACGGTCACCGTCTCGTAGCCGGGGATCGAGCCGTTGTGGCCGATCCAGCCGTTGGTGTCGAAGATGCCGAGGCCGTAGCCGGTCCCGGGGAAACCGGTCGGGAGCGTCATGAGCCGCTGCGCCTGGGTCTCGGGGCTCAGGAGGCGCCCGGTGGCGACGACTTCGGCCCAGTGGCGCAGGTCCGGAAGGTCCGAGATCATCGCGCCGGCCGCCCAGGCCCAGCTCGGGTTCCAGTCGGTGGAGTCCACGGTCTCGCCGGTCAGCGTCTGGTTCGTGTAACCGCGCGGGTGCGGTTCCGGGAACTCGGCCCCGCTGGGGAGGAACGTGTGGTGCAGGTGCGACGGGCGCACCACCCGCTCCTGGATCACGTCGGCCAGCGGCCGGCCGGTGACCTTCTCCACCACCAGGCCGAGCAGGACGAGGTTGGTGTTGGAGTACTGGAACTGCTCGCCCGGCCCGAACGTGTTGTCGTGCTTGAAGCCGTACGCGAGCACCTCCTGCGGCGTGAAGGCGCGGGTCGGATCGCTCTCCAGGTCGTGGGCGAAGCCCGCGTCCGAGGTGTACGGGAACAGCCCGCTGCGCATCTCGGCGAGCTGGCGCAGCGTGATCCGGTCGCCGCACGGCACGCCGTCGACGTAGTCGGAGATCTTGTCGTCCAGCCCGACCCTGCCCTCGTCCACGAGCTCCAGCAGCGCGGTGACCGTGAAGGTCTTGGTCTCGCTGCCGATCCGGATCCGCGAGTCGAGGGCCATCGGCGCGCCGGTGGTCTTGTCCGCGACGCCGGTCGCACGGACGTAGTCGCCCATGCCCGGCATCCACAGCCCGACCACGACCCCGGGGATACCCGCCTGTCGGCGCACCTCCTCGATCTTCTCGTCCAGCCGAGCGGTCAACTCGGGACCGAGGGTGGACCCCGGGCACACGCCGTGGTGGCACCGCTCGACCGCTGCGGCGGGCACGGCCGCGGTGGCGACGGTCGCGGCGGGGGCAGCCGTCACGGGGGCGAGTACGGAGGCCACGAACAGCGTCGTGGCGAACAGCCTGCGGTAGTGGGTGCGTCGCACGTCGGGGTGCCTCTTCCAGGGGGTCACGGGCTCGGACGGCACCATTCACCACGGCGGCCCGCCCGCGACGCTCGTCCCCGCCGCCCACCCCGGCGAGTCCACTCGTTCGGATCACCTGGACCCGGCCGGCCGGCGCGTGGGCCCGATCATGGTTGTCGGCACTGCCGCACGGCCTGTGCGCATCGGCGGCGGAGCCCACTACTGCCCGGGCGCGATCCCCGCCCGCCTGGAAGGCACCACCTTCCTCCCCGCCTTCCTCAACCGCTTCCGCGCTCGCCGGCCGGGCCCAGCGCCGTCCCGGCCCGAGCCTTCGGGGCTTGGTTCCTCTCCCGCACGGCCCGCGGGCTGCTCGCGGCCGACGAGCGCGTCCTCGCGCCGGGGACTGCGGAAAACCACAGGACGGTCGGGCGGTTGACCGCATGGTCGCGGCTTCGCCCGCCTCCTAGCGTGAAGCCATGATCACCGCATCGGCCTCCGCGCCGTTCCTCACCGCATCCGGCGAACCCGCGAGCGGCATCGCCGGATGGGCCGTCGACGTCATGGACGCTCTTGGTGCCGCGGGCGCCGGACTGACCAACCTCGTCGACACCGTCCTGCCGTTCATCCCCAGCGAGATCATCCTCCCCGTCGCGGGATTCGCCGCCGGCCAGGGCCGGTTGAGCCTGCCCGCCGTCATCGTCTGGACCACGGTCGGCTCCGTCGTCGGCTCCTGGATCGTGTATGCCGCAGGCGCCCTCCTGGGACGCGACCGCACCCGCGCGCTCGCCGCCCGCATCCCCCTGGTCCATCTGCACGAGATCGACCGGGCCGAGGCGTGGTTCCAACGGCGCGGCCGGGCCGCCGTGTTGCTCGCCCGCATGGTGCCGGTGGTGCGCAGCCTCATCTCCCTCCCCGCCGGGATCCAGCGTATGCCGCTGCCGGCCTTCACCGCCCTGACCGCTGTCGGGAGCCTGGTGTGGAACAGCGTGTTCGTGCTGTTGGGATACTGGCTCGGCGACAACTGGCGGTTGGTGGAGGAGTACGGGGGATGGGTGTCGAAGGCAGTGGTGGTACTGGCGGCGCTGGCCGTCGCCCGCTGGTTCCTGGTGCGGCTGCGCCGCCGCCCGGGCGCCCGGCACCGGTCATGAGGTCGGTGCGTGCGGTGGCCGGCCTCGCTCTGGGCTCGGTCTCGGCGTGCGCCGGGCCCGCCGTCATCGCCGCGGGGGTGTTGGTGCGGTCCGCCGGGCCGGTGGTCCGCCTGGCCGCGCTGGAGCAGCTGCGTGTTGCCGTCCTGCTCGGCGGCCCCGCCGCTGCTCCGGGCTGCCCGGACGACATCGAACCGCGACGGGCCGCGGCCTACCTGTGGTGCCGCGTCCCGGTCGGGCTGCTCGGCGGCGGGGCACTGTTCCTGCTGGTGGCGGGCGCATGGACGGCTGCGTCGGGACTGTCGCGCTGGCTGGGCGGGCAGGAGGCCGACGGCATGGAGCCCACGTGGCCGGTCGCCGGATACCTCCTCGCGGTCGGCCTCCTGCTGCTCTTCCTCGACCTGGCGGGACTGGCCGCCGTCGCCCAGCTGGAGCGGAGGCTGGTGCACCGCTTCCTCGGCCCCGACGAACTGGCCCGGATGCGCCGCCGGATCGACGAGCTGGCCGCCACCCGGTCCGGGATCGTCGAGGCCGTGGACGCCGAGCGACGCCGCATCGAGCGCGACCTGCACGACGGGCTGCAGCAACGGCTGGTCGTGGTGGCGATGCTGCTCGGACGGGCCCGGCGCAGGAACTCGGACGAGCTGTACCGGCAGGCACAGACCGAGGCCGAGCGGGCGTTGGAGGAGCTGCGGGAGGTGGCGTGGCGGGTGTATCCGGCCTCGCTGGACGAGCTGGGGCTGCGCGAGGCGCTGGCCGTGGACGCCGAACGCTCGCCCGTCCCGGTGCGCTTCAGCGGCGATCTGACCCGGCGCCCGGCCCCTGCGGTCGAGACGGCCGCCTACTTCGCGGTGCGCGAGGCCCTCACCAACGCGGCCAAGCACGCCGCGGCGAGCCGGATCGAGGTGACGATCGACCAGGACACCGACGGGGTACGGGTGTCGGTGCGCGACGACGGACGCGGCGGTGCCGATCCCGCAGGTCCGGGACTGTCCGGGCTGGCCCGCCGCATCGCCGCGCTGGACGGGCGTCTGAGCATCGAGAGCCCGCCGGGCGGCCCCACCCACGTGGTCGCGGAGCTGCCGTGCGGGTGATGATCGCCGAGGACTCCGCACTGCTGCGCGAGGGTCTGGTCCGTCTGCTGGCGGACGAAGGGCACGACGTGGCGGCCGCGGTGGGTGACGCGGACACGCTGCTGGCCGCCGTGGCCGCCGACCCGCCGGACGTCACCGTCGTGGACGTGCGCATGCCCCCCAGCCACACCGACGAGGGGCTGCGGGCCGCGCTGCGGCTGCGGTCCGAGCACCCGCGGGTCGGGGTGCTGGTGCTGTCGCAGTACGTCGAGCAGCGGTACGCCGCTGAACTGCTGGCGGCCGACACCCGCGGCGTGGGATACCTGCTGAAGGACAGGGTCGCGAGGGTGGAGGAGTTCCTGTCGGCACTGGACCGGGTGCACGCCGGCGGCACGGTCTTCGACCCGGAGGTGGTGCGCCGCCTCCTGGCCCGCACGCGTCACACCGACGACCTCGATCTGCTGACGGACCGTGAGCGGCAGGTGCTGACGCTCATGGCCCAGGGATGCACCAACACGGCCATCGCCCAGCAGCTGTTCGTCTCCAGGAGCGCGGTGGAGAAGCACGTCAACGCGGTGTTCGACAAACTGCGGCTGCCGCGGGACGACGGTGCCAACCGCAGGGTGCTGGCGGTTCTGCGCTTCCTGGGGAGCTGACCGCCGCGGCGACCGGGCTGGGGGACCGGGCCTCGGCGCCGTTCAGTGCTGGACGCCGGTGGAGAGGCTGAAGTGCGCGAAGTAGGCGTACTGGTCGGTGGACGGGCCCCACGAGGTGTCGTGGCCGCCGTAGAAGGTGGAGAAGAACACGCCGCTGAACGGGATCGACGCGAGGTCCGGGGCGCCCGCGCCGGGTTGGGTGAAGACCTGGGCGCCGTCGAGCCAGACGGTGAGGTCGCCGCTGCCACGGTCGACGAGTTGCTCGACGCTGTGCCAGGCGCCGTCGGCGGGCCACTGCCAGGAGCCGAGGCCGAGGTCGACGCCGTAGCCGGTGGGGCCGGAGTTGGTGGGGGTGTAGAGGTACACCTCGCCGTTGCCGACGCCGGAGCCGGGGTTGCGCCACATGTAGCGGGTGGACCAGGCGTTGCCGTGGTTGCCGCCGGACGCCTCGCCGGGGGAGCCGCCGTACAGGCCGGGGAGCTTGCCGGCCTTGCCGAAGTCGAAGCCGGCGGGCAGCTTGAGGCTGTACTTCAGGTCCAGGGTGGTGGAGTTGGCGAGGTCACCGAGACCGAGGGTGGGGAGGTCGGTGTAGAACTGGCCACCGCCGCTGGAGGGGCAGTCGGAGCAGGAGTTGGCGGAGGACCCGGCACCGTAGAACACCTGGAGCGCGGAGCCGTCGCCGGGGGCGGCCGGGTCGTTGACGAGGCTGAGATTCTGCTGGCCCCACCTGCCCTTGGTGAGGGTGCCCCAGGCCCTGGCCCAGGTGCTGGTGCCGTAGCCGGTGAAGTCGCCGGTCCAGGCGGCTGCGTCGGTGGTCTTCGCCCCGGTGACCGCGGTGGCTTGGACGGGAGCGGTGGCGAGGAGGGCGAGGGAGGCGCAGAGGGCGGTGAGCAAGCGCTTCATGACGGTCCTTCGGCTCTGGCGGCAGGGGAGTTCGCGCTGTGTCGTGCGGGGGCCGCTCACCATGACACGGCCGTGGACGTGTCCCAGTCAAGAGTCTGGACGAGGTTCAGGAGTGTGAACGCCTCGCCGGTTTCGGCGCCGACGGCCCGGCTATATTGCTCGCAGCCACGCCGCGTACGTGAACAGGGAGGACCTGATGGCGCAGCCGAGTTCCGCCGCCACCACCGCAGCGGCGGGCGTGAAGTCCGCCGTCCGCACGGTCGAGGTGCTGGAGTACTTCGCCGAGCGTCCCGGACTGCACAGCCTCGCCGACGTCCAGGAGGCCCTCGGCTACCCGAAGAGCAGCCTGTACATGCTGCTGCGCACACTGGTCGACCACGGCTGGGTGGAGACCGACCTGACGGGCACCCGGTACGGCATAGGGGTTCGGGCGCTGCTCGTCGGCACCGCCTACATCGACGGGGACGAGGCCGTCGCCTCCACGCGCCCGGCGCTCGACCGCCTCGCCGACGACACCACCGAGACCATCCACCTCGCCCGCCTCGACGGCACCGACGTCGTCTACCTCGCCACCCGAACCTCCCAGCACTACCTGCGTCCGGTCACCCGGGTCGGCCGCCGGCTGCCCGCCCACGCGACGGCCCTCGGCAAGGCGCTCCTGGCGACGATGTCGGACGAGGAGATCGGGCGGCTGCTGCCCGAGCGCCTGGAGCCGCTGACCGACCGCACCCACACGACTCGGGCCGCTCTGCTCGACGACCTCCGGGCCATCCGCGAACGCGGCTACGCGACCGACCGGGAGGAGAACACGCTGGGTCTGTGCTGCTACGCCGTCGCCGTCCCGTACCGCACGCCGGCCCGGGACGCGGTCAGCTGCTCCGTCCCGATCGCGCGGCTCACGCCGGGGCGCGAACAGATGATCCGCGACGCGCTGTTCGAGGCCCAGGAGCGGCTGGCGCTGGCCACGCGGCACCTGTGAGTTGATCCGCCCACTGCCGGAGCGTGGTGAAGTCGTCGGTCGTCAGGCCGGTTCGGTCGTTGACGCGGTGGAGGAGGGCCGGGCCGTCGTGGTGGGCGGCCGTCCAGGCGCGGTCGGCGTCGGTGATCTGGTCGTCGACCCAGGCGAACGGGCGGCCCTTGGACCAGGCGACGATCTCGGGGGTCTTCCAGAAGACACCGTCCGGCGGGGTGGGCCGGGGTTCGGACCAGGTGATGACGGGGAGTTCGGGCAGCCCGAGGACGGGGGAGACGAAGGCGTTGGCTTCGTCTTCCCAGGTGGTCGCCCAGACGAGGTCGAAGGGGAGGGCGGTCAACTCCGGTCCGTGGTCGGGGTTCAGCCAGACCCGGAGGGGCTTGGGGGCCTTGTTCGGCAGCCCCCACTCGGTGAGCCGCCGCCGCTCGGAGGCTTCCCAACGGGGAGTGAGGAGCCGGTGGGTCTCGTAGCCGGGCGGCCGGCGGTGGGGCTTGCGGGCGGCGGGGTTGAGCGGCCCGTCGACGTCGAGTAGCAGTAACGGCCGCATCGGCGCGCCCCCTCCGTGATCTTTGGGGGGACGGTAGCGGTGAAGGGGCGTTGGTGGCGAGAGAATTACGACACGCTCGGCCGGGTGAGGCCCGGCCGAGCGCGCGGTCGGCTCATACCTCGCCGAACTCGCCGGCCCGGACGGCGGTGACGAAGGATCGCCAGGCCTCCACCGGGAAGACGAGGGCCGGGCCTTCGGGGTCCTTGGAGGCCGATGGCGAGTGCGAGGTGACCCAGGTGGTTCGTCGCGAACTGCAACTCCCAACCCTCGCGGGTTCGTTCGAGGCCACCGGTGACCACGCCGGCGTTGTTGACCAGCAGGTGGAGCGGGCCGCTCCACGCGTCGACGGACGACGTGACGGTGGCCTTGTCGTCGAGGTCCAGCCGGGCGACTCGGGGGCGGATCCCTCCGGTCGAGCTCTCGATCGTTCCGGCGACGGCAACACCCGCAGCCGTGTTTCGCACGGCGAGCGTCACCTGGGCCCCAGCTGCGGTCAAGGCACGAGCCGTCTCGATGCCGATCCCGGAGGAGGCTCCCGTCACGATCGCGCGGACGCCGGGTCACTGTCCGGATCGCCGGTTCGAGACCGGGAGTTCGAACGAGTCGGGTCCAAGTGGCGTGCTCACGACCGGAATTCTGACGGAAAACGGTGATGGAGCGGTTTATCCCGCTGCCCCTTGAGCTCACCTCGGCCAGACCCCTCGTCACAACCGGGTGGCCAGCCAGGCGGTCACTGCCGCAGTGGCGGTGAGCCCGGCGTTGAGTGCGATCCGGCGGTCTCCACCGGTCAGGTGGACGGCGATCGCGCCGGTCTGCAGGAGGACGAAGCCGATGGCCGCAGGCGGCGCCAGCGAGGGAGCGATGCCCGTCAGCGGCGGCAGGATCAGGCCGGTCGCGCCGAGCAACTCGACCGTCCCCAGTGCCCTGACGGCGGGCAAGGGCGTGCGGTCGACCCAGGCCATCATCGGCCGGAGGTCGTCCCGGCTGCGGATCACCTTCAGCGTGCCCGCGTAGACGTGGAAGAGCGCGAGCAGTCCCGCGACGATCCAATAGGCGATGTTCATGGTTCCCGTTCGATGGATCAGGCGTGGCCGGCGGCAGGCCTGGCCGGCGTCAGGCGTGGTCGGTGGCGGGCCTGGCCGGCGTCAGGCGTGGTCGGTGGCGGGCTCGGTCGCGTAGCGGCTCATCGCGTCGATGTTGGCCTGTGGCGTCAGCGGTCGGCCGCCGGAGAGCGACTCCTGGAGGTCCCGGAAGTACTGCACGTACAGGTCGGGGGTGAACGTGCTGAGCATGACCGCGGGGTGGTCGGTGAGGTTGGCGAAGGTGTGCGGGGTGCCGGGCGGGACCATCACGAGCGTGCCCGCGATGACGTCATGGTCCTCCTCTCCGACGGTGAACCGCACGGTGCCGGAGAGGACGTAGAAGCCCTCGTCGTGTCGGCCGTGGCGGTGCTGCGGCGGCCCCTCGGTGTGCGGGGCGAGGACGGACTCGGCGATCGCGAGGCGGTGTCCGGTGTGGCTGCCGTCCTCCAGGACGCGCATGCGCGTGGTGCCCAGAACGATCGTCTCGCCCTCGCCGGGACCCACCACCGATACGACGGGGTCGGCCTGCGGGACGCTGGTCTTCGCTTCTTCGGTCATGCGCACAAGTGCACCGCCGAGGCCGCACGGCTGTCCAAGACCCGTCCCGCGGCGCCGATACCTCATGGGTATCGTTGCAGCGTGGAGCTACGAACCCTGCGCTACTTCGTGGCGGTCGCCGAGGAACTCCACTTCGGCCGGGCCGCCACCCGACTGCACATGAGTCAGCCGCCGCTGAGCCGGGCGATCAAGCAACTGGAGGCCGATGTCGGGGCCCTGCTGTTCGCCCGCTCGCCCACGGGCGTCACGCTCACTCCGGTGGGCACGGTGCTGCTCGACGAGGCGCGGGCCCTGCTCGACCACGCCGACCGCGTCCGGATGCGGGTGAGTGCGGCGGCCGGTGTCGCGGCCATCACCGTCGGGATCCTGGGCGACGGCACCGACCCGGGAATGGCCAGGCTGGCCGCCGCCTACCGCAGCAGACACCCCGGTGTCGACATCCGCATCCGCGACACGGATCTGACCGACCCGACCTGCGGGCTGCGCGCCGGACTGGTCGACGTAGCGCTGACCCGGGCGCCGTTCGACGGGACCGCCCTGACGGTGCGTGCGCTGCGGACCGATCCGGTCGGCGTCGTCCTGCGCGCCGACGACCCGCTGGCCCGCCACGACCGGCTGCGGCTGGCCGAGCTGAGCGACCGCCGCTGGTTCCAGTTCCCGCCGGGCACCGATCCCGTCTGGCAGTCGTACTGGAACGGCGGCACGCCGCGGGAGGGCCCGGTGGTGCGCGCCGTCCATGAATGCCTTCAGGCCGTGCTGTGGAACGGCACGGTCGGCCTGGCCCCGCTCGGACACGACCTGCCCGCGGAGCTGGTCGTCGTACCCCTGATCGACATGGCGCCGAGCCGAGTGGTGGCGGTCTGGAACGAGGGCGCCACCAACCCGCTGGTCCGGTCCTTCGTCGAGATCGCGACAGCCGCGTACCGCCACTGAGCACCGGCAATGGGCACCGCCGGAGCGTAGGAGGGCCCGGGCGAAGAGGTCAAGGGATCGGCGTTCTCATACCTGAATGACAGTCATTCTTGTGAACCGCCCTCGGCCTCTGTGAGCATGGGGCGGACCCGTCCCCGGCCAAGGGAGTCACCGTGTCCCGCATCCTCGTCACCGGTGCGGCAGGCGCTGTCGGCAGCCTCGTCCGCCCCCGGCTCGCCCGCCCCGGCCGCACCCTCCGGCTGCTCGACCTCGTGCCGCTCGACCCCGGCGAGGGCGAGGAGGCCGTCCGGGCCTCCGTCACCGACGCCGACGCGATGCGCGCCGCCTGCGAAGGCGTCGACGCCGTGATCCACCTCGGCGGGATCTCCCTCGAAGCGCCGTGGGAGCGGATCCTCGACGTCAACATCCACGGCACCTACACCGTCTTCGAAGCCGCCCGCCGCGCCGGCGTGCCCCGCGTCGTCTTCGCCTCCTCCAACCACGTCGTCGGCTACCGCACGCCCGCGGAGTACCCGCTCACCGCCGACACCCCGCCGCTGCCCGACACCTACTACGGCGTCTCCAAGGCGACCGGCGAGGCCCTCGGCGCGCTCTACCACCACCGCTACGGCCTCGACGTCATCTGCGTCCGCATCATGACCTGCTTCGCCGAACCGCCGAACCCCCGCGCCCTCTCCACCTGGCTCTCCCCGGACGACTGCGCCCGCCTGCTGGAGGCCTGCCTGGTGGTCGAGAAGCCCGGCTACCGCATCGTCTACGGCGTCTCGCCCAACACGCGCGGCGGCTGGGTCTCCCTCGACGAGGCCCGCGCGCTCGGCTACGCCCCGGCCGACGACGCCGAGGTCCACGCCGAGGCCGTGCACGCGGCGCACGGCGAGCCCGCCGGCGATGACCCGGTCTTCGCCCACCTGGGCGGGCAGTTCACCTTCCCCGCCCTCGACGCCGACCGCTTGCACTGACCCTCAGGGGCGCCGGGAGACCGTCGACGGCTGAACCCGCAGCCGGGCCCGGCACCTCGCCCGATCGGCCCGGTCCCCGGACCGGGCCAGAACGGAAGAGCACACTGAAGAACAA
>NZ_JBEZGX010000080.1:0-34853 GCF_040650235.1 Kitasatospora sp. NPDC048722
GGCGCGGGACGGGCGCCGACGGGAGGTCGGGGGAGTTCTGCTCATGCGGGGGCTCCTGCGCGGGCGTGCCGCCGCTTTCGTGCGGCCAGGACGGCTCAGACGCTCGCGGTGTAGTCGTAGAAGCCGCGGCCGGACTTGCGGCCCAGCAGACCGGCGTCGACCATCCGGGACAGCAGCGGGGGAGCGGCGTACAGCGGCTCCTTGTACTCGTCGTACATCGACTCGGCGATCGACACGATGGTGTCCAGGCCGATCAGGTCGCACAGCCGCAGCGGGCCCATCGGGTGGGCGCAGCCGGCCTCCATGCCCTTGTCGATGTCGGAGGCGGTGGCCACGCCCGACTCGAACATCCGCACCGCGGACAGCAGGTACGGCACCAGCAGGGCGTTGACGACGAAGCCGGCCCGGTCGCGGGCGCGGATCGGCTCCTTGCCGAGCACCTCGGTGGCGAAGGCCTCGGCCCGCTCGGTGGTGGCGCCCGAGGTGGTCAGGGTGGGGATGACCTCGACCAGCTTCTGCACCGGCGCCGGGTTGAAGAAGTGCAGACCGATGACCTGCTCGGGCCGCGAGGTGGCGGCGGCCAGCTTGACGATCGGGATCGACGAGGTGTTGGAGGCGAGGATCGCGTCGCGGCGCTCGATCACCTGGTCCAGGGTCTGGAAGATCTGGACCTTGATGTCCTCGCGCTCGGCGACCGCCTCGACGACCAGGTCGCGGTCGGCGAAGTCGGACAGGTCGGTGGTGAAGGACAGCCGGGCCAGGGCCTCGTCCCGCTGCTCGGGGGACAGCTTGCCGCGCTTGACCGCCGTCTCCAGGGAGTTGGTCAGCCGGGTGCGGCCGAACTCCAGGGCCTCCCCGCTGGCCTCCGACACCAGGACGTCCAGCCCGGCCCGGGCGAAGACCTCCGCGATGCCCGACCCCATCAGGCCGCAGCCGATCACTCCGACGCGCGCGATGTCACTCACTAGTTGCCCTTCGGTGGTGCTGGGGGTCGCCCAGCGACAGGTGGCCCAGCGTGGCGCTGGTCGGCCCAGCGGTGCTGCTGGACTACGGGCCGGTGTGCCGGAATGGGTGCACCGGTGCACCGTCCCGACGACGTTACTACTCCCTACCGGCGAGTAGGTCACCCCCTCCCCGGCCCGGTGTCGCGCCCGGCACCACACACCCGAACGGGTGACGGCGCCTCGCCCGCCCGTGCGCCCGGACCCGCGGCCGCCCGGCGCCCGACAGAATGCCGCAGACGGGGGCCGGGGACGGACGAGGGAGCGTGCAGTGCCGACGGGATCGCTCACGGGGCAGGTCGCCCTGGTCACCGGAGCCGGCCGCGGGATCGGCCGCGAGATCGCCATCGGGCTGGCCGCCGAGGGCATGTCCGTCGGCCTGGTCGGCCGCACCCACGGGACGCTCACCGACACGCTCAAGGAGTGCGTCCGGCACGGCTCGCGCGGCGTCGCCGTGACGGCCGACGTCACCCGCCCCGGCTCGGTGCGCGAGGCCGTCCGGCTCGTCGAGCGCGACCTCGGCCCGGTCGCTCTGCTGGTCAACAACGCCGGGCAGGTGGACCGCACCGAGGTCCCGATCTGGGAGACCGACCCCAACCAGTGGTGGCAGGTCGTCGAGACCAACCTGCGCGGCCCCTACAACCTCCTGCGCTGCGTCCTGCCCGGCATGGTCGAGCGCCGCCGCGGCCGCGTCGTCAACCTCAACTCCGGCTTCGCGCTGCGCCCGGACGGCCACTACACCGCGTACGCGACGTCCAAGGGCGCGCTGTTCAAGCTCTCCGACAACATGGCGGACTCGCTCGCCGAGCACGGCGTCGTCGTGCTCGACATCAGCCCCGGCGCGGTGGCCACCGACATGACGGCCGGGATGCCGATGTTCCGGGACATGAAGGCCTGGGGCTCGATCCCGTACATGGTCGCGGTCACCGTCGACGCGGCGCGGGGCCGCTTCGACGCACTGCACGGGCGCTTCATCCACGCCGGGCGCGACGACCTGGAGGAGCTCGTCCGCCGCGCGCAGGAGATCCGCGGGACGGACGCGAGGACGCTGCGGCTGCGCCCTTACAAGGACGACGACCCGATGGCCTGAGGCCTTCGGCGGCCCGCCCGGGGGCGGGACTCAGATCGTGGCGAGTTCCTCGTCGGTCAGGCTGCCCGGCGCCCGGCCGGTGCGGGCGAACTCCTCGGCCAGCCGCTGGAACGCCTCGTTGGCCGGCGTCGGCACCCCGTGCAGCCGCCCGAGCAGCACGATCTCGCCGTTCAGGTAGTCCGTCTCGATCGAGCCCGCTCCGCGCGCCAGGCTCTGCCAGGTCGAGCTGCCGCCGCGCGGGGCGCCCTCGACCGGCTCGATCCGCAGCGTCGCGTCGACCAGCCGGACCATCTCCTCCGGGTCGTGGTGCGCGATCCCGGCGGCGGCCAGCACGGCCGCGCCCTCGGCCATCAGGCGCCGGTACAGTCCGCGGCGCAGCTCGCCCTCGTACGGGCCGGCGACGGCGTTCAGCGCGTTGCCGAGGTTGCCGAGCAGCTTGGTGTACTTCCAGCCCATCACGTCGGCCTCGACCGGGGCGCTGAAGCCCGCTCGCTCCAGGTCCGCGGCGATCCGGGCGGCCCGACCGTCGTCGCCCGCCGGGTAGGCGCCGATCCGCAGCACCCCGCTGACGGGCGTGCCGCCGGCGCTGACCCGCCCCGGTTCCAGGTGGGTGGACGGCATCCAGACGCACACCGCCAGCACCTCGCGGAAGCGGCGCAGCGCGAGCCGCTCGTTCTCCACGCCGTTCTGCGCGCACACCACCGGCAACCGCTCGCCCGCCGTGCCGCCGCCCGCGACCGGGCGCGGCGCCCACGCGGCCAGCGCGCCGGCGGTGTCCTGCGTCTTCACGGCGAGCACCAGGACGTCGTCCGGGCGCAGCTCCAGCTCCTCCGGCCCGGACACCGCCGGGACCGGCAGCGTCCGGGTGCCGTCCGGCGCGCCGAACGTCAGCCCGTGCTCGCGCAGCGCCGCGAAGTGCGCTCCCCGCGCGACCAGCACGACGTCGCGCCCGCTCTCGTGCAGCCGGGCACCGATCGTGCCGCCGACCGCGCCCGCCCCGATGATGATGTAGCGCATGCGGGAAGCATGGCACGCCGGTGGTGCGCCGGGGCGGCCAGGTCAGGCGCAGAGCTGACTGGCGGTCACCGGGCTGAGGCCGGACTTGGCGAGGCCGTCGAGGATGCCCGGCAGGGCGTCCACCGTGCACTGGTGGCCCATGTGCAGCGCGACCACCGAGCCGCCGCGTACCGAGTTGAGGACCCGTCGCTGCAGCTCGGCGGCGGACGGGTCGGCGTAGTCGCGCGGGTCCACGTCGAACGAGAGCACGTGCTCGTAGCCGACGGCCTTGGCCTGCTCGCGCACCATCGGGGTCGCGTACTGCGCGGCGGACGGGCGGAACCAGCGGCCGATCGAGCCGGTGAGGCGCTGCAGGCGCTCCGCGCACTGGGCGATCTCGGCGCGGGCCTGGTCCGGACCCATCGCGGAGATGTTGAGGTGGTTCTGGGTGTGGTTGCCCAGTTCGTGGCCGGCGTCGAGGATCCGCCGGGCCATCTGCGGCTGCTGGTCGAGCCAGCTGCCGACGGCCATGACGGTCAGCTTGGCGCCGCGCTGCTCGGCGACCTCCAGCAGGGCGGTGGCGAGCTTCGGGTCGCCGCTGCCGTGGAACGTCAGCGCCACGTTCTTGCCGGTGCGCGGCCCGTACGCGACCTCCAGCGGGGTGCCGGGGGCGAGCGGCGGCAGCACGGGCGGGGCGGGCGGCGCGGTGGTGGCGTCGGGGGCAGCGGTGGTGGTGGGCTGCGGCGCGCCCGGATCGGGGGAGGCCGGGCCCTCGCCGCCGTTCCACGCGGGGTCCGTGGTGTGCTGCGGGTCGACGTTGCCCGGGTGCACGGCGAGCGAGCCCGGGTCGGCGCGGCGGGGCGCGCCGCTCCCGCACCCGGTGAGGAACCCGCCGGCGGCGGTGAGGGCGGCGAGCTTGGCGGCGGTGCGCAGTACGGCGCGGCGATCGGCAGTCATCGGCAGCCAGCATAGAGACGACGCGCCGGGGCGGCGATCCGGGACCACGCGCGTTGACACCACGCTTGACGTGCACGCACACCGCCCGGCGGGGGCTGCGTAAACCTGAACTCGCCGTGTTTCCACGGCGTGTCGTCGGATACGATCCGGTCGCACCGCGTGCTACGGGGGCGGGGCACCAGCGCGGCGGGGCGTTCCTGCCGCGGGAAGCGCAGTGAGCAATGGGGGCGGAACGACATGCACGAGGACACGGTGGACACGGCGACCGGTGGTTCGGACTGGGACTGGGTCGGGGCGGAGGACTGGCAGCCGCCGACCGAACTCGACACCGGGATACCCCACACCGCCCGGATGTACGACTACTACCTGGGCGGCAAGGACAACTTCGAGGCGGACCGCAAGGCCGCCGAGGCCGCCATCGCCGCCTACCCGGCGCTGCCGCTGCTGGCCCGCACCAACCGGGAATTCCTCGGCCGCGCGGTCGAGTTCGC
This sequence comes from Kitasatospora sp. NPDC048722, assembly GCF_040650235.1. Taxonomy (NCBI): domain Bacteria; kingdom Bacillati; phylum Actinomycetota; class Actinomycetes; order Kitasatosporales; family Streptomycetaceae; genus Kitasatospora; species Kitasatospora sp. NPDC048722. The sequence goes on from NZ_JBEZGX010000080.1 coordinate 4,536, forward strand.
GGCCGGCCGGGGCATCCGGCAGTTCGTCGACATCGGCACCGGCATCCCCGCCGCGGGCTCGACCAGCGAGGTCGCGCGGAAGGTCGCCCCGGACGCGCACGTCGTGTACGTCGACAACGACCCGATCGTCGCCACCCACGCCCGCGCGCTGCTGGCCGGCCGCCCCGCCGGGCACACCTCGGTCATCGAGGCCGACCTGCGCGACCCCGAGGCGATCCTCGGCCACCCGGCCCTGCGGGCCGCCGTCGACCTGGCCGAGCCGGTCGCGCTGATGCTGGTCGCCGTCCTGCACTTCGTCCGCGACGAGGACGGCGCGCAGAAGATCGTCGCCACCCTGCGCGACGCGCTCGCCCCCGGCAGCGCGCTGATCCTCTCCCACGGCAGCCCTGACTTCGCCTCGCGGCAGAGTGCGGACGAGGGCGCGCGCATCTACAAGGGCGCGAGCGCCCCGCTGGTGCTGCGCCCGCGTGCGGGCGTCGAACCCTTCTTCGGCGACTTCGAGTTCGCCGGGCCCGGCCTCGTCCAGCTCCCGCTCTGGCGCCCCACCGCCGGCCACGTCTCCACCGCCGACCTCCCCGAAGGCTGGCAGGACGTGTCCGCTTACGCGGGCGTCGCGTTCAAGAAATAGCCGTTTCCCCCAGCACCTCCGCAGGTCGCAGGTCAGATCGCGGGCAGGCCCCGGCACCCCCCTCCCGGCGCCGGGACCGTCCCGCACTGCTCCGCACACTAGACGGCACCACTGACAGCGCCTCACCCGCACGGGTTAGCCTGCGGCGTGACCACAGGACTGCCGCCCCTGCCCCCGGCCGCCGCCGACCTCCTGGACGCCCTCGACGCCCCGCCCCGGCTGCGCGCGCACCTCGCGCTCGTCCACGAGGTCGCCGTGACGATCGCCGACTTCTGCGCCGCCGCCGGCCTGGACGTCGACCGCGAGGCACTGCTGTACGGCGCCGCCACCCACGACATCGGCAAGACCGTCCACCCCGAGGAGCTCTCCGGCCCCGGCTCGGCCCACGAGCCCGCCGGCCACGCCCTGCTGCGCGGGCGCGGCGTCCCCGAGCGGTTCGCCCGCTTCGCCCGTACTCACGCGAGCTGGGGCGGGCCGGGCGTCACCGTCGAGGAACTGCTGGTCAGCCTGGCCGACAAGGTGTGGAAGAACAGCCGGGTCCGCGACCTGGAGGACCGCGTGGTCGTGCGGCTCGCGACCGCCACCGGCCGCGAGCCGTGGGAGGTGTTCCTCGACCTCGACGACCTGCTCACCCGGATCGGCGACGACGCCCCGGGCCGGCTCGCCGTGCAGGCCGCGCGCTAGCTCAGCGCCCGCGCAGCTGGTCGAGGTCGCGGCGTTCGCGCTTGGTGGGGCGGCCTGCGCCGCGGTCGCGCTCGAAGAACGGGGCGACGAGCTCGCGCGGCGGGCGGGGCGGGCTCTGGTCGGTGAGGCACTCGGCCGCCACGGACGCCCCGACCCGCTTGCGGATCGGCTTGCGCACCACGACGACCCGCTCGTACCCCTCCTCGCGGACCCGCACCTCGTCGCCCACCCGCAGCGGCTGGGCCGGCTTGGCCCGCTCGCCGTTCACACGGACGTGTCCCGCCCGGCAGGCGGCCGCCGCCAGCGCGCGCGTCTTCACGAGCCGGACCGACCAGATCCAGCTGTCCACGCGGACGCTTCCCTCGTCTTCAGCCATTCCGGAAGTCTAGGGCCGTGGTCGGACGGGTGGACCTGTCCGACCGCGGCCCTACGCAGCCCGAGCGGCCGCCGGAGCCTCCTGGACGGCCCAGCCGTTCCCGTCCGGATCGTTGAAGAACACGAACGAGTTCCAGGCCTCGCCGTGCCCGTTCACCCGCACCCCGGCCTCGAAGTGCTGCACCGGGCTGACCTCCACACCGCGCGCCGCCAGTTCGGCGTGCGCCTTCTCGATGTCCGCCACCACCAGCTGCAGGCCCTTGACGGACCCGGGCGGCGCCTCGATCACGCCCTTGCCGACGACGATCGAGCACCGGGAGCCCGGTGGCGTCAGCTGCACCACCCGGACTCCGTCGCGCAGCCGGGTGTCGTGATCGACGGTGAAGCCGGCCTGCTCCTCGTAGAACGCCTTCGCGCGGTCCACGTCCGCCACCGGGAGCACGACCACTTCGAGCTTCCAGTCCATCGCCCTCACCCCTCTCGGTCGGGGCTCTTCCAGTATCCGTCCGAATCCGTTCCCCGTCGGCTCGTCGGCTAGCCTGAGAAGACGATGAATCCCCAGAGCACGCCCGCCGCCCCAGCGCCGTTCACCACCCCGTTCGGCACCTTCGACCTCACCAGGTACCCCGAGGACCCGCGCGAGCGGCTGCGCGCCTGGGACGCCGCCGACGAGTACCTGCTGCGCCACCTCGCCGGCGAGACCGACAGCGCCGGCGGCGCCGCCACCGAGCTGGCCGGCCGCCGCGTCGTCGTCCTCGGAGACCGCTGGGGTGCCCTGGCCACCGCGCTGGCCGCGCACCGGCCCGTGCAGATCGGCGACTCCCACCTCGGCCGCGAGGCCACCCGCGCCAACCTCGCCCGCGCCGGCGCCCCCGCCGACCCGGACCGGCTGCTCACCACCCGGGACACCCCGCCGGAGCGGATCGACGTCCTGCTGGTGCGCGTCCCCAAGAGCCTCGCCCTGCTGGAGGACCAGCTGCACCGGCTCGCGCCCGCCGTCCACCCCGGCACGGTGGTGATCGGCACGGGCATGGTCACCGAGGTCCACACCTCCACCCTCGAACTCTTCGAGAAGGTCCTCGGCCCCACCCGCACCTCGCTGGCCGTCCGCAAGGCCCGGCTGATCTTCTGCACCCCCGACCCGGCGCTCGACCCCGGCCCCAGCCCGTGGCCGCACCGCTACGCCCTGCCCGCCGACATCGGCCCGGTCTCCGGGCGCACGGTCGTCAACCACGCCGGCACCTTCTGCGCCGAGCGCCTCGACATCGGCACCCGCTTCTTCCTCGGCCACCTGCCGGCCCCGGCCCCCGGCGAGCGGGTGGTCGACCTGGGCTGCGGCAACGGCGTGGTCGGCACCGCCGCCGCACTGGCGGGCCCGGGAGCCGAACTGCTGTTCGTCGACGAGTCCCACCAGGCCGTCGCCTCCGCCGAGGAGACGTTCCGCGCGAACCTCGGGCCGGAGGCCGGGGCCGAGTTCCTGACGGCGGACGCGCTCGCGCCCGGGGTGATCGCCCCCGGCTCGGTGGACCTCGTCCTGAACAACCCCCCGTTTCACTCGCACCAGGCGACCACCGACGCCACCGCGTGGCGGATGTTCACCGGCGCCCGCCGCGCCCTGCGCCCGGGCGGCGAGCTCTGGGTGGTCGGCAACCGCCACCTCGGCTACCACGTCAAGCTGCGCCGCCTGTTCGGAAACTGCCAACTCGTGGCAGGCAACCCGAAGTTCGTGGTGCTGCGAGCCGTCAAGCGCTGAGCCCGGCCGACCGCCCGCCGGCCCCGGCGGGCGGTCTCCGTACATACTCCTTGCATGAATGTTCCGTGCTGCGTATATTCATGCCACGACCAAGGAGGAACGCCATGGCATTGCGAGTCGCCGTCGCCGGCGCGAGCGGATACGCGGGCGGCGAGGTGCTGCGCCTGCTGCTCGGCCACCCCGAGATGGAGATCGGGGCCCTGACCGGCGGCTCCAACGCCGGCACGAGGCTGGGTGCGCTGCAGCCGCACCTGATCCCGCTCGCCGACCGCGTCCTGGAGCCCACCACCCCCGAGGTGCTGGCCGACCACGACGTGGTGTTCCTCGCGCTGCCGCACGGCCAGTCCGCGGCGGTCGCCGAGGCGCTCGGCCCGAACGTGCTGGTCGTCGACTGCGGCGCCGACTTCCGGCTCAAGGCCGCCGCCGACTGGGAGCAGTTCTACGGTTCCGCGCACGCCGGCACCTGGCCCTACGGCCTGCCCGAACTACCCGGCCACCGGGCCGCGTTGAAGGGCAGCAACCGGATCGCCGTGCCCGGCTGCTACCCGACGGCCGTCTCCCTCGCGCTGTTCCCGGCGTACGCCGCCGGGCTCGCCGAGCCCGAGGCCGTCGTGGTCGCCGCCTCCGGGACCTCCGGCGCGGGCAAGGCGGCCAAGACGCACCTGCTCGGCAGCGAGGTCATGGGCAACGTGAGCCCGTACGGCGTCGGCGGCGTGCACCGGCACACCCCCGAGATGGCGCAGAACCTCACCCCGCTCGCGGGCGAGCCGGTCACCGTCTCCTTCACGCCCATGCTCGTCCCGATGCCGCGCGGCATCCTCGCGACCTGCTCCGCCAAGGCCCGGCCCGGCGTGACGGGCGAGGCCCTGCGCGCCGCCTACGCCGAGGCGTACGGGACCGAGCCCTTCGTCCACCTGCTGCCCGAGGGCCAGTGGCCGCAGACCAGCAGCGTGTACGGCGCCAACACCGCCCTCGTCCAGGTCGCCCTGGACCCGGCCGCCGGGCGGATCATCGCGATCAGCGCGATCGACAACCTCGTCAAGGGCACCGCCGGCGGCGCGGTGCAGAGCATGAACATCGCCCTCGGCCTGCCCGAGGACATGGGCCTTCCCCTGAACGGAGTCGCACCGTGACCAGTCCCGTGAACGTCGGGGTGACCGCCGCCAAGGGCTTCCGCGCCGCCGGGGTCACCGCCGGCATCAAGGCCTCCGGCACCCCGGACCTCGCCCTCGTCGTCAACGACGGCCCCTCGTTCGCCGCCGCCGGCGTGTTCACCGCGAACCGCGTCAAGGCCGCGCCCGTCCTGTGGTCCGAGCAGGTCCTCAAGGGCGGCCTGGTCTCCGCCGTCGTCCTCAACTCCGGTGGCGCCAACGCCTGCACCGGCCCGCTCGGCTTCCAGGACACCCACGCCACCGCCGAGAAGGCGGCCGAGGAGCTGAAGGTCAACGCGGCCGAGGTCGCCGTCGCCTCCACCGGTCTGATCGGCGTCCGCCTGCCGATGGACATCCTGCTGCCCGGTGTCGCCCTGGCCGCCCAGGAACTCAGCGCGACCGGCGGCGAGGCCGCCGCGATCGCCATCAAGACCACCGACACCGTCCACAAGACCGCCCAGGTCACCAGCCCGGCCGGCTGGACGGTCGGCGGCATGGCCAAGGGCGCGGGCATGCTCGCCCCGAGCCTCGCCACCATGTTGGTCGTGCTGACCACCGACGCCGTCGCCGACGCCGCCGCCCTCGACGCGGCCCTGCGCGGCGCCACCCGCACCACCTTCGACCGGATCGACTCCGACGGCTGCATGTCGACCAACGACACCGTGCTGCTGCTCGCCTCCGGTGCCTCCGGCGTCACCCCGGACGCGGCCGAGTTCGCCGAGGCCGTCCGCACGGTCAGCGCCGACCTCGCCCGTCAGCTGATCGCGGACGCCGAGGGCGCGAGCAAGGACATCCGGATCGACGTCACCGGCGCCGCCACCGAGGACGAGGCCGTCGACGTCGCCCGCACGATCGGCCGCAACAACCTGCTCAAGTGCGCCATCCACGGCGAGGACCCCAACTGGGGCCGGGTGCTGGCAGCGATCGGCACCACCAGCGCCGCCTTCGACCCCGACGCGCTGGACGTCGCCATCAACGGCGTCTGGGTCTGCAAGGACGGCGGCGTCGGCGAGGACCGCGACCTCGTGGACATGAGCGGCCGGGACGTCGTCATCACCGCGAACCTCAACGCCGGTACGGCGAGCGCCTCGCTGTGGACCAACGACCTGACGGCCGACTACGTTCACGAGAACAGCGCCTACTCGACCTGACGGCGTCACCTCGCCCACGACATCCTGGTCCGCGCACCCCGAGCCGCGGCATCCGTCCCGCGCCATCCGTTCCGACGAGGGGAACCCGTGCAGATCGCACCCAAGGGCGAACAGGCCCGCAACAACACCGCGTTGCCGAAGGCCATGACGCTGATCGAGGCGCTGCCGTGGCTGGAGCGCTTCCACGGCAAGACCGTCGTGATCAAGTTCGGCGGCAACGCGATGGTCGACGACAGCCTCAAGGCGGCCTTCGCCCAGGACGTCGTCTTCCTCCGCTACGCCGGTCTGCACCCCGTCGTCGTGCACGGCGGCGGCCCGCAGATCAGCGCCCAGCTGGAGAAGCTCGGCCTGGAGTCCAGCTTCACCAACGGCCTGCGCGTCACCACCCCCGAGACCATGGACGTGGTCCGGATGGTGCTCGCCGGGCAGGTGCAGCGCGAACTGGTCGGCCTGCTCAACGAGCACGGCCCGTTCGCCGTCGGCATGACCGGCGAGGACGCGCACACCATGACGGCCGTCAAGCGCTACGCGGTGGTGGACGGCGAGCAGGTCGACATCGGCCTGGTCGGCGACATCGTCAACATCGAGGCCGGCGCGGTGAAGGCGCTCATCGCCGACGGCCGCATCCCGGTCATCTCCTCGATCGCGCGCGGCACCGACGGCCACGTCTACAACATCAACGCCGACACCGCCGCGTCCGCCCTCGCGGTCGCGCTCGGCGCCGAGATGCTGGTCGTCCTCACCGACGTCGAGGGCCTGTACAAGAACTGGCCCGACTCCGACGACGTGATCAGCCAGCTCGGTGCGGACGAACTGGAGGCGCTGCTGCCCGGCCTGGCCAGCGGCATGCTCCCCAAGATGGAGGGCTGCCTGCGCGCCGTCCGCTCCGGCGTGGGCACCGCCAGGGTGCTGGACGGCCGGGTGCCGCACAGCCTCCTGCTGGAGATCTTCACCGACGAGGGCATCGGCACGATGGTCGTGCCGGACGACGAACCGACCGTGACCGGGGGACTGGCATGACGCACAACGAGCAGCTCACCGAGCGGTGGCAGCACGCCTTCACCGACAACTACGGCACCCCGCGCATCCCGCTGGTCCGCGGCGAGGGCGCCAAGCTGTGGGACGCGGACGGCAAGGAGTACACCGACCTGCTCGGCGGCATCGCCGTCAACGCCCTCGGCACCGCCCACCCGGCCGTCGTCGAGGCCGTGAGCCGGCAGATCGCCACCCTCGGCCACGTCTCCAACCTCTTCATGGCCGAGCCGACCATCGCCCTCGCCGAGCGGCTGCTGAAGCTGGACGGCCGCGAGGGCGGCCGGGTGTTCTTCTGCAACTCCGGCGCCGAGGCCAACGAGGCCGCGTTCAAGATCAGCCGCCGGACCGGCCGCACCCACCTGGTCGCCCTGGAGGGCAGCTTCCACGGCCGGACGATGGGCGCGCTCGCACTCACCGGCCAGCCCGCCAAGCAGGAACCGTTCCGCCCGCTGCCCGGCGACGTCACCCACGTCCCGTTCGGTGACGTCGAGGCGCTGCGCGCGGCCGTCACCACCGAGACCGCCGCCGTCTTCCTGGAGCCCGTCCAGGGCGAGAACGGTGCGATCCCGCTGCCCGAGGGCTACCTGCTCGCCGCGCGCGAGATCACCCGGGCCACCGGCACCCTGCTCGTCCTGGACGAGATCCAGACCGGCGTCGGCCGCACCGGGCACTGGTTCGCCCACCAGGCCGTCGAGGGCGTCGAGCCGGACGTCGTCACCCTCGCCAAGGCGCTCGGCGGCGGTCTGCCGATGGGCGCGGTGCTCGCCTTCGGGCCGGCCGCCGAGCTGCTCACGCCGGGCCAGCACGGCACCACGTTCGGCGGCAACCCGGTGGCCGCGGCGGCCGGGCTCGCGGTGCTCGACACGATCGAGTCCGAGGGCCTGCTGGAGCACGTCCGCAAGATCGGTGACCGGCTGCGCCAGGGCGTCGAGGCGCTCGACGACCCGCTGGTCTCGCACGTGCGCGGCGCCGGTCTGCTGCTCGGCATCGTGCTCACCGAGCCCGTCTCCGCGCGGGTCCAGGCCGTCGCGCAGGAGGCCGGGTTCCTGGTCAACGCCGCCGTCCCGGACGCCGTCCGGCTCGTTCCGCCGCTCGTGCTGACCGAGGGGGAGGCGGACGCCTTCCTCGCGGCGCTGCCCGGGATCCTCCGGTCGGTGCGCGAGGGCGCCCCGGGCGATGCGAGCCGACGGTAGTCCGGGAGAATAATCACATGACCGCTTCCAATCCCGGCCCGTCCGCCGCCGGCCCGACGCCGCAGGTGCCGCAGACCCGCACCGCGCGCCACCGCCGGATCGTGGACCTGCTCACCCGCCAGCCCGTGCGCTCGCAGAGCCAGCTCGCCAAGCTGCTCGCCGACGACGGACTCGTGGTGACCCAGGCCACCCTCTCCCGGGACCTGGACGAGCTGGGCGCGGTCAAGATCCGCAACCGGGACGGCGCGCTCATCTACGCCGTCCCGGCCGAGGGCGGCGACCGCACGCCGCGCGCCCCGATGGGGGAGTCGGCCAGCGAGGGCCGGATGGCCCGGCTGGCCGGCGAGCTCATGGTCTCCGCCACCGCCTCCGGCAACCTGGTCGTGCTGCGCACCCCGCCGGGCGCCGCGCAGTTCCTCGCCTCGGCGATCGACCAGGCCGAGGTGTTCGAGATCATCGGCACCATCGCGGGCGACGACACCGTCCTGCTGATCAGCCGGGACCCGTCCGGCGGGCAGGCGCTCGCCGACCACCTCATGCAACTCGCCCAGGCGAAGGCGCAGTAACGCGTCCGACCCCGCACGACCAGCGCAGGACCAGCGCAGGACCCTCGGACCCCGGCCGGTGGAGCACTCCACCGGCCGGGGTTTTGTGTTTCATACGGCGTAGTGCATACTTATGCCCATCGTCGCAAACCTGTACGGCCCCGAACGTGGAGTTGAGAGGAGAAAGCCGTGACCGAGCGCGTCATACTCGCCTACTCGGGCGGACTGGACACGTCCGTCTGCATCGGCTGGATCGCCGAGGAGACGGGCGCGGAGGTCGTCGCCGTCGCCGTCGACGTCGGCCAGGGCGGCGAGGACCTCGATGTCATCCGTCAGCGCGCGCTGGACTGCGGCGCCGTCGAGGCCGAGGTCGCGGACGCCCGGGACGAGTTCGCCGACGAGTACTGCCTGCCGGCCATCAAGGCCAACGCGCTCTACCAGGGCCAGTACCCGCTGGTCTCCGCGCTCTCCCGGCCGGTCATCGTCAAGCACCTGGCCGCCGCCGCGAAGAAGCACGGCGCCACCACCGTCGCCCACGGCTGCACCGGCAAGGGCAACGACCAGGTCCGCTTCGAGGTCGGCATCAACTCCCTGGCCCCCGGCCTCAAGTGCATCGCCCCGGTCCGCGACTACGCGATGACCCGGGACAAGGCCATCGCTTTCGCCGAGGCCAAGGGCCTGCCGATCGCCACCACCAAGAAGTCGCCGTACTCGATCGACCAGAACGTCTTCGGGCGGGCCGTCGAGACCGGCTTCCTGGAGGACATCTGGAACGCCCCGGTCGAGGACGTCTACGAGTACACCCGGGACCCGGCCGCCCCGCGCGGGGCCGACGAGGTCGTCATCACCTTCGAGGCCGGCGTGCCGGTCGCGATCGACGGTCGCAAGGTCACCGTCCTGGAGGCCGTCGAGGAGCTCAACCGGCGGGCTGGTGCCCAGGGCGTCGGCCGGCTGGACATGGTCGAGGACCGGCTGGTCGGCATCAAGTCCCGGGAGATCTACGAGGCCCCCGGGGCGATCGCCCTGATCACCGCCCACCAGGCCCTGGAGAACGTCACCGTCGAGCGCGAACTCGCCCGCTACAAGCGGCAGGTGGAGCAGCGCTGGGCCGAACTCGTCTACGACGGCCTCTGGTTCTCCCCGCTCAAGCGCGCGCTGGACGGCTTCGTCGACGAGGCCAACCGGTACGTCTGCGGCGACATCCGGATGGTGCTGCACGGCGGCCGGGCCGTCGTCAACGGCCGCAAGTCCGACCAGTCGCTGTACGACTTCAACCTCGCCACGTACGACACCGGCGACACCTTCGACCAGTCGATGTCCAAGGGCTTCATCGAGATCTTCGGGATGTCCTCGAAGCTCGCCGCCCGCCGCGACCTCGCCTGACCGGCCCCGCTAGAGTCCCCCAACACCCGTACCCCGTAAGGAGCCCACGCGATGACCGCCGACCAGAACGCCGACGTCCGCCTCTGGGGCGCGCGCTTCGCCGACGGCCCGTCCGAGGCCCTGGCCAAGCTCTCCGCCTCGGTCCACTTCGACTGGCGCCTCGCGCCCTACGACATCGCCGGTTCCAAGGCCCACGCCCGGGTCCTGCACAAGGCCGGCCTGCTCAGCGCCGAGGAGCTCGCCGGCATGCTGGCCGGTCTCGACCAGCTGCTCGCCGACGTCCAGGCCGGCACCTTCACCGGCACCGTCGCCGACGAGGACGTCCACACCGCCCTGGAGCGCGGCCTGCTGGAGCGGCTCGGCGCCGAACTCGGCGGCAAGCTGCGGGCCGGCCGCTCCCGCAACGACCAGATCGCCACGCTGTTCCGGATGTACCTGCGGGACCACGCGAAGACCATCGGCGGACTGCTCCTGGACCTCCAGCACGCCCTGGTCGGGCTGGCCGAGGCGCACCCCGACACCGCGATGCCGGGCCGCACCCACCTCCAGCACGCCCAGCCCGTCCTCTTCGCCCACCACGTCCTCGCGCACGTGCAGGCCCTCGGCCGGGACGCCGAGCGGCTGCGCCAGTGGGACGCCCGCACCGCCGTCTCGCCGTACGGCTCCGGGGCGCTGGCCGGCTCCTCGCTCGGCCTCGATCCGCAGGCCGTCGCCGCCGACCTCGGGTTCGAGGGCGGCTCGGTCGGCAACTCCATCGACGGCACGGCCTCGCGCGACTTCGTCGCCGAGTTCGCGTTCGTGACCGCGATGATCGGCATCAACCTCTCCCGCATCGCGGAGGAGGTGATCATCTGGAACACCAAGGAGTTCGGCTTCATCACGCTGCACGACGCCTTCTCCACCGGTTCCTCGATCATGCCGCAGAAGAAGAACCCGGACATCGCCGAGCTCGCCCGCGGCAAGTCCGGCCGCCTGATCGGCAACCTGACCGGCCTGCTGGCCACCCTCAAGGCGCTGCCGCTCGCCTACAACCGGGACCTCCAGGAGGACAAGGAGCCGGTCTTCGACTCCTGCGACACGCTGGAGGTGCTGCTGCCCGCGTTCACCGGGATGATGGCCACCCTCACCGTGCACCGGGAGCGGCTGGAGGAGCTGGCCCCGGCCGGCTTCTCGCTCGCCACCGACATCGCCGAGTGGCTGGTCAAGCAGGGCGTGCCGTTCCGGGTCGCGCACGAGGTGGCCGGCGCCTGCGTCAAGGTGTGCGAGGCGCAGGGCATCGAGCTGTCGGACCTGACGGACGAGCAGTTCGCGTCGATCTCCGCGCACCTGACGCCCGAGGTCCGGTCGGTCCTCAGCGTCCACGGCGCGATCGCGTCCCGCAGCGGGCGCGGCGGCACGGCGCCGTCCGCGGTGGCCGTGCAGCTCGCCGAGGTCAAGGCGGACCTGGCGGCCCAGCAGGAGTGGGTCCAGGGCTGACTCCTGGTGCAGTGGGGGAGGGGCGCGGCGGACGGATCGCCGCGCCCCCGTCCCGTACGTGCGACCGGCGGGGCGTAACCGGCCGCCGCCCTTGCAGGTCAAGCACGGTGTGTGTCCCACCCTTCCGACCGTCCCCTCCGCCGAGGACCAGTTCCTCGCCGAGCGCCGCCTCCGCGTGGTCCGCGACGCGGTGGCCGCCCTGCCCGGTCGCTGCCCCCAGCTGGTCGCCGCCCTCGTCGAGGACCCGCCGCCGACGTACCGCGAACTCTCCGAACGCCTCGGCATGCCCCGCGGCTCCATCGGCCCCACCCGCTCCCGCTGCCTCGCCTGTCTGCGCGCCCTCCTCCACACCGAGCGCTACCCGTGACGGCCCCCGTTCGGCCCCCGGCCGCCCCTCCCTCCACTCGCGTGACCCTCGCCACGTCCGGCCGCCAAAAGGTTGAGAGGAGCTGACGCCCGGGTAGAGCGCTGGCGAACCCAGCTCTTGACGGTGTCGCGATCACTCGGATACTGAGCGTGAGCGCGCCACCCTCTGCGCGCCGGGCACGACGATGGGGAGGCCCCAGCACATGGGCATGAGCGTGATCATCTCGGCGGCGGACGCCGAGGACGCGGAGCAGATCCTCAAGCTCCAGTACCTCGGCTACCAGGCCGAGGCCGAGCTGTACGGCGACTGGGCGATCGAGCCCCTCACGCAGACTCTGGAGAGCCTGCGCGCCGAACTTTCCGAGCAGCACTTCCTGGTCGCCCGCCTCGGCGACGAGGTCGTCGGCACCGTCCGCGGCCGGGTCGACGCCGACGGCATCGGCCGGATAGGGCGTCTGGTCGTCCACCCCCGGATGCAGCGGCACGGCCTGGGCGGCCGCCTCCTGGAGGCCCTGGAGCGCCGCCTGGCCGAGGACGGGGGCCGCGTGACCGCCTACCGCCTGTTCACCGGCCACCGCAGCCTCGGGAACCTCCGCCTCTACGCCCGTCAGGGCTACCTGCAGACGGGCGTCGAGCACGTCAGCAGCAGCCTGAGCTTCGTGCACCTGGAGAAGCCCGCCGCGACGCCGTTCGCCGCGACCGCCTGAGCCTTCCCGCCGCCCGCGGATTCGGCGCCGCCACGATCCGGACGGCCACGACGTGGCCGGTCCTGAGGCGGCGCCGATGCGCGTTTCCGCAGGTCAAAGCGATTCATGTCCGCATTGCGGACAGCGCATCCAAATAATTGGGCCTCGAACAGCCCATCTGATTTACTGGCTCACATGACTGCGACGACGAACTGGACCCCCACCGGCACCATGCCGGCAGGTGAGCGTGCCATGTGCCGTCGAATGTGTCACTGCTGAGGGCCACCGTCCCCACTCCTCGCGCCCCGAAGCGAGACCCCGGCTCCGCTCCCGTCCGTGTGAGCGCGCCCAACCTGCCGCACCCCCCTGCGTCCGCATGCCCGTCCACCCGCGGCTGCCGATGACTCGTGAGGACCACGCCGTCGCGCGGCCCGGCCGCCTGGCGGCCACGAGCAAGGGATGGCAGGTCCGGATCCCCCTGGCGAAGCGCCGTGGACGCCGCCGACCGCAACCCGGTCGGGCGGTCGACGCGCCGCCCGCCCCCGACCCACGGAAGCTGCTGTGATCACCACCACGGACCTCACGAAGGTCTACCGCTCCCGAGGCCGCGAGGTGACCGCCCTCGCCGGTGTCGACCTGCACGTTCGCCCGGGCGAGGTCTACGGAGTCGTCGGCACCAGCGGCGCCGGCAAGTCCACCCTCATCCGCTGCGTGAACATGCTGGAGCGCCCGACCTCCGGCACCGTCACCGTGGACGGGGTCGAGCTGACCGCGCTGTCCGGCGGCGAGAACCGGGCCGGCAAGGAACTGCGCGAGGCGCGGCGCCGGATCGGCATGGTCTTCCAGCACTTCAACCTGCTCGCCTCGCGGACGGTGCAGCAGAACGTCGAGCTCCCCCTGGAGATCATCGGCCTCGACCGCACCGAGCGCCGCCGCAAGGCCGCCGAGCTGCTCGACCTGGTCGGCCTCGGCGACAAGGCCCGCAGCTACCCCAACCAGCTCTCCGGCGGCCAGAAGCAGCGGGTCGGCATCGCCCGCGCCCTGGCCGGCGACCCGAAGGTGCTGCTCTCCGACGAGGCCACCTCGGCGCTCGACCCGGAGACCACCCGCTCGATCCTCAAGCTGCTGCGCGACCTCAACCAGCAGCTCGGCCTGACCGTCCTGCTGATCACCCACGAGATGGACGTCATCAAGTCCGTCTGCGACTCCGCCGCCCTGATGCGCGGCGGCCGGGTGGTCGAGGCGGGCGAGCTGACCGACCTGCTCGCCGAGCCGGGTTCGGAGCTGTCCCGCGAGCTGTTCCCGCTCAGCGAGTTCGGCACCGGGCACCCCGGTTCGACCGTGCTGGAGATCACCTTCCAGGGCGATGCCCCGGCCCAGCCGTTCGTCTCCCAGCTCGCCCGCACCTACCAGATCGACATCAACATCCTGGGCGCCGCGGTGGAGACCATCGCCGGCCGGATGGTCGGCCGCATGCGGGTCGAGCTGTCCGGCGGCCACCAGGACAACGTGGTGCCGATCGGCTACCTGCGCGAGCAGGGCCTGCAGGTGGACGTACTGGGCGCGGCGGACGGAGCGGTGGCATGACCTGGGACCAGATGCAGGCCCTGATGTGGCCGGCCACGCAGGAGACCTTCCAGATGGTGGGCCTGTCCGCGCTGTTCACGGTGCTGCTCGGCCTGCCGCTTGGCGTCCTGCTGGTGCTGACCGACAAGGGCGGCCTGCTGGCCAACCGGACCGTCAACAAGGCCGTCGCCTTCGTCGTGAACATCGCCCGTTCGGTGCCGTTCATCATCCTGATGATCGCCCTGATCTCGTTCACCCGCTGGCTGGTGGGCACCTCCATCGGCTGGCAGGCGGCGACCGTGCCGCTCACCATCGGCGCCATCCCGTTCTTCGCCCGCCTGGTCGAGACCTCCGTCCGCGAGGTCGACCGCGGCCTGGTCGAGGCCGTCCAGTCGATGGGCGGCAGCACCTGGACGATCGTGCGCAAGACCCTGCTGCCGGAGGCGCTGCCGGGCCTGGCCGCCGCGGTGACCACCACGATCATCACGCTGATCGGCTACTCGGCGATGGCCGGCACGGTCGGCGGCGGCGGCCTCGGCACCCTGGCCGTCAACTACGGCTACCAGCGCTTCGAGACGGCCTTCATGTGGGTCATCGTCGCCGAGCTGGTGATCATCGTCACCGCCGTCCAGCTGATCGGCGACCTCGCCGTCCGCCGCCTCGCCAACCGCGGCCGCTCCGGCGGTGGCCGGACCCGCCTGCTGCGCGGCGCCCCGGTGCCCCGCGACGAGGACCTCGTCGCCCCCTAGACCTCCCGCGCCCGACTCCGGCCGCGGCTCCCCGCATCACGCAGAAAGGCACTTTTCGTGCGCAACGCCCTGAAGTTCACCAGCGTCCTCGCCACCGCGGGCATCGCCCTCTCGCTCGCCGCCTGCGGCAGCTCCGGTTCGTCGTCCTCGGACCCGAACGCGCCGCTGACCGTCGTCGCCAGCCCCACCCCGCACGGCCAGATCCTCAAGTTCGTCAAGGACAACCTCGCGGACAAGGCGGGCCTGAAGCTCGACATCAAGGAGGTCACCGACTACGTGACCCCCAACACCGCGGTGCAGGACGGCTCGGCCGACGCCAACTACTTCCAGCACGTCCCGTACCTGGAGGACTTCAACAAGAAGCACGGCACCGACATCGTCTCGGTCGAGCCGGTGCACCTGGAGCCGCTGGGCGTCTACTCCAAGAAGGTCAAGTCGATCGCCGACCTGCCGGACGGCGCCACCGTCGGCCTGCCGAACGACGCCACCAACGAGGGCCGCGCCCTCAAGCTGCTCGCCGACAACAAGCTCATCACGCTGAAGGACGGCGTCACCACCGCGGCCACCCCGGCCGACGTCACCGGCAACCCGAAGAACCTCAAGTGGAAGGAGCTGGAGGCCGCCCAGCTGCCCCGCTCCGTCGCCGACCTCGACGCCGCCGTCATCAACGGCAACTACGCGCTCGACTCCGGCCTGAAGCCGGCCACCGACGCGCTCGTGCTGGAGAAGGCCGAGGGCAACCCGTACGCCAACATCCTCGCCGTCAAGAAGGGCAAGGAGAACGACCCGCGGGTCAAGAAGCTCGCCGAGCTGCTGCACTCGCCCGAGGTGAAGAAGTACATCGACGACACCTTCAAGGGCTCGGTCGTCCCGGCCTTCTGACCGTCGGACAACTCCGCACCCCGTGACGCCCGACCGGGCCCCCGCCGCACTCCGGCGGGGGCCCGGTCGGGCAGTATGCACGAGGGGCGCCCGGGCCGGGGGCGTTCTGACGTACCGTCGTGCGGGCGGCGCACCGCGTGGTACCCGGGGCGCGCCGGAGGCGTACGGTGTTGTGTTCACGACCCGGCGAGGAGAGACGGCATGGCAGCGAGCTTCCCCGAGACCGCCATCAGCACCGAACGGCTGTTGCTGCGGCCGCTTTCGGAGGACGACGCGCCCGGTCTCGCCACGATGATGGCCGACGACCTCGTCCTCGCCTGGACGGACCTGCCGCACCCCTTCACCGAGCAGTACGCGGCCGACCTCGCCCGCACCCTCGCCCCCTCCCACCGGGCCGCCGGGCGCGGCATCGTCTTCGCCGTCACCGAGCACCTCACCCAGCGCCTGGTCGGCCTGGTCGAGCTGCGCGCCACCGACTGGCGGCTGCGCAGCACCGAGATCGCCTACGTCACCGCCGCCTGGGCGCGCGGCGAGGGCTACGCCCCGGAGGCCGTCCTCGGCGTCGCCCAGTGGCTCTTCGAGGACCGCGGCTTCCTGCGCCTGGAGATGCGCACCGCCGCCGGGAACACCGCCGCCCAACAGGTCGCCCAGAAGATCGGCGGGATCAGCGAGGGCGTCCTGCGCAGCGCCTGGATAGTCCGGGGGGAGTCCGGCGAGGTGGTGGAAGAGAGCCGCAGTGACGTCATCCTGTGGAGCCTCCTGCCCGAGGACATGGAGGCCCCCGCGCCCGAGCACTCCGGCCGGTACGGCGACCACCGCTACGTCCTGCGCGACTGACTCTCCCCACCCGGCCGCCCCGGGCTTCGCGCACACGTGTGCGACACGTCCGCGCGGAGCGGGATCACACCCGGTAGCCTCTGTCCGGCGCCGTACTGCGGCGCGGTTTGTCGGCGCACCGAGGCGCGCACTGAGGCGCGCACCGAGTCGAGGGAGAACGGCCGCAGATGGCTGACCGGATCACGGTCATCGGGTGGGACGGCACGCCGCTGACCGAGGCCGCCGGCGCGGCCCTCGCCGCGGCGACCCTGGTGGCCGGCGCCCCCTATCAACTGGGCGCACTCCCGGTGCCGCCCGCCGCCGAGCGGATCGTGCTCGGCAACATCCGGCAGGCCGCCCGCCGGATCGCCGAACACCGCGGCGCCGCGGTCGTGGTCGCCGAGGGCGACCCGGGCTTCTTCGGCGTCGTCCGCACCCTGCGCCGCCCCGAGTACGGCCTCGAACTGGAGGTCCTGCCCGCCGTCTCCTCCGTCGCCGCCGCCTTCGCCCGGGCCGGCATGCCGTGGGAGGACGCCCAGGTGGTCAGCGCCCACGGCGGCCGGCTGCGCCGTGCGGCCAACATCTGCCGGGCCCACCCCAAGGTCGCGGTGCTCACCGCCCCCGGCGCGGGGCCGGGCGAACTCGCCCTCATGCTGCGCGGGGTGCACCGGACGTTCGTCGTCTGTGAGGGCCTCGGCACGCCGGACGAGGACGTCACCGTCCTCACCTCCGACCGGATCGCCGACCACGCGTGGCGCGATCCCAACGTCGTCCTGGTGATCGGCGGCAGCAGCGGCGCCCCGGCCGCACCGGTGGACGAGGCGGCCGGCTGGCTCGCCGGGCGCCCGCTCGGCTTCCCCGGCGCGGACCGCGGCTGGGCGCTCCCCGGCGACGCCTACGCGGGCGCCGGGCGCGCGGCGGACGACCCCGGCGCGTCGGAGGCGCTTCCCGCGCACGCGCGCGCCCTGGTGCTGGCCCGTCTGGGTGCTCGTCCGGGGGACCTGGTCTGGTCGGTCGGTGCGGGCAGCGGCGCCCTCGCGGTGGAGGCGGCCCGCTTCGGCGCGGCCGTCGTCGCCGTCGAGGCCTCCCGTTCGGCCTGTGCCCGGATCACCGTCAACGCGCGCCGCTACGGTGTCGAGGTGGAGACGGTGCACGGGCAGGGGCCCGAGGTGCTCGGCGGACTGCCGGAGCCGGACGTCGCCGTGGTCGAGGCGGGCGGGCTCCAGGTCGTCCGTGCGGTGCTGGCCCGCAAGCCCGAACGGTTCGTCACCGTGGCCCGCACCTTCGCCGAGGCCGAGGAGTTCCGCCGGGCGATCACCGAGGCCGGCTACCGGGCGGACGGCGCCCTGCTGCAGTCGGCCCCGCTGCTCGCCGCGGACGGCGGAGGGGTGGTACTGGGGGCGGGCGGAGCGGGCGCGCTGTTGCTCTGGGGTGAGCAGATCGTGTGAAGGCCCGGGGCCCGGCCGGTGTGCCGGGTGAGGATGACGTCGGGGGCCGGCGGTGATCCAGGTCGCATCCGGACACTGATTCGAGAGGTGACGGCGCCGGGCCGGTAGTGTGGCGTCCTGGTCGGCGGCGGTGGTCGGTGACCTGCCCGATCCGGTCGGTTTGTCACCTTTTTGACGTGGTGCTATCCGGCCGCGTTCGGAGTGTGGGCAATTCGACGGGCCGCGTGCCGGACCTGGAGAATGCCGTAGGGTCCGGTGCGGTGGTGCCGGTCGCCCCGGGTTGTCGTTGTTTCAGATGGCGGGCCGCCCCGCAGGGGGAGGCGCGTGGGCCGGGGCGCGGCAGCTCACCGGAATGACTTTGGCCGCAGCGCCTCGGCGCGGCGGCCGTACGTGGTTGAGGGGCGGGTCGGTGCAGGCCCGGCCCGTGCGGATGGGCGCTGCGGTCGGTGATCGTGTCGCCGAGGGCGCGGCAGCGGCCTGGAAGGAGCTTTGACGATGACCGATGGCGGCCATGTCCCGGGCGAGGGACTGCCGGAGCACCTGCACACCGGGCCCGACCCGCTCGGCGGCCCGGAGGGGGTCGCCGCCGCACCCGTGCAGGGCGTCGCACCCGTGCAGGGTGTCATGACGGACGGCGGAGCGATCCCGAACCCCTCGGTGCCCGGACCCGGCCTCCACGGCGCGGTGCCGCCCGCCGTCGGCGTCATCCCGGCGCAGGGCCACCCGCAGGGCGTGCCCGCGTACGGCGTGCCCGGCGAGGGCTGGGCGGCCGACCAGGGCGCCCCGCGCCCGGCCTTCCACTTCCTCGACCAGCCCGACCAGGCGGACGGGCTCGACGACGAGGACGACGTCCTGCTCATGCCCGGCCCGCAGGGCTCCTGGGGTGAGCCGGCCGTGGCCGTCCCCGCCGAGCAGGTGCCGGCCGATCAGATGACGGCCGCGCCGCTCCAGGACGGCACGCCGGTCGAGCCGTCCTGGCCGCCGGTCGACCCGCCGGTGGCGGGCGCCGAGCAGTACCAGCAGGCCGTGCAGGCCGCCCCCGTCGCTCCGGCGGCCCCGGTGTTCCAGGAGCCGGTGACGCAGGCTCAGCCGCCGCGCCGCCCGCTGCACGCCGGTCCGCCGATCCCGGACCCGTCGATGATGACCGGCCAGGTGCCGGTCCGCTCGCTCGCGGACCGCGGCCCGTCCCTGGGCAGCACCCCCGCGCACGGCATCCCGGTCGTCGGCCGCCCGGCCGAGGCCCAGGCGCCGATGGCGGCGGCGGTGGCGCAGCCCGTCCCGGTCGCGCCGATGCCGCCTGCCGTCGACGCCGTGCCGGTCGCCGAGGTCCCGGTCGCGGTGGCGGACGTTCAGTTCCCGCAGCAGGCCGCCCAGGAGATCCCGGGCGGCGTGCAGGTGCCGCTCGGGGAGCCGGTCACGGGCGGCGTGGCCGTGCCGACGGCCGGGGCGATCGAGGTCGTCGAGGTGGTCGAGGCCGCCGTCGCCGAGGCCGTGGCCGAGGCCGCGCCGCAGGCCGTCGCCGAGCTCGTGACCGAGCCCGCCGCCGAGCCGCTGGTCGAGCCGCTGGTCGAGGTCGCGCAGCAGGCCGTCGTCGTCGAGCCCGTGGCCGCCGAGCCGGTCGTGACGGAGGCCCCCGTCGCGGACGAGCAGTCGCAGGCCGCGCAGCAGCCCCGCCGCATCTCCGCGTTCCTCGCCGCGCCGACCCCGCACGGCCTGCCGCAGGTCGAGGCGACCGAGCAGGCGCCGGTGGCCGAGGGGGCCGTCGTGCCGCAGCCCGCTCCCATAGCGCCCGCCGAGGGCACCCCGGAGGCCGTCGTCGAGCCCGAGCCGGCGCAGCCCGCCGAGGTGGTCGAGGCCGTTGAGGCCGTCGGCGTCGAGGCCGTCCCCGCGGTCGAGGCCGAGCAGCCGCAGGAGGCCGCTCCGGTCGAGGCCCCGGCCGTCGAGGCTGTGGCCGTCGAGGCAGCCGAAGCCGTCGAGGCCGTGGCCGTCGAGGTCGTGGAGGCGGTCGAGGCCGTCGCGCCCGAGGCCCCCGAGGCCGTCGAGGTCGCTCACACCGAGCCGCAGGCCACCGCTGAGACCGCCGCAGGCACCGGCGAGATGCCGTCCGGCCAGGCCGTCCCCGCGGTCGAGGCCGAGCAGCCGCAGGAGGCCGCTCCGGTCGAGGCTGTGGCCGTCGAGGCAGCCGAAGCCGTCGAGGCCGTGGCCGTCGAGGTCGTGGAGGCGGCCGAGGCCGTCGCGCCCGAGGCCGAGCAGCCCGAGCACCAGCCCGCCCCCGAGGTGGCCGAGGCCGTCGAGCCCGCGGCCGAGCCCGTCCCGGACGCCCCGGTCGCCGAGACCCTGGAGGCCGGGCCGCAGCCCGCCGCCGAGCCCGTGGCCGAGCCCGCCCCCGTCGAGGTCGAGCCCGCCGCCGAGCCCGTCCAGGACACCGCCGAGCAGCCCGCCGACGCCCCGGAAGAGGCCCAGGCCGAGCCCCAGGACGCCGAGCAGGAGCCCGCCGAGCCCCGCGGCCCCGCCGCCCCCGGCTACGACGACGCCGGCCGCGACGCCGTCCACCAGGTGATCCGCGAGCGCCGCGACATCCGCAACGGCTTCCGCCCGGACGCGATCCCGCACGAGGTGCTGATCCGCGTCCTGGAGGCCGCCCACACCGCGCCCAGTGTCGGTTACTCCCAGCCGTGGGACTTCGTGGTGATCCGCTCCGCGAAGACCCGTCGGCGCATGCACGCCCTGGCCGAGCGCCAGCGCGAGGCGTACGCCGACTCGCTGCCCAAGGGCCGGGCCAAGCAGTTCCGGGAGATCAAGATCGAGGCCATCCTCGAAACCCCGGTCAACATCGTGGTCACCGCCGACCGTACCCGCGGCGGCCGGCACACCCTGGGCCGCCACACCCAGCCCCAGATGGCCCCGTACTCGGCCGCCCTGGCCGTCGAGAACCTCTGGCTCGCCGCCCGCGCCGAGGGCCTGGGGGTCGGCTGGGTGAGCTTCTTCGACGACGAGGAGCTGGTCCGCGAACTCGGCCTGCCCGAGCACCTGGAGGTCGTCGCCTACCTGTGCGTCGGCTTCGTCGACTCCTTCCCGGACGAGCCCGAGCTGGAGCAGCAGGGCTGGGCCAAGAAGCGCCCGCTGGCCTGGGTCGTCCACGAGGAGCAGTACGGCAACCGCGCACTGCCCGGCGAGGAGCCGCAGAGCCTGCTCGCCGAGACCCTGCGCGGCATCCGCCCGCTGGACGCCAAGGCGCTCGGCGAGGCCTGGGACCGCCAGAAGCGGATGACCAAGCCGGCCGGCTCGCTCGGCATGCTGGAGATCATCTCCGCCCAGCTGTGCGGCCTGTCCCGCAAGTGCCCGCCGCCGGTCCCGGAGCCCGCCTGCGTCGCGATCTTCGCCGGTGACCACGGCGTCCACGCCCAGGGCGTCAGCCCCTGGCCGCAGGAGGTGACGGCCCAGATGGTCGGCAACTTCCTCGCCGGGGGAGCGGTCGTCAACGCCTTCGCCAAGCAGATCGGCACCGAGGTCTGCGTGGTCGACGTCGGCGTCGCCGCCGAGCTGCCCGACGCCGTCCAGCAGGGCCGGGCCACCGGTCTGCTGCCGCGCAAGGTCAAGCCCGGCACGGACGACATGACCCAGGGCCCGGCGATGAGCCGCGAGGAGGCCGTCCAGGCGATCGAGGTCGGCATCGAGACCGCCCGCGACCTCGTCGCGGCCGGCAACAAGGCCCTGGTCACCGGCGACATGGGGATCGCCAACACCACCGCCTCGGCCGCCCTGATCTCGGTCTTCACCGGCCTCGACCCGGCCGAGGTCACCGGCCGCGGCACCGGCATCGACGACGAGACGCACGCCCGCAAGGTCGAGGTCATCCGCGCCGCGCTGGCCCTGCACCGGCCCGACCCGGCCGACCCGATCGGCGTCCTCGCCGCCGTCGGCGGCCTGGAGCACGCCGCGATCGCCGGCTTCCTGCTGGGCGCCGCCTCGCTGCGCACCCCGGTCGTGCTGGACGGTGTGATCGCCGGTTCGGCCGCCCTGGTGGCCAAGGCGATCGCCCCCGAGGTGCTGGCGGCCTGCATCGCCGGCCACCGCTCCGCCGAGCCCGGCCACCAGGCCGCGCTGGAGCGGCTCGGTCTGCGTCCGCTGATCGACCTGGACCTGCGGCTCGGCGAGGGCACCGGCGCCCTGCTGGCCCTGCCGCTGGTGCAGAGTGCGGCCCGCGCGATGCACGATGTAGCCACCTTCGACTCCGCCGGGGTCACCGAGAAGGCCTGACGTTCCCGTCACCGCTCCGCGGACCGGCCCGAGGGCGCGCCGGTCCGCGGAGCGGCGTCTGTCCGCACCCCCGCCCCCGCATTCCCGATCAGGAGCACCGCCGATGACCGCGCCCACCCCGCACCCGAGCACCGAAGGCCGTACCCCCTACCCGGTCGGGCTGCTGCTCGCCGGCCGCCGCGTGGTCGTGGTCGGCGGCGGGCAGGTCGCGCAGCGCCGGCTGCCCGCGCTGATCGCGACCGGCGCGGAGCTGCACCTGATATCGCCGAGCACCACCCCGGCCGTCCAGGCGATGGCCGACGCCGGCGAGCTCACCTGGCACGCCCGCCGCTACCGGGACGGCGACCTGGCCGACACCTGGTACGCCCTGGTCGCCACCGACGACCCGGCGGTGAACGCGCAGGTCAGCGCCGAGGCCGAGCGCGAGCGGGTGTTCTGCGCCCGCAGCGACGACGCCGCCGCCGCGACCGCCTGGACCCCGGCCAGCGGCCGGGACGCGGGTGCCACCGTCGCCGTCCTCACCGGCGACCCGCGCCACTCCGCCGGCCTGCGCGACGCCATCGTGGACGGCCTGCGGGACGGCTCGCTGGCCGCCCGCCAGTACCGCGCGCACGGCGCGGGCGTCGCCCTGGTCGGTGGCGGCCCGGGCGACCCGGACCTGATCACCGTGCGCGGCCGCCGCCTGCTCGCGGACGCGGACGTCGTCGTCGCGGACCGCCTCGCCCCGCGCGAGCTGCTGGCCGAGCTGCCCGAGCACGTCGAGGTGATCGACGCGTCCAAGATCCCCTACGGCCGGTTCATGGCCCAGGAGGCGATCAACCGGACGCTGATCGAGCACGCCAAGGCGGGCAAGTTCGTGGTCCGGCTCAAGGGCGGCGACCCGTACGTCTTCGGCCGCGGCGGAGAGGAGCTGCTGGCCTGCGCCGAGGCCGGGCTCCCGGTCACCGTCGTGCCGGGCATCTCCAGCTCGATCAGCGTCCCGGCGGCCGCCGGGGTGCCGGTCACCCACCGCGGCATGACGCACGAGTTCACCGTGATCTCCGGCCACGTCGGCCCGGGTGACGAGCGCTCGCTGACCAACTGGGAGGCCGCGGCGAAGATGAGCGGCACCCTGGTGCTGCTCATGGCGGTCGACAAGATCGCCGCGATCGCGGCGGAGCTCGTCGAGCACGGCCGTGCGGGGGACACCCCGGTCGCGATCGTCCAGGAGGGCACCACCGCGGCCCAGCGCCGGGTGGACGCGACCCTGGCCACCGTCGGCGCCGTGGTCGACGCCGAGGGCATCAAGCCGCCGGCCGTGATCGTCATCGGCGACGTGGTCAACGTCCTCGCGGCGGCCTTCCGGAAGTAGTCCCGGCGGAGTGGGACGTCGGCCCGGCCGACGTCCCACTCCGCCCGGGGACGGCGTCCCCGGCGGCTACTCCAGGGGCTGCTCCGTCCAGATCACCTTCCCCGTGGCCGTGTAGCGCGTCCCCCAGCGGTCCGCGAACTGCGCGACCAGGAACAGCCCGCGCCCGCCCTCGTCCGTCGTCGCCGCGTACCGCAGGTGCGGCGAGGTGCTGCTGCCGTCCGACACCTCGCAGATCAGCGACCGGTCCCGCAGCAGCCGCACGCGGATCGGCCCGGAGCCGTACCGGATCGCGTTGGTCACCAGCTCGCTCAGGATCAGCTCGGTGACGAACGCGGCCTCGTCCAGCCCCCACGACTCCAGCCGCTCCGCCACCGCCCTGCGGACCGGCCCCACGGCGGCCGGGTCGGACGGCACCTCCCACTCCGCCACGCGCTCCGCCGCCAGCACCCGGGTCCGCGCCACCAGCAGCGCGATGTCGTCCTGCGGACGCTCCGGCAGCAGGGCGCCCAGCACGTCCGCGCAGGTCTGCTCCGGCGTGCGCGGCGGCCCGGCCAGCGCCGCCCGCAACTGCTCCAGCCCCTCGTCGATGTCCCGGTCGCGGTCCTCCACGAGCCCGTCCGTGTACAGCACCAGCCGGCTGCCCTCGGCCAGCTCCAGCTCGACCGTCTCGAACGGCAGCACCGCCAGGCCCAGCGGCGGCCCGGTCGGCAGCTCCGGGAACTCCACCCGCCCGTCCGGGCCGATCACGGCCGGCGGCGGATGTCCGGCGCTCGCCAGCGTGCAGCGGCGCGACACCGGATCGTAGATCGCGTACAGGCAGGTCGCCCCGGCCAGCTCGGCGCCGTCCCCGCTCGCCGCCTCGTCCTGGTCGATCCGGTTCACCAGGTCGTCCAGGTGCCCCAGCAGCTCGTCCGGAGGCAGGTCCAGCGTCGAGAAGTTGTGGATCGCCGTGCGCAGCCGCCCCATCGTCGCCGCCGCGTGCAGCCCGTGCCCGACCACGTCCCCGACCACCAGCGCCACCCGCGCACCCGGCAGCGGGATCACGTCGAACCAGTCCCCGCCCACGCCCTCCTGCGCGGGCAGGTAGCGGTGCGCGACGTCCAGCGCGTTCTGCACCGGCAGGCTGCGCGGCAGCAGGCTGTGCTGGAGGGTCACCGCCATCGCGTGCTCGCGGGTGAACCGCCGCGCGTTGTCGATGCACACCGCCGCGTGGGCCACCAGCTCCTCCGCCAGCGCCAGGTCGTCCGTCTCGAACGGCTCCGCCCGGTCCGCCCGCCAGAACCGCGCCACCCCCAGCAGCACCCCGCGCGCCCGCAGCGGCACCCGCAGCAGGGAGTGCACCCCGTACGCCAGCACCCGCGCCGACCGCTCCGGATCCTGCGCCCGCCACTCCGTCGCCTCGGCCAGGCGCGGCTCCAGGCCGGGCTCCCCGCTGTGCAGCGCCCCCGCGAGCGGCGTCGCCGGCACCACGTCCAGCACCGTCCCCACCGGGTGGAACGGCGCGTCGGACCGGACGCCCGCCACCGCCGTCCGGCGCATCCGCCCGGGCGACGGACCCGGCGGCGGCTCCTCGCCGGCCAGCACCTGCTCGGCCAGGTCCACCGTCACGAAGTCCGCGAACCGCGGCACCGCGACCTGCGCCAGTTCCTCCGCCGTCCGTGTCACGTCCAACGTGCTCCCCACCGTCACCCCGGCGTCGTACAGCAGTCGCAGCCGCCGCTGCGCCACCTCGACCCGGCCGGACAGGGCCAGCAGCTCGGTGGAGTCGCGCAGCGTCGCGACGAAGCCGGGCGGGCCGCCGTCCCGGTCGGTGAGCCGGACGTTGACGGCCAGCAGCCGCTCCCCGGCCATCACCACCTGGTCGGTGACCGGCAGGTTCGCGGTCAGCAGCTCCTCGGGGGCGCGCTCCAGCCCCAGCTCGGTCACCAGCCGTCCCTCGGCGTCCGCCGGCAGGCCGAGCAGCCGGTGCGCCTCGTCGTTGCAGAGCAGCAGGCGCCCGTCCCCGCCGACGATCAGCACGCCCTCGCGCACCGCGTGCAGCACGGCCGCGTGGTGTTCGTACATCCGGGTCATCTCGGTGGGCCCGAGGCCGTGGGTCTGGCGCCGCAGCCGCCGGCTGATCAGCGCCGTCCCGAGCGTCGCCAGCACGACGGCGACCGCGCCCGCGCCCAGCACCACCGGCAGCTGCCGCTGGCTCGCGGTGCTCACGGTCGCGAGCGTGACGCCGGCCGACACCAGCCCGACGACCGAGCCGTCCGGCGCGTACACCGGCACGACCGCCTGGACCAGCGGGCCGAGCGTCCCGCGGATCTGCTCGACCACCACGTGCCCCTGCAGGGCGGGTTCGTAGGTGCCGATGAACTTGTGGCCGATCCGGGCCGGGTTGGGGTGGGTGTAGCGGATGCCGTCGTTGTTCAGGACGACGATGAAGTCGACGCCCGCCGCCACCCGCGCGGCCTGCGCCCGCGGCTGGAGGATCGCCGTCGGATCGGGGGAGCGCAGCGCCGCGACGATTCCCGGCGAGTTGGCGAAGGTCTGCGCGACCGCGACCGACCGGTTGCGGGCCTCGTTGTTCGCGTCGTTGCGGGACTGCACGACGAGCGCCACCCCCGCGGCCACCACGAGCAGCAGCACCACGAGGATCTGCAGCACGAACACCTGACCGGCCACGGACCGGAGGTTCACCGGCCACCCGCGACGGACGTTCTGCTGCTGTTGCCGACCATGAGGGCGTCCACCGGAGGAGCCGGCGGATCCAGAAGCACCAGAGGCCGACGGAGCCCAGGATCGACCCGGGAAACGGGCCATACGGTCATATTTGCACTCCGATCGGCGTGGGGCCAAGGCCAAACCGTCCGACTCTTTCCGCCGTTTGGCCTTCACCGCCCGGCCTTGGCAAGATCGCAGGGTGTCCGAACCCAGCACCATCACCGACCCGGCCGACCCCCGCCTCGGCGACTACACCGGCCTCACCGACGTCGAACTGCGCCGCCGGCGCGAGCCCGCCGAGGGCCTGTTCATCGCGGAGGGGGAGAAGGTCATCCGCCGCGCCCTCGCCGCCGGCTACCGGATGCGGTCGATGCTGCTGACCTCCAAGTGGCTGGAGGTCATGGCCGACGTCATCGCGGAGGCCGACGCCCCCGTCCACGTCGTCGAACCGGCCCTCGCCGAGGCCGTCACCGGCTACCACGTGCACCGCGGCGCCCTCGCCTCGATGGAGCGCAAGCCCCTCCCCGACGCCGCCGCCGTGCTGGCGGGCGCCCGCCGGGTCGCCGTCCTCGAAGGCCTGGTCGACCACACCAACCTCGGCGCGATCTTCCGCAGCGCCGCCGCCCTCGGCATGGACGCCGTCCTGCTCTCACCCGACTGCGCGGACCCGCTCTACCGGCGCGCCGTCAAGGTGTCGATGGGCGCCGTCTTCGCCGTCCCCTACGCGCGCCTCGACCCGTGGCCCGCCACCCTGACGACGGTCCGTGACGCCGGATTCACCCTCCTGGCGCTCACCCCCGCCGAGAGCGCCGTCGACCTGTCGAGCCTGGCCCCGCAGAACCTCCCCAAGACCGCCCTGATGCTCGGCGCCGAAGGCGACGGCCTCACCCCCCGGGCGATCGAGGCCGCCGACCACGCCGTCCGCATCCCGATGGCCCACGGCATCGACTCCCTCAACGTCGGCGCGGCCGCCGCCGTGGCCTTCTACGCCGTGACGACCCCGTAGCAGCACCCACCCGCCCCGGCCCGTCGCACCCTCGACCGCCACGCCCCACGAGGGGCGCGGGGAACTGCGCGGCCAGGAAGGCCGATGGCCGGTGCTGTCCGGCCTGCCGGTCGTGCGGCCCTCACGGAGATCCGCTCCCCGGCTCGTCAAGGGGCGCGGGACGATGGCCGGAACTCTCCGCTGCTCCGCCCCGGAAGCCTGCCCTCAGCCCGCAGCGGTCGGCAGGGCCGGAGCCGCGGCGGCCGGGGGAGCGGCGGTGAGGCCGGTGCCGCCGGAGGCGCCTGCGCCGGGCCAGGACTCGTCGAGGGAGCCGTCCGGGCGGACGGTGTAGCGGGTGGAGGTGACGGCCCCGGTCTGGGCGACGCGCTCCTCCCGGACGACCGCTCCGCCGTCGAGCCGCCAGGAGGCCGCGGCCTGCGGATCGGCCGTCGAGGAGCGGGTGGCGGCGGCGACCGGGTTGTCCCCGGAGAAGGTGTACAGCTGCACGAGGTCGACCGGCACCGAGCCCTCGGCCCGGCGGAGCACGACCACCGCCGCCGGCGAGCCCTTGTACCGGGTCGGCAGCACCGAGCTGAGCGAGACCTGCGGCCCGCCCGCGGCCGAGCGCCCTTCGCGCAGGGCGATCCCGGGGCCGCCCGCGCCGTCCGGGTAGGTCCGGTTGGGCCAGTCCACGGCCGGTCCCGGCGCCTGGGCAGGAGCCAGCCCCAGGTCGGCCGGGCCCGTCCCCGCACCCGTCCCGCCCCGTGCCGCCGCCGCCACGGGTGTCGACGAGGCCGCTGCCGAGGGCGTGCCCGGCACTGCCGCGCCGTCCACCGACAGCCCGGTGGGGAGGGCGACCATCGTCGGCAGGCCCGAGGGCCGCATGCCCTGGTTGCTCCGGTTCTCGCACCCCTGGGCCGCCGCGATGGCGAGCGCCACCCCGATCGTCACCGTGACGAAGACGACGAGCCGCTGCCGCAGCAGCCGCTGCCGCGGGGTGGTCGGCCGCCCCGGGGCGGGGGTGTGCTGACGGTCGCGGGGCCGCCCGCGGTCACGGCCGCCGGGCTGGCCGGGCGCGGGCGTCTGCTGACGGTCCCGCACCGGGCGTCCCCCCGAGGCCGCCTCGGGTCTGGGGTGCGCGTTGGCCGCCCCCTGCGGGCGCCGCTGCGCCGCGCCGGGCCCGGAGGCCCCGGGGCGGCTGCCCGCCACGGCCCGGGCGCGTGCCGCGGCCGCCGGGTCCGGGGAGCGCCCGGGCGCGGGCACGCCGTGCCGCACGCCGCCCGGGGCGTCCGCCTCGGGCACGGGCGGGGGAGCCGCCGAGGCGCGCCGCATGACGCGTCCGCCGCCCGCCGCCGTCGCTCCGCGAGCCGCGAGCTCGCTGAGCCGCTCGTGCAAGGCGGCCGCGCCGGGCCGTTCGGCGGGTTCCTTGGCCAGGCAGGCCCGGATCAGCGGCGCGAGCTGCGGCGGCACGTCCGAGAGGTCGGGCTCCTCGTGCACGACCCGGTAGAGCATGACCTCCGAGGAGGCCCCGGAGCCGAACGGCGTGTCCCCGGTGAGCGCGTAGGCGAGCGTCGCGCCGAAGGCGAACACGTCGGTCGCGGGCGTGACGGCGGCCCCGCGGACCTGTTCGGGCGCGAGGAAGCCGGGCGAGCCGACGGCGGTGCCGACGTGGGTGAGCGTGCTGGCGCCGCGCGACCAGGCGATGCCGAAGTCGATGATCCGCGGGCCGCGGGGCGAGAGCAGGATGTTGGAGGGCTTGAGGTCGCGGTGGACGACGCCGGCCTCGTGGACCTTGACGAGCCCGTCGGCGAGCGCGGCGCCGACCCGGGCGGCCTCCTGCCAGCCGAGCGGTCCCTCGTCGCCGACGCGCTTGTAGAGGGAGGGCCCGGGCACGTAGGCGGTGGCGAGCCAGGGGCGGTCGGCCTCGATGTCGGAGCCGACGACGCGGGCGGTGCAGCCGCCGCGGATGCGCGAGGCGGCGGCGATCTCGCGGGCGAACCGGGTGCGGAACTCCTGGTCCTCGGCGAGTTCGGCACGGATCAGTTTGAGGGCGACCCGCTGCCCGCGCCGGTCGGAGCCGAGGTAGACGACCCCCATGCCGCCGGCCCCCAGCCGCCGGTGGAGGCGGTACGGCCCGACGATGCGGGGGTCCTCACGCCTCAGCCGCATCATCGCCATGTCCGTTCCCCGTCAGCCCGTGGGTGAGGCCCCGTTGGTTGGGGCATCGTCAGTTCCTGTCCGGCACAGCTTACGGACTGCCCGCTGCGGTGTGCTGATACGCAACACCTCAAGCCACCGTGCGATTGTCCGATCTTGCACTGACCTGCTGGTCATGAGGGTGCCGAAACGTTTCTCGGGGTCGTCTCTCAGGGTTCCCCCGGGGGCGGGGTCGAGACCGTCTCCCCCTGCGGTAGTAGTCCCTGAGTCGGACCGTCATCCTCGGGGATGCCCGAGGAACAGTACGACGGCATGACGCCCGAACGGCCCCCCGAGCCATAGCGTTGTCCTCAGCGGTGGACGGGGAGCTCGTCCCCCGAGGTTAGCCGTCCACCGCGCCAACTCGACCGGGCGAACGGCTCCGAGACCGGATCAGGAGTAAGGGCATGGCACCGCAGCTCACGGGAACCCCCCGCCGCCGTCGGCCGGCCTTCACCTTGCCCCGTACCGCCGAGCCGACGCGGCACCCCGCGGTGGCGCTGGCCATGGCCCTGCCGTGCGCGGTGCTGCTGGTGGCCCTGTTCGGCGGGTGGGACCAGATGGCGAACCAGGTCCAGGCAGTGGCCGACCTGATCGTCCACTGAGACGTGGCCGGCCCCGTGGCCGGCCGCAGAACGGACACTGATCCCCTGGGGACGGGGAGCCAGTGTCGCCGGGGAGGCCGTGCCCGCGTTGAGACGCGGACGGGCGAGGAGCGGTGCGCAGAGCGCCCCGGCAGGCGGAGACGCCGCGTACGGACGTCGGTGAGGGCGACCGTACGCGGCTCTTCTCTTTTCTCACGACCCACGCAGGAGCACTGCCCACGCAAACGGCCGGGGCCGCGATCCTCGCGGATCGCGGCCCCGGCCGTTACTGTGCGCGATACTGGGATTGAACCAGTGACCCCTACCGTGTCAAGGTAGTGCTCTC
>NZ_JBEZGX010000081.1:0-33337 GCF_040650235.1 Kitasatospora sp. NPDC048722
CGCTGGAGGCGGGCGGCCGGCATCCGGACTACTGGCTCTTCCTGAGCGAACTGGCGGCGGCCCGGGACACCGCGGCCCGCACGATCGTGCGGGAGGGGCCCTCGTGCCGCCTCGACGGTCCCTGTCCGACTCCCGAGGTGTGGGGAGAGCCGAAGGGGTCGGCTTAGTACCAGTGGTGACCCTGCCAGAAGGCCCAGGCGGCGTTCGGGCTGCCGTAGCGGGTGTTCATGTAGTCCAGCGCCCACTTGATCTGGGTGGCCGGGTTGGTCTTCCAGTCCGCGCCCGCCGAGGCCATCTTCGAGGCCGGCAGGGCCTGGCCCAGGCCGTAGGAGCCCGAGCTCGGGTTGGTCGCCGTCACGTTCCAGCCCGACTCGTGGGAGATGATCTGGCTGAACGAGGCCAGCTGGTCCGCCGGGACGATCTGCGCGGCGATGGCCTGCGGGGAGGCGGTCGCGGCGTTGGCGGCGGCGGGGACCACGGCGGCACCCAGGGCGGTCAGACCGGCGGCACCGGCGAGGATCGCGGCAGACGTACGCATACGGAGCTTGAAAGCGGGCATGAAGAGCAAGACCTCAATCGGGTTGGGCCGACGTCACTCCCCGCCCGGGACCGCGGCCGGACAGGGGCCGAACGGTCGCGGGGAGTGAGTCGGCGCTTGGCCGCATCCGGCAGGACAGGAGCCGGTGTGGCCGACGACGAATGCCAAGGTGCCAGACCGGAGCGGCGCCCTCCAAGGCCCCCTCGCTACGATCCGCGGTCGTAGCCGGAAGACCGGCACCGGATCGAGGGCCGGGCCGACCGGAGCGCGCCGACCCCTCCCGGTCTGCGCAAACGCCGTACGGCGTCGACGCGAAACCGGGCGGAACGGACACCACTACCTGCCGTCGTGCCTGGCATTCGCGTGTGAGCGCACTCACCGCCCGGCCCCCGGCGACGTCACCGACCGGACCCACGACCACCACGCTGAGTCGACACCCGACAGCCGTCATTGAGACCGCCGCCACACCCCCGCCTGGGCGGGCCGGGCACTGGCGCCGTCCGACCCCGTCCCCACCGTGGCCACACGGAGGAACCGCGGGGGCACCGCGGGGGCACCGGCGGTCGGGACCGCGGCCGCTGCCGCCGGCGCACCGGGGCGGCGGGACTCGGAGAGGGCTCGACGACCGTCCGACTGGGAGGCGTCCGGCAAAGCGGTCAGCGTCGCGGTCGCGGAAGCGGACCATCACCCACGGATCCGGCGGAACATCCTGCGCAGGCGGACCGCATGCACGTCGAAGGCGTCACCCGCCGCACCCCACGACCCCACCGGCATCCCGCGGGGGCCGGTCGGGACCGCGCCCGGCCGGCGCCCGCGGCCGTTGCCCGTCCCGGCGAAGCGGCCGGGAGCGCTCCCCGTACGGTCGATCCCGCACTGACGGCCCGACCGGTCAGGTCCCGTTCTCGTGCGCAGCCCGGCCGGAGAACCGGTCAGGCGCCGGGGCGTCAGTTCGCGTCCGGTGGACCGGACTTCGTGGTTCGGCCGTGGGCGAGGGGCCCTTGAGGTGGCCGTGGGCGAGGACACTGCAGGTCTTCCGGGCCCGTTCCGGTGTGGGCGGTGGGGCCGGGGCGGTGTTCACCGGTGAAACGTCGTGCCGACCGCGCTTCTGGGGGTGTGGACGGCCATGGCGACGTCGGCGGGTCTTCCCTCGTGCAGGTGCTCGTCGGGTGCCGGTTGGTTCGGCCGTCCGCCGACCGATGCCCGGCGCCGGATCCGCCGGCAGTCGGCCTCCGCGGCCTTCGCGGTGCCCGGCCCTGCGCCGGGTGTCAGCGGTCTCGACCACGAACCGTCACCGTGCGGCCGGTGGAGCGGGCGCAGCGCCGGGCCGGACTTGCCCTGACCTCACAGCTGCTGCCATTACTCAGAGTTGCCAAGGGGCGCCGGCTTCCGGTATTCCTATCCGGCCACCCCCGTCCCCCTTAAGGATTGACGTGTCCATACCTCCCAATGAGGCCCCCCAGCAGCCCTACGGCGCGCCGCAGCAGCCGTACGGCTACCCGGCCCCGGTCCAGCAGCCCACCGGCTCGAACGGTTTCGCGATCGCCGGCCTGGTCCTGGCCTTCCTCTGCTCCCCGCTCGGCCTCATCTTCAGCATCATCGGCCTCGTCAAGTCGAAGAGCGCCGGCAAGGGCAAGGCCCCGGCGATCATCGGCCTCATCGTCTCGCTGCTCTCGATGGCGGTGGGCATCACGGTCTTCGTGCTGATCGGTTCGAAGGTGGTCAAGGCCATCGACCCCGGGTGCACCAGCGCCACCAGCACGGTGACCACCTACTCGGACAAGATCTCCGCCGACGCCGACAACCCGGACGCGCTGAAGGCCGACCTCAAGAACGCGACCGACCAGCTGAACGCCGCCGCGGCCAAGGCCGGCAACGCCGACGCCAAGAACGCGATCAGCGCGCTGGCCGGCGACTACCAGCAGATGTACACCGCGGTCAGCACCGGCACCGCGCCGAGCGCCAACCTGCAGTCCAAGATCGATACCGACGCCAACAAGGTCGACTCCGCCTGCGGCCACATCGGCAGCTGACCCCCCTGAGGATCAGCACGCGGGCCGCATGATTGCGGCGCCTGCCGCCGGTTGACCTCCCGTCGACACCCGGCGCACCTTCCCCTCCCGGGCAACGTGCGCCGGGCCGAGGTGGGTCCCCCTGGTACGCCCCGGGGAGCGGAGCAGAGGCCCGACCCCACCTCTCCCCCTCCCCCTCCTCGACACGCCGCACCCGGAGGCCCTCTCAACACGTCGGTCCCCCTGGCGACACCCCCGGCCTGTCGGTGCATCCGGCTGCCGGGATTCAGCTGCCCTCCAGCGCCTCCACCAGCTGCGGCAGGTTGCCGCCGGCCGCGGCGAGGGCCAGGTGGTCGTGGAAGTCCCGGCTGTGCACGATCAGGCCGTCGCGGACCCGCAGCACCTGGATGTTGGAGGCCCCGAAGGTCCGCCCGGTCTCCCGGTGACGCACCTGGTAGTCCCACTCGTTGACGATCACCTCCGGATCGTCGGTTTCCCGGATCACCACGTTCACCGGGGTCAGCTCCACGGGGACGCTCGTGGCGAGTTCCTTGAACCGCTCCTCGATGACCGACCGCCCCACGAACCGGCGCGGTCCGACCGGCGCGAACACGATCTCCACCACCGCGTCCTCGGCGTAGAGGCCCGCGAGCTCCGCGAACCGCCCCTCGCCGATACCGTCGAGCAGCTTCGTGAAAACCTCACGAGGCGACAGCGCTTCGGACATGATCAACCCCCAGCGGAATCTGCCGCTAGAATCGGACTAGCGACTCCGTTTCGACGATACGGACTGGCTACTCCGTTTGTCCAGTGCGGCTTCGCCGCCGACAGGAATGGGTGGGAGAGATGAGCGGCGCCCAGGAACGCCCGCTGCGGGCGGACGCGGCCCGCAACCGGGCCAAGCTGCTGGACACCGCCACGCAGGTGTTCACCGCCCACGGCGTCGGCGTGCCGACCGAGGAGATCGCCCGGGCCGCCGGGGTCGGGGTCGGCACGCTCTTCCGTCACTTCCCGACCAAGGAAGCGCTGCTGGAAGCCGTCATGGTGCGCAGGCTGGAGGCGATCGCCGCCCAGGCCGCGCAACTGCCCGCCGAGTCCGCTCCCGCCGAGGCGTTCTTCGACTGCTTCCGCCTGGTGGTCGAACAGTCCGCGGGCAAGAACGAGTTCGCCCAGGCGCTCGCTGCGGCCGGTGTGGACGCGCACGCGGCCCTGCAGGAGTCCAGCTCGACGATCCGGGCGCGGCTCGCCGAGCTGCTGACCGGGGCACAGCGGGCCGGGGCGGTCCGCCCGGAGCTGGGCCTGCCGGAGGTCATCGCCCTGCTGGTCGGTACGACCACGGCCATGGAGCACCTCGGGAAGGACGCGGCCGGCCGGGAACGGGTCTTCGCGGTGGTCCTCGACGGGCTGCGGCCACGCTGACCGGCCCGTCGGGCGTCCTCGCCTCCTGCACGACGGTGAACCCGGCCCGGCCCGACGGCGGGCCGGCACACCGGCGGCGCGGGCCGCTGGGCTCTGGGGGTTCAGCGAGGGCGGCTGGGTGGCCGGCCAGGGCCACCGGGTGGACGACCCGCTGCCCCGGCAGGACCGCCGCAGCCAGGCCCTGGCCGCGGTCCCCGCCCCGGAGGGGTCGGCGGCGCAGGCGGCCGCCTTCCTGCTGATGGCCCTGGCCTTCGCCGGGTACCTGCTGTCGGGTCCGGTCCGGCGGCTGCGCCGACGGCCCGCCGCACCGGGCGCCGGGGCCGCGCGCTGGCTCGCGGGCAGCGGCCTGGCCGCCACGCTCGGGTTCCTCGGCTACTTCCTCTTCGTGACGACGGCACTCGCCACCGGGCCGCAGCTCGGCGGCCGTCCGCTGGTCTGGTCGGTCCTGCAACTGCTGGCCGTCTGCACGGTGGTGGCCACCGGTGTGACGGCGGTGCGGGCGTGGCGCGGCCGGGGTGCGGTCCCGGCCGGTGCGCATGTGCGGATCGGCGCACTGCTGGTGGCGGGCGCGGTGTTCGTGCCGTGGGCGCTCTTCCGGGGCCTGCTGCTGCCGTGACCGGACGGGCCGAAGGGCCGGCGGTTCGCCGACCGGCTGGGCATCACCGCCGCGTCCACCTCCGCCCACACCAACGCGCTGCGCGCCGCCGGAGCCATCACCACCCGGCGACACGGCCGCGAGGTCCACCACGCCCTCACCCCGCTCGGCCACGACCTCCTCCTGAACAACCCGCAGCAGCAGGTGACCTGACGTGAGGTCAGGGTACCTGCGGCTCAGCCTCCGGAGGTGATCCAGATCTGGTCGCCGTGCCGGCCGCAGTCGTACTGGATCAGCCATGCGCCGTTGTCGTGCGCGTCCCCGGCGACGGTCAGGCACTTGTCGCTGCGGAGGTTGACCCACTCCTGACTGTTGTCGGTGATCAGGACGGGGTGCCACAGTTCGTTGTCGGACGAGCTGCTGCAGCCCCACTCGATGATCGCGGCACCGTTGTCGCGGCTGGCATGGTCGACGTTCATGCACAGACGCGTCGCCGTGTTCTTGAGCAGGTAGTAGGCCTTGCCCTTGACGGTGCGCACCTTCTGCCTGATCCACAGCTCGTTGGACTGGCTCACGCAGTCCCACTGGTCGACGTGCGTCCCCCAGCGCGTCGAGGCCCCGGGGGCGTCGGCGCAGAGCTGGGAGCTGGAGTTCACCAGCCACTCGCCCGTGTCGCCGGCGGCGGACGCCGTGCCCGTTGCGCCGATGGACGCTGCGGCCGTCAGCAGTGCGGCGCACAGCGGTGCGAGCAGCTTCCCACGGGCCGACGGCCTCTTCCGCTTGATGTCCTGCACGGTTGTTCCCCTCGTGTTCGCGTCCACGCCGGATCGAGCGGCGGCCACCGACGGCGGCACCGACCACGCTGGCCTGCGACGGCTCTGACGGGAAGGCCCGGGCCCGAGGTGGAGACGCCCGGGAAATTCCCAGCACTGTGAACTGGGCCGTGGGACGCCGCCGGGCGTCGACGGAGACGAGCGCCGGAGCGGGAGCACCATGCCCTCCTCGGCCGCGATCACCTCACCCGGAAGGTTCTCCGGGTGCGGCCGCCGGGGCCGGACGTGACGGCGACGGCCGAGACGACGGGGACCGCCGGCGAGAGGACGACCGTCAACCACGCCACGAGGCCCGAGGGGACGCCGGCTGCCTCGGCTCCCCAGACCGCCGTGAAGACGAGTACCAGCCAGGCCGTCGCGGTCAGCAGCGCCCAGGCCGCGCGGGCGGTCCACCGCTCGACCGGGTCGGCCGCACGGAAGTTGGTGCGCGTCATCGTCCACATCCGGGTCACGTTCGCCATCGGAGCATCCTGCCGCGGCGGCACGCTCCGGCGCCGGGGAGAGAAGGGACGGCCCGGAGCGGGCCTGCGTCAGGCCCGGCGCAGGGCGGGCCCCAGGTCCGTCGGTGCGGGCCGGTAGCCCAGGTGGGTGCGGGCGGCCGTGAGGTCGAGGGTGCGTTCGTGGGCCAGGTGACGGACGGCGTAGACGGTCAGACGGGGGCGACGGGCGGATCCGGTGGTCCGGGCCAGGAGTTCGGCTGTGCGGGCCAGGGGGAGGGCGAGGGCGAGCGGGAGGTGGACGGGTGCGGCCGGGAGGCCGTGGGCGGTGAGGACCTGGCGCAGCACGTCGTCCAGCACGACCGGGTCGCGGTCGGTGATGTTGAAGGTGCCGGATGCACGGCCCCCGGCGGCGAGCAGGCAGGCGTCGACGAGGTTCGCCACGCTGGTCAGGCTCAGCCGCTGCCTGCCGTCGCCGATCGCGAACAGTCTCGGCCCGTACGGGGTTCGGCGCACCGCCTGGAGGACGCGCGGCAGCAGTGTGGTGTCCCCGGGGCCGTAGACGGCGTGCGGGCGCAGGATCACCGCGTCGGGGCGGGCCCGGCGCACCCGCTCCTCCGCCAGCGCCTTGGAGCGCCCGTAGGCGTCGGTGTGACGGACCGTGGCGGCCTCGTCCTCACGGGCCATGACGGTCGGCCGGCGCGGGTCGTAGACGCTCGCGGTCGACACGTGCACGAAACGCGCGGCCTCGGGGAACGCGGCCAGCACTCCCCCGGTGGTCAGCACGTTGCCGCGGTGGAAGGCCTCGGGGCGGGCCCAGTCGGTGGCCAGGCCCGCGCAGTGGATCACCGTGTCGGGGCGGGTGAACGGGGCGGGGAGGTCCGGGCGGGCGGTGGGGTCCGCCAGGTCCCAGGGGAGGTAGGGCGCGCCGCCGATCAGGTCGGCGGGGACGGTGGGGCGGCGTCCCAGCGCCAGCACCTGGTGCCCGGCGGCCCGTGCCGCGCGGCACAGGGCGCTGCCGACGAAGCCGCTGGCCCCGGTGACGACGGTGATCACGGCGCCTCCTTCATGACCAGCTCGCGCAGTCGTCCGCGGTCGGGCTTCTCGGTCCGTCCCCGCCGGGGGATCGCCGGGAGGCAGTGGATCCGGTCCGGCAGTGCCGCGTGGTCGATCGTGCGGGGCAGCCGGCGTTGCAGGGAGCGCAGGAGTTCGGCTTCCGGGAGCGAGCCGTCCGGGCACACGGCCAGCACCACCGCCTCGTCGGCGGTGTGCGGGTCGGGGACGCCCACGATGACGGCTTCGGCGATGCCCGGGAGGGCGGCGATCGCGGGTTCGTACAGGCCCGGGTAGAGGTTGAAGGAGCCGCGGATGAGCATGTCCTTGGTCCGGCCGAGCAGCACGATCCGGCCTTCGGCGTCGATCCGGGCCCGGTCGCCGGTGTTGAGCTCGTCGATCGGTCCGTCGCCGAGGTAGCCGATCGCCAGGTGGGCGCCGCGCAGCAGGAGTTCGCCCTCGTCGTTGAGGCGCGCGGTGACTCCGGGCAGGGGGTGGCCGGCCAGGTCGCCGTGGGGTGCGTGGTGGAGCTTCTCCTCTCCCCCGGTCACGGCGATCGGCAGCATCTCGGTCGCGCCGTAGATCACCGCGACCCGGGCCGAGGGGAGCGCCTCGCGCAGGCGGCGCAGGATCGGGGGCGGCACGGGGGCGGCGCCGAGCAGCACCGTGCCCAGGGTGTGGGGGAGGTGGCCGGCGTCGAGCAGGCGGGCCAGGGAGGCCGGGGTGGCGAAGGTGTGGGTGGCCCCGCGGCGCCGCAGGTCCCGCAGGAACCGCTTGGGCCGCACGGGCAGGGGCGCCGTCGACCAGGTGGCGCCGGCGGCGAGGAAGGCGAAGGCGATCATCAGCTGTTCGGAGTGCACGACCACCGGGGCGGGGGCGGCGGTCAGGCCCAGGCTTTCGCCGAGCAGGTCGGCGCCGGCGAGCAGCGTGGCCTGGCTGTGCACCACCGCGCGGGGGCGGGCGGTGGTGCCGGAGGTGAACACGACCAGGGCCGGGCGGTCCGGGTCCCCCGCGGGGGCGGAGGCGGTGTCCGCAGGGGTGTGCGCCAGGGTGGCGGCGGGGATCGCGTCCGGGGGCAGGCCCGGCAGGCGCGGGCCGGTGTGGAGCAGGCGCAGGGTCGGGTCGGCGAACGCGGGCAGGTTCAGGCCGAGGCGGCGCAGCAGGGTGCGTCCCGTGGTGCGGGCGGCGAGCGCGCAGAGCCAGGATTCGGCGGCCAGCCAGCGCGGCGCGGCGAGGCGTTCGGTGACGAGTCGTCCGCGCGCGGCGTCGAGTTCGGCGCCCGCGCCGGGATCGGCCACCACGACGGCGGCGCCCACCGTCATGACGGCCAGGCCGAGCACCAGGGCGTCCCGGCCGGGGCGGACCGCGAACATCACGGTGTCGCCGGCGGACATGCCCGCGGCGCGCAGTCCGCTCGCGGTGGCGGCGACGTGCCGGGCGAGTTGGGCGTAGGTGAGTGTGCCGTGCGCGTCGAGCAGGGCGGCCGCGTCGGGTGTGCGGCGCGCGTGGTCCGCGATCCGGGCGGCCAGTCCGGTGCCTGCGGTGTTCGGCGTGCCGTTCAAGAGGTGGTCGGCTCCGTTCTCGTCCGGTCTGTGCGCCGTCGGGGAGCGGTCGCCCGGGCGGCCGACACCTCCAGGCGCGCGTAGGTCGGGATCAGCACCCGCCGCTTGGCCCGTCGCCGCACGATGGTCTCGGCCCCCGCCGTCAGGAGTGCCTGCAGCAGCACCCGTATCTCGGCCAGTGCGAGCGGTGCGCCGATGCAGTAGTGCGGTCCGGCCCCGAACCACAGGCGCTTGGGATCGTGCGCCGGCCGTCGGCCCAGTGCCGCGGCCCGGTCGAACGGCCCGGCGGCCAGGTCGCACCGGGCGGTGGCGATGACCACCCGGTCCCCCTCGCGCACCGCCGTCGTTCCGAGGCGGCCCGGCCGTGCGGCCCGGCGCAGCATCGCCGGGCTCGGGGTGATCACCCGCATCGCCTCGTCGATCGCGGCGTCGAGCGCCGCGCCGCCCCTCTCCAGGTCGGCCCGCAGGGCGGGCAGGAGCCCGGAGTCGTGCCAGAGCGCGAAGACCCGGGGCACGGTCGTCGCCACGGTTTCCGTCCCGGTGAGCAGGAACGCCGCCGACAGCCCGAGCGCCTGTTCCCGGTCGAGTCCGTGGGCGCGCAGCCGTCCCATCATCGAGCCCGGCTCCCCGCGGTCGTACGCCTCGCCGGCCGCCGAGGTCAGGTCGGCCAAGACGGCTTTGGCTCTGGTGACTTGACGTGGAGTCAGTTCCTTGGTGCGGAGCCCGACCATCCGTACGACGCGCTCGCCGCGCTCGAACACCTCCGCGCCCGCGGCGTCGGCCACTCCCAGCAGTTCGCCGATCACCGTGCCGGCGGCGGTCCTGGTCAGGGCGACCAGGTCCACCGCACCGCCCGCGCCCAGCCGGTCGGTGGCCTCGCGCAGCACCGGCGCGAGGACGCGGGTGCACAGCTCCGTGGCCTGGGCCCGGGTGAACAGGCCGGCCAGTGCGGCCCGCAGCCTCCGGTGCTCCTCGCCCTCCATGTTCAGGAGTACGGCCGGGCCCAGGACGGGTGTCCACAGTGCGCCCGAGGAGCCGGGGCCGTCCTTGCGGAACCCCTCGTGATCGAGCAGCACCTGCCGGGCCAGCCCGGGGTCGCCGACCACGATCCCGATCCCCGGTACCCGCACGGCGGGGCCCCGCCGGGTGACGGCTGTGATGAACGGGTACGCCAGCGGGTGGGCGGCCAGCTGCACCCGTCGTTCCCAGAGGTGTTCGGGGCGCTTCACCGGATGTCGACCACGTCGGGGCGGTAGCGGTGGTCCGCGTACCAGGCCAGTGTGTTGCGCAGGCCGAACGCGCGCAGGCGCCGTACCGAGCCGTGGACCCGCATGCCCGGGACCCGGCCGTAGGCGCTGGTGAGTTCGCGCACCCGGTTCACCAGGGCGCGGTCCTCGTGCACCTCCTCGATCGCGGTGCGCGGGAAGCCGCCGCAGCGCTCGTAGAGGTCGGCGGTGATGGCCAGGTTGCAGCCGGGGCACATCAGGTACGGGCCGAGGTAGCGCGGGTCGCGGTTTCCGGGCCGGAACCTGCCGAACCGGGCCGCCAGCTCGACCACCGCCGGCAGCAGCCGGCTCTCCCACAGCTTGAGCCGGAACTCGTCGGTGCGCGGCAGGAGTTGACCGGTGACCAGTTCCAGTCCGCCGGCCAGGCCGCGGCGCACGGCGGCCGTCCAGCCGGGTACCGGGAGGCAGTCGGCGTCGGTGCGGGCCAGGTACCGGGCGCCGGCGTCGATCGCGAACCGCATCCCGGTGTCGGCGGCCGCGCCGGTGCCCTTGCGCGCCTCGGTGATCAGGTGCAGCGGGAAGTCCGCGGTGCGCGCGAACTCCCGGACCACTTCGGCGGTCCGGTCGGTCGAGGTGTTGTCCACCACCACGCACTCGAAGTCCGCGTCGGTC
Source organism: Kitasatospora sp. NPDC048722 (assembly GCF_040650235.1). Classification (NCBI taxonomy): domain Bacteria; kingdom Bacillati; phylum Actinomycetota; class Actinomycetes; order Kitasatosporales; family Streptomycetaceae; genus Kitasatospora; species Kitasatospora sp. NPDC048722. The sequence continues at coordinate 10,345 of NZ_JBEZGX010000081.1, forward strand.
TGGGCCGCGAGCGCGCGCAGCGTGGCCGGCAGCGAGGCCTCCTCGTTGTAGGCCGGCACGACCACCCACAGGTCGGTCACTGGTGTTCCCTCACAATCGAGCCCGCGGTCGGGCTCACGGTCGGGCTCGTCACGGTCGAGCCCGCGGTCGGGCTCGTCATCGGGCTCACGGTCGGGCTCACAGCTGCGCGAAGACGACGCCGAGCGAGACCCCGCCGGCCAGGCCGATCAGCGCCACCCGGTCGCCGGGCCCGCAGCGGCCCTGCTCCAGGGCCCGGGCGAGCTGGAACGGCAGCGAGGCCGAGGCGAGGTTGCCGTGCTCGGGCAGCACCGGCACCAGCGGACCCGCGGTCAGGCCGGTCCTGCGCAGGAAGGCGTCCAGCAGGGGGACGGTCACCTGGTGCACCGCCACCACCGCGAAGTCCGCCCAGGTCAGGCCGTGTTCGGCCAGCGACCGGTGGATCAGCTCGGGGCCGAGCGCCTCGAAGGCCGCGTGCAGCCGCGCGCCGTCCATCCGGAAGTAGCCCGCCTCCGGGTCCCGCGGGTGCGCGGTGCCGCCGCCGGGCAGGGTGCCGACCTCCCAGGCCGAGGAGTCCGCGGTGAAGGCCCGGTGGAAGATCCCGTCCGGTGCCGTTCCCGCTTCCAGCAGCACGGCGGCGCCGCTGTCGGACAGGGTGTAGCCGGGGAACGACTCGGCGAACTGGCCCCGGTCCCGGACGGACCAGCGGACCGCCCGCGACGGCAGCTCCCCGGTGCAGACCAGGACCCTGCCGTACTGCCGGCCGGCGATCAGCGCCTCGGCGACCTGGATCCCGTTGAGCACGCTGTTGCAGGCGTTCTTCACGTCGAACACCGGGCAGCGCGCCCCGATCTTCGACGCCAGGATGTGGGCGGTGGCGGGCTCGACCATGTCCTGCGATGCGCTGGCGAAGATCAGCAGGTCGAGGTCCCGCGCGTCGAGGCCGGCGTCGGCCAGCAGCTTCCGGGCGGCCGCCGCGGCCAGGTCGGAGGCCTGCCAGTCGTCGGGGGCGACGTGCCGCGCGGCGATTCCGGTGACCGCCTCGATCAGCCCGGGGCGTGGCCGGTAGGGGCCGCTGTCGGCGATCCGCTGCTCCACCTCGCGCGAGGTGAGCGATTCCTCCGGCAGGTGCACCGCCACCGCGGCGATCGCCGCGCGCACCCCGCCGCCTTGCCCGACCAACTGTCCGCTGCCCTCCGACACGTGCTCAAGCCTCCCCCGAGCCGCCCGATCATACGATGATCCCGGACGTGACCTGGCACGGTACGGTTCCCCGCACGGACATCCGAGACGGCAGCGGGGGCGGGGCGGCGATGGGCGCGACGACGGCACGACGGCACGAGAGCAGACTGCTGTGGGCCAGCCGGCCCGCCCTGTGGACACTGACCCGGATCACCATGTCCCGGCCTTTCGGACCGATCCGGCGGGTACCGCGACTGGGCTGGGTGGCGAGCGACCCCACCCTGATCCGGGCCGTGCTCAACGACCACCAGCACTTCACCCTGCTCGGCGAGGGCGGCGTGGGCCACCTGTGGGAGCAGGTCCTCGGACCGTACGTCACCCGCCTCTTCGACGGTGCCGGCCACGCGGACCTGCGCCGGCGCGCCCGGGACCTGTTCACCGAGGAGAACTCCGCCGCCCTGGTCGAACGGGCCGCCGGGCCGGTCTACGCCGACGTCACGGCGCGCCTGGCCGCCGGGGACCGGGTCGACGTGGCCGCGGCCGCCCGGCTCGTCGTCGGCCGCCTGATGGCCGACCTGCTCGGCCTCGGGCTCCCGCCGGACAGCCCCGACTCCGCGTACCTGGACACCTTCGCCGCCGGCGAGCGGCTGGCCGCGCTCGCACTCGACACGGCCGCCTCGACCGAGCTGCCGCCCGAGCGGATCGAAGCGGCGAAGGACATCGTCGCGTCACTGACCAGCGGCGTCCCGGCGGCCTACGCCGGCGCCGAACCCGACACCCTGCTCGGCCGCTGCCGCGAGGCCGGGATCACGCTGGAAGAGGCCGGCGGCCTCGCCTCGCTGCTGCTCGTCGCGGGCACCGAGACCGCCGCCAGCGCGATGGCCCGCACGGTCGCGCTGATCCACGACACCGGGCAGCAGGAACCGCTGCTCGCCGACCCCGGGCTGGTCGGCGACGCGGTCCGCGAGGGACTGCGCGTCACCACACCCGCGCCGGTGATCGGACGGCACGTCAGCGCGGACGTCACCGTGGCCGGCCGCCGACTGCGCAGGGACGAGCGGATCCTCCTCGTCACCTACGCCGCCGACAACCTGGCCGGCGGCTTCGACCTGGCACGCCCGTACGACCCGCGCTCGCGCCAGCTCTGGTTCGGCGCCGGCCGGCACCTGTGCCTCGGCGCGCCCGTCGCACGCGCCGAGATCGCCCGGATGGTCACGGCGGTCTGCGCGCCGGGGCGCCCCTACCGGATCGTCTCGCGCAGCTACGCCCGGAAGGTGATGATCCCCTCCTACGCCTCGCTCGTCGTCGAACTCGACCGCTGACGAACGAACGGCCGGGCAGCCGGTTCGTCGTGGGTCAGCCGTAGTGGGCGAACACCCGGTCCCTCTCCGTCTCCCAACTCCAGCCCGGTTCGTCCCCGCGCCGGAACGGCGCCGTCTTGGCGAGCACCTCGAACTGTCCGGACGGCCGCCGGCTCTGCTTGTTCACCACGATCGCGGTCAGCATGACCGGGACGCCCCTGTCGGCCTCGACCCGGCACGCGGCCTCCAGGAGGTTGCTCATCAGCGTGCCCCGGGGCGGGACCGAGAAGCCCGCGTCCCGCAACGACTCGCTCAGCGCGCCGTAGTAGCCGGTGCGGCCTTCGGCCGCCCAGCCCTTGACGATCTCGACCATGCTGTCCCGGGCCGCGTACCAGGCGTCGGATCCGTGCTTCAGCCGGGGGAATTGAGTGTCGGTCATCCCGGAATGGCAGCACAGGATCGGCACTCGGCGGAAGGGCTCCGGCCGAGGGCGGGCGGAAGGGCAGGGGGGCTGGTCCTGTGGGGCGTGGTGGCCGATGATCGGGGCATGCGTTCACGGGAGCAGCAGGATGCCGAGACCCGTCCCGACCGGACCGCGCCCGCCGCGGCGCGTCCGGCCGACGCCGCCGTCGGTGCGGCCGTGTCCCGCAGAGCGCGCGTGTCCCCGGGGACGGCGGGGACGGTCGGGCCGGCCGGGTCCGGCGGCCGGGCGCCCGCGGGCCGGTTGCTCGCGATGCAGCGTGCGGTCGGCAACGCCGCCGTCGGCCGGGCGCTGGAGCGGCAGGCGGGGCACCGCACGCACGGTCCGTCCGGTGGTCACGACGAGTGCGCGCCGGTGCAGCGCTCGTCCGTGCCGGACGTGCTGCGCACCGCCGGGCGGCCGCTGGACGGGACGGTCCGTGCGGAGATGGAGGCGCGGCTGGACGCCGACTTCTCCGACGTGCGGCTGCACACCGGGCCGGCCGCCCAGCGCTCGGCGGCCGAGGTGGGGGCCCGCGCCTACACCTCCGGCAGCCACGTCGTCATCGGCGCCGGCGGTGCGGACCGGCACACCCTGGCCCACGAGCTGACGCACGTCATCCAGCAGCGCCAGGGGCCGGTCGCGGGTACCGACAACGGCTCGGGGCTCAGCGTCTCGGACCCCTCCGACCACTTCGAGCGCGCGGCGGAGGCCAACGCCCGCCGCGCCCTGGCCGCCCCCGTGCCCGCGGCCGCCGAGGCGGCGCCCGTGCAGCGGGCGGCCCGCGCCCACGCCCACACCGGCGGGAAGAGCGTCGTCCAGCGCCTCGGCGACGGCCAGGCGCCCTTCGACCACGCCCAGTACTACGCGAAGACGGGCTGGCAGGCGGCGGCCGAGGAGTTCGAGCAGCGGCTGGGCGCGTACGCCTTCAGGCATCCGAGAGCGCTCGCCGCCGCGCGCAAGACCGTGGACCGGCTCAAGCAACTGCTCATCGCCTACGCCCGCCTGGAGCACAAGGACACGGCGCTCGCCAACAAGTCGTTCTTCAAGGACGACCGGACGAGCGCCGGGCAGGTGGGCGAGGGGATGACCACCGACCAGATCAAGGACTTCTTCTCCCGGGACGGCAACGTCCGCGAACTGGTCACGGCCGTCTACAACGCCGCCTATTACAACAAGGGGGCGGAGCTCTCGCTCAAGGACGTCCTCAACGGAATCATCGGGCCCAGGCCGCAGCTCGCGGCGACGCTCGGCATGAGCGAGGAGGACCTGAAGAAGCACTCCGCATTCCTCAACGGCTGGTCCCGGCCGCCGCTGTGGGCAGCGGCGAGCCTCGCGGGCAAGGGCTACAACTACGAGAAGGACCCGTACGCGCTGGGCAATCTGCTGTGGCAGTCGGACCCCGAGACCTTCGCCGGCGACACCCTGGAGATGATCGACAGCCAGGGGCCGCGCAAGGAGCGCAGCGAGGCCGACAAGGAGGCCAACCGCAAGACCCCGCGCGACTACGCGGACCGCGGCGCCCCGCTCAGCGCGCGGGAACTGGCGTTCGCCGGCAAGCCCGGCCCGGACGACAAGCTGCCCTGGAACGAGGGCGCCGCCTACTGGGAGATCCAGCAGAACGAGTCCTGGCCGAAGGCGAACGCCGCGCGCGGCATCCCGGTCGTCGCCGGCATGTCCGGGACCACGACCCGGATGCTCAAGACCTTCCAGTGGATCAATGTGCCAGGGGTGGACGTCTTCGACTACCGGATGGCCCTGATGGGCTGGATGCTGCCGTCCTGGGACCACTCGCTCTACGAGATCCTCCGCGGCTCCTGGGCGGCCGGGGTCAAGGGACCCGGCGAGTCCGCGCTCCAGGCGGGCAAGGGCGCGGCACTGATGTACCAGCACATCGCGCCCTTCACGGAGGAGGAACTGCGGCAGAACGTCTGCGTCGACGGGCAGTTCCCGCACGAGCTGATGTACCTCGCCGAGGCCGACAGGCCGCGCACGGCCGACCCGGCGGCGAGCGGCTTCATGGAGCCCGGCCGGCCCGCGGCCGCCCGAGTACCGGGCCAGTACCGCGCCTTCGTGGCGGGCGACACCGCGCCCACCCCGCGCATCGCCCAGTGGAAGGCGGACAACGCCGACGCCTCCACCGAGGCCGTCGCCAAGAGGTTCAAGCCCGCCCACGCGACCGCGCTGATGGCGTACACCGGCGGCGCGCACCAGATGATCAACTCGGTGGTGCGCAGCCGGCTGCTGCCCGAGGGGTACGCGCCGTACGGGACCGTCGGCGCGGCCACCGCCGGTGCCGAGGCCGTCTCCCTGCGGCAGATCAAGGGCCAACTCAGGTGGGCGGCCCAGAACAGCCACAACCAGGAGGCGGTGCCCACCCTGGACCAGGACCCGGTGATCGGGCCGCAGCTCGCGGCCGCGCGGGGCACGGACCCGGTCGCCAAGAAGGCGGCGATGGCCGTCATCGAGGCGCGGATCGAGGTCCTCGCGCCGGTGCTCTTCGAGGAGCTCAAGGCGCACGCCGACATGACGATGGAGGCGCTGAACCGGCTGCCTCCCGTCACCGGCACCGTCTTCCGCGGCGACTGGAACGTCGGCGGGGACGAGTCGCCCTACCGGCTCGGCAAGCAGGCCGCGCTGAACTACCGGCCGGGCTCCGTCTTCACGAGCTCCTTCGACAGCACCAGCAGGAAGGAGTCCGTGGGGCTGGACTTCATGCGCGGGCAGAAGGTCTCCGGCACGGCGACGCACCGGATCCTCCTGGAGCTGACGCTCACCGGGAAGTACGGCCGCGACATCGACCCGTTCCACCAGTACCAGGGCACCGAGGCGGAGGTCCTGCTCATGCCGGGGGCGACGTTCCGGGTGGACAGGAGCGAGTGGCGCCGGGACCCGGACCACGACCCGGCGAACGGTGGCAGCGACTGGTACGAGCACGTCCAGGCGACGGAGGTGTGAGGGCGGGCGCGGGCGCCGCCGAGGCCGGCCGGTCCGACGGCGTGGGCGCCGGAGTAGCTCGTACTCACACGGAACACCGCGCTCGAACGCCCCTGTCGACACCCGGTTCGCCGACTCTCGAGCGTGCGCAGGGCCGCCCGGAGCGCGTCGCACTGGTGGGCCGGCGGCGTCAGCTTCACCTGCACCACGACCTTCACGGGCCCGACCTTACTCTCGCCACGCTCCGCCATCGCCGGCACGGTCAACACGTCTCTTGACCCTCACCTAACGGAAGGCCCTACGGTCCAGAGTCATGAAGATCGTTGTTCACGACACAGCGGCTGCCATGATCGACCTCCTGCAACGCCCGGTGGAGGAACGGCCCGGCGCCCTACAGGAAATCTACAGCCCGCTCCAGAGCGTGATGTCCAAGGTGATGGGCGATGTGGATCTGGTCCGAATGCACCAGCAACTGGGCAGTGGTTTCCGGATCGACCGTGAGGATCCACGGTACCTGCCAGCCGTGCGTCAGATGCAGGATGCCGAGGTGTGGAACGGGATCGAGGACTCCCTTGCCGCCGCGTGGGAGCGAATCAGCCACGCGGTGCCCGGCGTGAAACACGCCGAGACCGTGCACGTCGTGGTGGTGCTCGGCAACCCCGACGATCACCACCTGACGGTCCGCAGTGCCGGCTTTCTCGGTTCGGGCGGGTTCCCGGGCGCGGTCCAGCTGACGATCTGGCCCACCGACACCAGCCTGACGAAGATCGGCCCGGCCGCCGCACACGAGCTCCATCACAACGTGCGCTACGCGAACGTGGTCTGGAACCCGATGACCGTGACCGTCGGCGAACAGGTCGTCGCCGAGGGACTGGCCGAGGCGTTCGTGCGGGAGCTGGCCGGTGAGCAGGCTATGGGCCCGTGGACGAAGGCGCTGACCGGCGCCGAACTGGACAGCGCCTACGAGAAGATCACCGCTGGGATCGACCTGGTCGGGATGCAGAACCTGCCCGCCTACGTCTTCGGCGACGCCACCGCGCAGCGCATGGGGCAGCAGCCCGTGGGGCTGCCGGACTTCGCCGGGTACTCGGCCGGACTTCGGATCGTGGATGCCCACCTGGCAGCCTCCGGTCTGACCGCTGCCCAGAGCGTCGCCCTGTCGGCCCGCGAGATCCTCGTCAACGCGGGCGTGCCGACCGGCGCGTAGCCACCCCGTGGCAAGCCGCGCCCGGAAGGGCACAGGTCCGACCCTGCGCGGCCACGGGGCCGGACGCCGCACAGACCCCGGCCCGGAGCGGCGCCTGGGTGTCAGCTACCGCGCGGGGCGCGTCAGACGGCCTTCTTGACCTCGTCCATGCCAGGAGACCCTAGGGACGGCACTGAGGTTGTGTCAATTGGCATAACAGAAAATCGGCAGCACCGGGCGGCCGGTGCGCAGGCGCGGGAGGCCGCCGTCCCGTCGTGGGGCGGCGGCCTCCCGTGGCTTCGGGTCCGCGTGGGAGCGCAGGGGCTCAGCGCATGGAGACCGCGTCCACGTAGACGGAGGACTGGCCGTTCGCCCCTGCGGCCGGGACGAAGTCGACGCCGAGTTCGCAGACCCTGGTGAGGTCGGGGAGGCCGGCCAGGTTGAAGTACAGCCGGGTGCCGCCGGCGTCGACCGGGTAGGTGCCGCTGTCGTACCAGTCGCAGCCGGCGCCGGCCTTCACGTACAGCTTGGCCTTGGTGCCCGCGGCCTGGTTGCCCCAGGGGGCGGTGCGGGCGGTCGCGGTGAGGGTGAGGTTGCCGGTCAGGTCGGCCGGGGTGGCGTAGCGGCGCAGCAGGAAGGCCTCGCCGCTCCCCAGTTGGACGTCGGCCTTGAGGGAGCGGGTGCCCTGGGCGGCCCACTCGGTGACCGGCCAGGGGCCGTTCAGGGTCTGCCAGGCGCCCCAGCCGTCGAGTCCGGTCTCGAAGTCGCCGTGGGTGCTCGCCGGAGTGGTGGCGGTCAGGTTGTCGATGTACACCGAGCTCTGGCCGGAGGCGCCCGGCGCGGGGGCGAAGCGGACCCCGATCTCCTCGACGTCGGCGAGGTCGGCCACGCCCGCGAGCGGCATGGTCAGCACGGCGCCGTCCGGGCCGACCACGGTGGATCCGCTGTCGTACCAGGTCCTGCCGGCGCCGGTGCGCAGGTAGAGCTTGGCGGTCGTGCCGGCGGCCTGGTTGCCCCAGGGGGCGGTGCGGGCGTCGACGGAGAGCGTGCTGTAGGCGCTGAGGTCCTGGCGTGCGACCTTGTTGAGGTAGGTCTCCGGCCGGATCAGGTCGACATCGGCCTTGAGGGAGTGACCCTGCTGGGAGGCCCACTCGTTCACCGTCCAGGGCCCGTTCAGGGTCTGCCAGCCGCCCCAGCCGTCCGGGCCGTTCTCGAAGCCCTCCAGCACGGTGCCCGGTGCCGGCGGGCGCGGCGGCCCGGCCGGGTCGGTCGTGGCGGACAGGTCGATCCCTCCCAGGTTGAGCGTCCACCGGTCGTTCATCAGTGCCGGGGCACCGAGCTGCACCGTGGGGCTCCACTTGTCGTTCCAGGCCAGGAAGTAGGTGGTGGCCGGGAACCGGGTGCGGATCGCGTCGGCCCAGCGGGCGTAGTCGTAGCCGGCGGGGGCGGGCACGTGGGTGGCGGGGTCGTTCGGCGGGCCGATCTCGGCGAAGGCGAACGGCTTGTGCAGCGCGGTCAGTTCGCCGTACCCCTGGGCGGCGGCCGGGTCGGCCGGGTAGCAGTCGAGGCCGACGACGTCGGTGTAGGCGTCGCCGGGGTAGTACGCGGCACGGTCGCCGGCGCCGCAGAGCGGGGAGTAGACCCAGAGCAGGTTGTGCAGGCCCTTGGCCTGGGTGAGGTAGCGGTAGGTGTACTGCCAGGCGGAGATGTAGGCGGCCCGGTCCTGGCCGCTCCACCAGAAGGCGCCCGCGCCGGAGGTGTTCATCTCGTGAAACGGGCGGAACAGGACGGGGACGCCGGCGCCGTTCAGGTCGGCGAGGCCGGTGGCGATCTTGTCGAGGGTCTGCTGCCAGGCGGCGCCGACGGTGGTGGTCGGGTCGGTGAGCTGCTGGAAGCCGTCCAGGTGGGTGTAGAGGCCTTGGATGCCCGGCCGGGCGGGGTTCGGCGCGTGGACGCTGACGGAGACCAGGCCGCCCCTGGCCGACCAGTTCTTCAGGTCGGCGTTGCAGGAGGAGTCGATGGTCGAGCTGCCGTTCGAGCCGTAGTCGCAGGCGATCAGCCCGGGGTACCGGCCGGTCTGGGCCTTCAGGTCCTCGGTCTGGTCGAGCGAGAAGGCGGAACCGCTGTAGCCGGCGAACAGGCCGGAGACCACCCGGTTGCCGGCCCGGCCCGGCAGGTGCGACAGCCAGTCGAGCAGCCGGCCGGTGGCCGCGGTGGCCTGGGGATCGGATGGGACGACGGTGGCCGTGGCGGCTGCGGTGGCGGCCGGGGCCGCCGGGGCCGCCGGGGCCGCCGGGGCCGCCGGGGCCGCCGGGGCCGCCGCGACCAGGGGAGCCAGGAGGAGCGCCGATATCAGAGCGGCACGAGCTTTCTGAAGCATGATCAGACCGTAACGTGCCCCCGGCTTCCGCGGCCGCCGCGCCGGGTGTGCGCACCTTCGGCACCCCTGCGCCGGTAGCCAACGCCCGCTTGCCCCATGGTGGTTGATGCATGCCCGCCTGCCGCCGGAGTCCCCGCCGGGCATGAGCATCGACGTGGGCTCGTCCGTCACGTTCTTGAAGACGCGCAGGCCACCGACCGGCACGTACAGGAAGTCACCGGTGCGGCCCGTCACCCACGTCTCGCCATCAAGTGACGGGACCGTGCCCTGGTGCGGGCACGGTCCCGGTGTGCCGGTTGGTCAGGAGGCGTTCAGCGTGGTGTCGTCGACGACGAAGCTGGTCTGGTCGGCGGAGGAGTTCTCCGTGCCGGTGAACGTCAGCGTGACGCTCCTTCCGGCGTAGGCGGACAGGTCGAGGGTCCGCTGCGTGTAGCCGCTGGCGGCGTCGAGGTTCGAGTAGGTGGCCAGGGTGGTGCCGTTGACGGCGACGGTGAGCGTGTCGTCGGCCGTGCCCGTGGTCTTGGCCGTGTCGATGTGGAGCCAGAAGCCGAACGCGGCCCTGCAGCCGGCCGGGACGGTGACGCCCTGGCTGAGCGTGTCGGTGTGCGAGGAGCCGTAGCCGTCCAGCCAGGCGTCCCAGCTGCCGCTGTGCGAGGGCTCGCTGGCCAGGTCGTTGTTGATCACGCCGGAGGTCGCGTTCCACGGCGCCGGGCTGTTGCCGTTCTCGAAGCCCGGATTGCCGAGCAACTGGCCGGGCGACGGGCAGCCGGTGCCGGCCGGGCTGACGGTCCAGGTGAACGAGGTGCTGCCGGACGGGCCGGTGGAGTCGGTGGCGGTGACGGTGACGGCGGAGCTGCCGGCCGTGGTCGGAGTGCCGCTGATCAGGCCGGTGGAGGCGTTGACCGACAGTCCGGCCGGCAGACCGGTGGCGGCGTAGCCCAGCGTGCCGCCGGCGGTGTCGGTGGCCCGGATCTGGAGGGAGGCGGGGGCGCCGACGGTGCCGGTCTGGTCGCCGGGCGCGGTGACGCTGACGGCGCCGGTGGTGGTGCCGGTGTTCCAGGCGTCGGTGATCGGTGTGGCCTGGGCGGCGGCACCGGCGTGCGGCAGGCCGTACATGTCCTCGATGGTGCGCAGCACGGTGAAGTGGTCGATCTGCTCGCTGTAGGTGCCCGGCTTGACCTGCTGCCCGTTGAAGAAGGTGGCGATCTGGTTGGGGCCGGCGCTGTCGTCCTCGTCGAAGGTGGTGATCAGCAGGCTGTTGTGGGTCTTGGCCCACTGGACGTAGGCGTCCAGGTTGTTCTTCAGCCAGGTGTCACCGGTGGAGATCGAGCAGTCGTGGATGTCGTCGCAGAGGTTGGGGATCACCCAGGAGACCGTGGGCAGTTGGGTGAAGTCGGTCGGGAAGCTGGTGAACGGCAGGCTGGCGGAGGCCGGCACGTTGGTGAAGTTGGTCCACGGGACGTGCTTGCGCGCGTACTTGCCCGAGGTGCAGACCGTCGAGCCGACCGAGGGCAGGCTTTCCGAGTAGCCCTTGAACGTCAGGCCCTTGGCGATGAGTTCGGCGCCCTCGTTGTCGGTGCTGAAGCTGTGCGGGCAGGAGTCGTCGGTGACCCCCTGGTTGGAGCCGGAGAACAGGTCCAGGTAGTTCGGCTGGCTGGGGTGCTCGATCGCGAAGGAGTTGGTGAAGTTCGCGCCGGTGTTGGCCAGTTGGTTGAAGTACGGGGCCTGTGGGTTCCCCACGATGGTGCTCTCCGAGGTGTTCTCGAAGAGCACCACCACGACGTGGTCGGGCCGCGGGACGGAGGCCGTGGCCGTGGCGGGCTGCACCGCGGCGGCGGCGCCGGTGGCGCTTGCGGGGGCGACGGCTCCGGTGGGCCCGCAGAGCAGGGCGACGGCGGCGGCGAGGCCGGTGGCGAGGCGTGACAGACGCACGGATTCTCCTCGGAGGGGCGGGTGATGGCCGTCACTGTCCCGCAGTTGATGATGCCCACACAAGAGTTGCGCCGGCGAAGGCCGGATGAACGGCAGGTCGCTCGCGCCGCGCGGGGCCGCGCCGGCTCATGGGTTCAGGAGGCGGGGTTCGGGTACATCGTGACGAAGACCCGCGCGACGACGGCGTCGGTCAGGCACGCGTTGGCTCCCGGGCTTTCGACGATCTCTCCGGGGGGATCGGCGAGGCGGGGGCGGCCGGGGTCGTACCGGTCCGACGTGTCGCCCCAGGTAGTCGTTTCCGGCGGTGTTCTCCTGCCGAGGTCGAGGGTCACGTCGACTCGTGCGATGCCCGCCCCGCCCCGGCCGTTCATGCTGCCGTACCTCCCCCTGTTCAGATCGAACTCCGCCCAGACCAGGTCGCAGCCCGAGTTCCGGTTCGGGTTCGCCATCAGGTACACCCAGCCGAGGACCTGACCGTCGGGTGCCGTCACCGTCTGGTTCGTCCCCGAGAACCCCTTGGCGCCGGAACGGCAGGCGTCCCCGATCGTTACGCCGAGATGATCCGGGTGGTTGGGCACGAAGTCGGGAATCCGCGCCAGGCCGGTTCCCCCGTGCCGGATGTCCGGCCACTTCTGGGGCGGGGCGGGACGTGCCGCCAGGAGGAGCCCCGCGAGGACGGCGAGCGACAGGAGCGTGCTCGCGATCATCACCGTCCTGGGTCGGGGACCAGTGCGTCTGCTCTCCGGATCCGGCCCGGGGTGGAGGTGTACGACATCGGCCTGGACCACCGTCCCGTGGATGGTGCCGCCCTCGATCCGGTTGGTGCTGCGGGCACCGGCCGCACCGGACGGAACGGCACGGTCGGGCTCGGGCCTCGCCGCACGCTCCGAACCCGGCGACCGACCGCTCCGCCGAATGGGAGCGTCCGGTCCGCCGGTGTCTTGTGCGTGCGCCATCCGGCCCCCGGGTCACGTGTCCGCCTGCGGCCATCATTGCCCACGCCGAACCGCTGCGGAGCCGCTTCCGAGAAGTCCGGCAATCGGCGCGCGGGAGTCCGCGACGGGGGAAGTCACAGGGTTCCCGGGGCTGTTACTGCAGGATGCCGACCGCTCGCGCCACCACCAGCACCACCGTGATCAGGGAGACCGCCGACTGCGTCATCATCAGCAGCTTCGCCCAGACCGACAGCGGCATGGTGTCCGTCGGGCTGAAGGCGCAGGCGTTGGTGAACGCCACGTACAGGTAGTCCGGGTAGGAGGGCTCCCAGCCCGGTTCCGCGATGCCCTCCTGCTGCATCTGCGGGAAGAGGAAGTCCGGGTACGCCTTCACCCCCTGGGCGCGGGCCGCCGGGCCGCCGCGGTCCCACTCCCAGTACCAGAGCGAGAAGGCGATGATGTTGGTCGCCCACACCGCACCGCCGGTGCCGAGCAGTGCCAGCGCGCCCGGTGAGCCGGAGGTGTGGATCAGGTCGCGCACCAGCTTCACCGCCGACCAGCCGTTGGCCAGGCTGATCACCGCCACCACGGCCAGGCTCATCAGCCGCAGCAGGCGCGACGCCTGGTCGATGCGCTTGTGCGGATTGAGGACCGCCAGGGCCACCAGCAGTGCCAGTTCCAGGGCCGGCAGCATCCAGTGCGGGTGGATGGTCAGGCGGTTCGGCAGGGCCAGCTGCAGGCCCACGGCGACCAGGATGGCCACCGAGACCGCCCAGCGCTGCTCACCGAGAGTGACCGAACGCCACGCCGGGCGCTGCGGCTTCTCGGGCTCCAGGAGCCGCTCGATCCGCTCCAGCCTGCGGTGCAGCGCCTCGGAAAGCTGCGCCGGGGCGTGGGATTCGTACTCGGTCATGGCGCACAGTGTGACAGGCGTCCCTCGCGCGATCGCAGGGGTGCCGGGGGCGGGGACGATAATGGCCGGGCCGCGGGCGGGCTGCGCCGGCGGCAGCGATCGACGGAGAGGCAGAGAAGCGGATGACCCTGGTGGAAGGCCTGCGCGTCAGGTTGGCCGAGGACCTCGCACTCGGTGAGGCGGTCGCCGGGGAGGCCGGGGCCGTCGTCGGGTTCCTCTCGCTGGGGGCCGGGATCGAGGGCACCGTCGAGCGGGTGGACGGCGAGCTCCCCGAGAGCCACGAGGTCCGCGAGTACCTGCGGCTCAAGGCGCTGTTCGAGGACTACGGGCACACCATGCCGGCCGCGAGCCGCGAGCGGCTGGAGGGCGAGATCGCCGCACTGGAGCCGCGGTGGGCCGCCCACCGGGAACAGGGGAAGCAGGTGACGGTCCGGGTCCGCCTGGACAACGGCCTCGTCCTCGACGGGGCGCACCAGGACGTCCTCGTCCCGCTGTGACTCCGGGCGTCCCCGGCGACGGTGGCGCCGGGGACGGGCCGGGTCAGTCGACGGTGACGGCCATCTTGCCGAGCGCGCCGCCCGTTTCCATGATCCGGTGGGCTTCGACGATCTCGTCGAAGCGGAACACCCGGACCGGCCGGGCCCGGAGGGCCCCCGACTCGACCTTGGCGTAGATCTCGTCCAGCGGGACGGCGGTGAGCGGGAATTCGGGGCTGCCCAGGACGAACGCACTGCCGAAGAAGCTGAGTTGCACGCCGGTGGGCAGGTCGGCGATCGGGTCGAAGTCGCACACCGGCTCGAAGCCGCCGAGGAAGCCGAGCTGGCAGACCCGCCCGCGCGGGCGGACCGCGGCCAGGGAGTCGCGCAGGACGCTGTTGCCGACGAGGTCGAACACCGCGTCGACCGGGGCCGTGCGGTGGTCGGTGCGCGCGGCCAGGTGTCCGTCGTCGATGAGGACGTCCTCGGCGCCGAGCTCCTTCAGGAGCGGCGCGTGCGCGGGGTTGCGGGTGGTCGCGAGCACCTTCGCGCCGTGGTCGACGGCGAGGTTGACGGCGGCCTGGCCGAGGGAGGAGGTCGCGCCGCGCACCAGGACGCGCTCGCCGGCCCGCAGGCCCAGGTTGCCGAACAGCCCGTACCACGCGGTCGCGTAGACCTCGGGGACGGCCGCGAGCTCGGCCCATCCCAGCGGGGAGTCCACCACGGCCACGTTGGCGGCCGGCACCGTGACCAGCTCGGCGTAGCTGCCGTTGCGGGTGCGGCCCATGCCGCCGAGGACCGCCACGACCCGGGTGCCCGGGGCGAGGCGGCCGGCGGGGTCGGACTCGATCACACCGGCGCACTCGATGCCGGGGACGGCGGCGACGTCGCCCCAGGCGCCCGCGCGCATGTAGGCCTCGGCGTGGTTGAGGCCGAACGCCTTGACGCGGATCAGTACCTCTCCCGGCGCGGGCACGGGGTCGGGCAGCTCGGTGAGGTGCAGGACCTCGGGGGCGCCATAGGTGGAGATGACGATGGCCTTCATGGGCGGATCCGTTCTTGAATAGTGATTCAACTATTGGCCCGAAAGACGGGGCCACCGCGTGCGGTGGCCCCGGGAGGTCGAGCCTCAGGGCGTCAGGACGACATCAGGACATCAGGGCATCAGACGAGGACGGCGAAGGCGTTGTCGACGATGGCGCGCAGCACCGTCCCGTCGGGGTTGGCCTTCCCCACGACCATCAGCCCCTGGCAGGTCGCGACCAGCACCTTGGCACTGCCGGCCGGGTCCACCGAGGCGCGCACCTCGTGCGCGGCGCGGGCGTTGCGAAGGGCGGCGGTCATGCAGTGTTCGAGGCGGGCGAGGTGCCCGCGGACGACGGCGGCGGCCTCGTCGTCCCCGGCGGCGTTCTCGATCGCCGTGTTCACCAGCAGGCACCCCTGCCGGCCCTCCGGGCTGAGCAGGTCCTGCACCAGGCCGTCGAAGTAGCCGCGGAGCGCGGCCAGCGAGGCGCCGGGCGCCGCCAGTTCGCCCAGCTTCTGGGGGACGACGAGCTCGGAATAGCGCTCCAGCGACTTCAGGAACAGTGCGTGCTTGCCGCCGGGGAAGACGCTGTAGAGGCTGCCGGGCTTCACTCCGGTCGCCTTGACCAGGTCCTCGACGGACGTGGCCCGGTAGCCGCGCAGCCAGAAGCACAGCATGGCCTGATCCACCACGGTGTCGGGCTCGAACTCGCGAGGTCTGGGCATGGCACGAACGTATCTGAATACTCGTTCAAGAACAAGGGCCGTCCACGGCGGGGAGGCGTTCGCCGGCCGGCTACGGCTCGGCCGGGGCGTTGTCGCCGCCGGTGCGGGCCGCGGCGCCGAACCGCCAGGCCTCGATGTCGCGGTAGCGGATCGGGCCGGGGCCGCCGCCGGTGTTGCTGCCGACCAGGTGGAGGCGCTCGGCCTGCCACGGCCGGCCCTCGAATCCGGCGAGGCCTGCCGCGGCCCGGGGCACGCTGGTGGGATCGTCTCGGCGCGCGCGTGCCAGGGTCAGGTGGGGGCGCAGCGGGCGGCTGCGGTACTCGATGCCGCAGGAGGCGACCAGGTCGCGGACGTCGGCGGCGAGCCGGTGCAGTCCGTCCAGGTCGCCGTCGATGCCGCTCCACAGCAGCCGTTCGTCGAAGTGGCCGCCGCCGCGCAGGGCCAGTTGCAGGGCGGGGTGGGAGGCCGCGCGGCCGGCGAGCAGCGGTTGCAGCAACGGCACTGCGGTGGACGGGAGTTCTCCGAGGAAGGCCAGGGTGATGTGCCAGTCCTCGATCCGGTTCCAGCGCAGCCGCGGGTACCTGGTGCAGGCGGGCTGCAGGGCCCGGGCCAGTTCGTCCTTGGCGTCGTCGGGCGGGGCCAGCGCGATGAAGACGCGCAGGGTCGAGGGCTCGGGGGAAACGTCCACGAGGGATTTCTAGCACCCCGCCGGCGGCGAATGGCGGGGCGGGGCCGGGGCCGGTGCCGGGGCCGCCGGCGCTCCCCGGCGTGCCGGTGCTCGCCACCCGGGCGGCCTGCGGGGAGACTGGGCGCCGTGACCGACGTGCGCGAGACCCTGGATTACGAGACGTTCGGGCGGGCGGTGCGCGAACTCGCGCACGCGATCGCCTCCGACGGGTACGAGCCCGATCTCGTCCTGAGCATCGCCCGTGGCGGCGTGTTCGTGGCGGGCGGTCTGGCGTACGCGCTGGACTGCAAGAACATCCACCTCGTGAACGTCGAGTTCTACACGGGCGTGGGCACCACCCTGGAGATGCCGGTCATGCTGGCGCCCGTCCCGGCGGCGATCGACTTCACCGACAAGAAGGTCCTGATCGCCGATGACGTCGCCGACACGGGCAAGACGCTGAAGCTGGTGCACGACTTCTGCCTCGGCCACGTCGCCGAGGTGCGGTCGGCCGTGATCTACGAGAAGTCGCACTCGCTGGTGAAGTGCGAGTACGTGTGGAAGAAGACCGACGACTGGATCGAGTTCCCCTGGTCGACGGAAGGGCCGGTCGTCAAGCGCGCCGGCCAGGTGCTCGACGCCTGACCGGAACACGGGCCCGGCAGCAGTCCCGGCGCGTACCCGAGGGGAAGATCGGCTCAGTTCGACGGTGATGCCCACGCGTGCGAGCAGCCGCAGGACGTCGTCGACGTCCCGTCCCCGGGGCCGGGCGCGGACGGCGGGGCCGCGGTCTCACCGCCGTGGCCGGGCGTCGGAGCTGCAACACCCCCTGCCGGGGTCGGTGGGCCCTGGCAGGGGGGTGAGCCGCACGGCGCCTGCCCGCGGTCGGGGGACGGCGGCGAGGTCAGCGGGCCGTGGCGGCGTTGGTCCGGGTCCGCCGGGAGCGCGGGCCCACGGCCCTCCACGTGCGGACGGCGGGGCTGAGCAGGACGTCGCGCAGGGCGCGGCGCCCCTGGTGCGGGGCGCCGGAGACCGGGTACCGGGCGCTGGTGCCGGTCCAGGTGGTGAGGGCGACGAGGAACTGGTCGAGGAGCAGGGCGAAGCGGTGGGTGTCCAGGACCTGGTCCACCGGGGGGCCGCCGGTGCCGGCCTCGGGGGGCGGTCCGGCGTGGAAGCCGCGCCGCACCGCCGAGTGGAGCCAGTCGAAGCGCCGTTCCTCCGCGTCCAGCCGCTCGCTGACGTCCTGGCGGGCCTGCGCCTCGGACAGGCCGCCGTCGGCCATCCGGGCGGTGACGGCGTTGAAGGTCTCGTCCTTGCCGCCGCCGGCGAGGTCGTTCGCGAGGATCCCGCAGGTCGAGAAGGCATCGAGGAGGTCCTGCACCATGGGGTCGTCCCAGTGCGGCGTGATGCACTGGTCCGCGAGTTCGCACCACATGGCCGCCAGCAGCATCCCGCCGTCGGCCGGACGGAGCATCAGGTACTCGCGCAGCGTGGGCGTGCGTCCCGGCTGCACGTAGTGCACCAGCTTGTCGCGGGCCGCGACGATCCAGGCGGCCAGCTGCTCGCGGTAGCGCTGCCACCAGGCGTCGGGCATGATCGCGCGGGTCTGCCGGACCAGCTCCGCCAGCGCGTGGACCGCGGGATGGTCGTCGGGCGCGGGGCGGTCGCTCTCGGCGCACACGCACAGCAGCGACCGGGTCAGCCTCCCGACCGCCTCCAGCGGGGCGCCGCGGAGGTCTCCGTCCAGCAGGTCGTCGGTCGTCCACGTCCACAGGGCCCAGCGCGCGGCCAGGCGCAGCGGGGCTCCGCCGGCGGTCGGCCACGCCTTGAGGCACAGGTCCACGTATCCGTGGGCGAGGTAGGCCTCGGGGTCCGGGTGCAAACCGTAGCGTTTCAGGAATTCGAGAGCATCAACGTTCAGGTCGGCGCGTTCGGCTTCCCTGGGCTGCGGAATGAGGCGGACAAGGTCGCTCACCGGTCGGCTCCTCGTGTGAAGGACCCGAGCCGGCCGACGTCTTCGGCGGCCTGCTCGGAGGCGCGAGCTGTCTCACGCGCTGCACGACCAACGACCGTCCGGCCGACCCGATGCGTTTCCTGCGCACACCCGCGCACCGTGCGACCGGGGTTTGAGGGTTGTGTGTGACACATGTGTGGTCGGTGGGGTGGTCGGGACACCTTTCACTGATGGACCGTCAGCAGGGCGCAGCAGAACGGCACTGGGACAAGATCGGATACGGACGGCAGTGGCCACGAACAGGGACGGGCCCGGGACGTGCGCGGTGCGGCGGCCGGAGTCGCGGGTGCGGACGGTGGCGCGGGCCGGCCCGGGGTCGTGTCCGGGCGCACGGTTGGCGTAGTCGGCGGCCGGTCGTCCTCGGGACGAAGAGGGCGCGCACCGGCGGCCGTGCGCCCCGCCTTTCGGCCGCTGTCCGGGGCGGCGTCAGGTGGTGTAAGGACAGTCATCCGACGGGGGGCGACGGTCGGATGACGGCGGCATGACGGCGCCGCCTGACAGCGTCGGGGGACGGCCGTCCGGAGCCGACCGGGCGGCCCGATCCCGAAGGAGTCACCCATGCGCACACCCGTCACGATCGTCGGCGCCGGGCTCGGCGGCCTCACCCTGGCCCGGGTCCTGCACCTGCACGGCATCCCGGTAGCGGTCCACGAGGCCGATCCCTCCCCGTCGGCGCGCACGCAGGGCGGGCTGCTCGACATCCACGACTACAACGGGCAACCGGCGCTGGCGGCGGCCGGGCTGACGGAGGAGTTCCGCGCCATCGTGCTGGAGGGCCGCCAGGCGATGCGGGTGCTGGACCGCGACGGGGCCGTCCTGGTCGACCTGGCCGACGACGGCACGGGCGGACGCCCCGAGGTGCAGCGCGGCGACCTGCGGCGGATCCTGCTCGACTCGCTGCCCGCCGGAACCGTCCGGTGGGGGCGCAAGGCGGCCGCCGTCCGTCCCCTGGGCGGCGGCCGTCACGAGGTGGCGTTCTCCGACGGCGGCACCGTCGTCACGGACCTGCTGGTCGGCGCCGACGGCGCGTGGTCGCGCGTGCGGCCGCTGCTCTCCGCCGCCCGGCCCGAGTACACCGGCAAGTCGGTCGTCGAGACGTATCTGGCCGACGCGCGCACCCGGTTCCCGGCCACCGCGCGGGCGGTCGGCGGCGGGTCGATGATCGCGGCGTCGTCACCGGACCGGGACATCTTCGCGCACCGGGAGAGCGGCGACACCCTGCACGCCTACATCGGCATCACCGAGCCGCTGGACTGGTTCGCCGGCCTCGACGTCACCGACGCGGCCGCGGCCACCGCGCGCATCGCGCGGGAGTTCGCCGACTGGGCGCCGGAGCTCCTCGCGCTGATCACCGAGGCGGACTCCGCACCGGTCCTGCGCCACCTCTACGCCCTCCCGGCCGAGCACCGGTGGGAGCGGGTGCCCGGGGTGACCCTGCTCGGCGACGCCGCCCACCTCCAGGCCCCGAACGGCGAGGGCGCCAACCTGGCCATGCTCGACGGCGCCGAGCTCGGCCTGGCCCTCGCCGCGCACCCCGACGACGTCGAGGCGGCGCTCGCCGCGTACGAGCGGGACATGTTCCCCCGCAGTGCGGAGGCCGCCGAACTGTTCCCTGAGGGCGGCTCCGGGGACGACGCGACCCATCCCGTGATCGGTCTCCTCACCGGGCAGGGCCGGTGAGGAGACCGACCACGGGGCCGGTCGGGCACCGGCCCCGGGCACGGCGGTCGTCCGCTCAGAGCGGGAGCTCGCCCGGCAGGTAGCCGTAGCCGGACCGGCCCGGCACCGCCCGGGCGAGCGCCTGGAGCAGCGGGGCGGGCGGGGCGGCGAGGACGCCCGGGTAGTCGCGCTCGCCCAGCTCCGGGCGGACCGGCCAGGCCAGCCGTTCCGTCTCCAGGTCGTACCGCGCGTCCACGCCCTCCCGGTTGCCCCGGGCGTCCAGGCGCGACCAGCGGCCGTGCAGGTGCACGGCGTTGAGGCCGTGCAGCACGAAGCCGCCCTCGCCGTCCTCCAGGCGCTGGTAGCACAGGCCGGTCGGCACGCCCTGGGCCCGCAGGAGCGCGGCCAGCAGGTGGGACTTGCCGTGGCAGATCGCGTTGCCCGCGGCCAGCACGTCGGAGGCGCGGAACGCCCCGCTGTACGCGCCCGCGTCGGCGGAGTGCCACACCCGGTCGCGCACGTGGTGGAAGGCCGCCTCGGGTGTGGCCAGCTCGGCGGCCAGGCGCCGCAGTTCGGGGTGCTGGTGGTCGATCACCTCGTCCGCCGCGAGGTAGGCGGCGAGGTCGTCGGTTTCCGGTTGAAGGATCATGGTGTCCACGGTGTCGCGCGCACCGCCGGCCGCGGGCGGAATTCCACTCCCCGGACGGGGCCGGTGACGGGGCGGGCACCGGGCCGGTGTCCTACGCGTCCGGTTGGCTGCTCGTCTGCGGGGCGGTCGGCGCCCCGGGACGGAAGGAACACACCACGATGGCGGCGGCGGAGGAGGAGCGGAGGAACGCGGCCCGGGACCGCCGCTGGCACCACGGCGACCCGGCGCAGGCCGAACGGCTCCACGACCTCGACGGGCGGGTGTTCACCCGGGGCCGACGGGGTGCGCCGTAGCGCGACCGGGCCGACGGGGTGCGCCGTAGCGCGACCGGGCCGACGGGTGCGGCCTGGTTCGCGCGGTGGTTCGTCAGGAAGGGCTGGTGGCCAGCAGGGCGGTGGTGGTCACCTTGTTGTCGCACTCGGCGAAGAGGCCGTCGTCCAGGGCCACTTGGTGCGCCCCCGCACCACCCGGCAGGCCCAGCACGAGGGTGGGGTAGGCGACCGGTGTGGCCCCGGAGACGCAGTAGCCGTCCGCCTCCCCCTGGACCTGGACGAAGGTGAGCTTCACCCAGGCCTTGCCGGACGGGGCCAGCCGGACGGGGGCGGCGGAGCCGGTGCGGGTCACGGTGAGCGGGGCGTTGTGGTCCGGGGATCCGTTGGCCGCCCCGGCCACCGTCGGGAAGCCCTCCAGCGTGCACGGGTGTGCGGAGGTGTTGGTGAAGGCGACGATCGCCGCTCCCACGCCCGTGCCGTTGGGCCGCTGCTTCGCCTGGTGGGCCTCCACCTTCAGGTCGCCGGGCGCGCAGGTCGGCGCCGCCGCCGCGCTGGACGACGCGGCGGCCGTGACAGGGGCGGCGGAGGGCGTGCCGCCCTTGACGGGGGCCGCGGGCGTGGTGCTCGGCGCGGTCGGGGCGGTCGCCGACGACGACGGGGCCGCGGTGGTACCGGGCTGGTCGTTCTCCGGTCCGCAGGCCGTGATCACCAGGGCTGCCGCGGCGGCCGAGACCACGGCAACCGCGGGTCTGAGAGCCTTCTTCGCGTACTGCGCGTTCTGCTGCATGTCTCCCCCGAAGGATCGAGTGGTACCGGTCCAGTACCGGCATCTGCCCGGTACACACCTCCGCCGCGCCCTCGGTTCCTCAGGCGGGCGGCTGTGACAGGACGGTGACGAGATCTTTCTCCCCCCTTGGCCAACGGCCGCGCGGGCGACACGCGCTAGAGGCGGCCGGTCAGCTCCACGGTCACCCGATCGCCGGTCGCGATGCCCTGCGGCCCGCGCACGGCGTTCTTGACCGGCAGGAGGTAGCCGCCGTCCTTCGGGAAGAGCGAGGTCGTGAAGGCGGTCCCGCCGATGCGGACCTCGACCGGGACCACGCCCCAGCCGTAGGTGGCCGCCGCCGCCACCGCGGCGGCGATGTCGGCGCACTGTTCCTGCGGCACCGGGACGAAGTAGTACGGGGACGGACCCCGCCACTCGATGACGCGGCCGACGAAGACGACATCCACAGCCGTTCAATGTCCGGTGGCGTGCCCGCGACGCCCAGGAGGCGCGGCCCTCGCGGCGCCCGGAAGCGAAAGAGGTCCGGCACCCTGGTGGGTGCCGGACCTCGTCCGGTGATGGAGCGCCAGGCCCGGGTCGCACGGACTCTTCCTACTGAAAGTAGGACGTGCTCTGGTAGCACCACTGACGCCTGTTCGGGAGATCGTTTCCTCCCGACGGGAAGAACAATAGCAGGTCAGCGGCCGTGCGGGTGACGGGGTGGGTCAGGCGGGGGTGGGGACTCGGCGCAGGCTGCGGATGGGGCGGGTGAGGAGGAGGGCGGTGGCGGTCAGCAGGGCCACGGCGGCGCCGACCTGGAGGACGTGGTCGGTGCCGAACGCTCCGACGGCGGGGCCGGCGAGGGCGCTGCCGATGGGGTACATGCCGACGGAGCCGGCGACCTCGTAGGCGTGGACGCGGTTGAGGACCTCGCCGGGGACCTGGGTCTGGACGCTGGTGGCCCACATGACGCCCCACACGCCGATGCCGACGCCGACGGCGAACTGGGCGGCGGCCAGGAGCCAGACGGGCCAGTCCAGGACGATGCCGAGCGGGTAGAGGGGGTAGGCGAACATCGCCACCGCGCCGGCGGCCAGGGGGCGTTCGGGCTTGTAGCGGATCGCGAGCAGGCCGCCGGCGACGGTGCCCGCGCCGAGGGCGCAGTTGAGGAGGCCGAAGGCGGTGGCGCCGTGTTCGGGGACGATGACGCCGGCGGCCACGGACAGCTGC
This sequence comes from Kitasatospora sp. NPDC048722, assembly GCF_040650235.1. Taxonomy (NCBI): domain Bacteria; kingdom Bacillati; phylum Actinomycetota; class Actinomycetes; order Kitasatosporales; family Streptomycetaceae; genus Kitasatospora; species Kitasatospora sp. NPDC048722. Next base: position 33,071 of record NZ_JBEZGX010000081.1, read on the forward strand.
GGGCCCCAGGACAGGACGGCGAAGACCATCCAGATGACGATGACGCCCCACAGCCAGCTGCGGGAGCGGAATTCGTGCCAGCCGACGGCGAGGTTGTGCCACAGGCTCTCGCCGGCGGGCGGGGCGGGGACGGTGCCCAGGCGCAGGACGAACAGGCAGGTGGCGCTGGTGGCGTAGGCGAGGGCGGAGATCACCATCACCCAGCCGGTGGCGCCGAGGCCGACCATGGCGCCGGCCAGGGCCGGGCCGCCGAGGCCGGTGAGGGCC
>NZ_JBEZGX010000082.1:0-32850 GCF_040650235.1 Kitasatospora sp. NPDC048722
ATATACTCATGGTGGAGCACAACCTTTCCCTACCCGCCCCTCTGCCGATCTTCCGCACCGTGCGCACGGTGCGGAACCACCCCCGGTCAGCTGTTCATCGCCGGGGAAGCGGTGACGGTCAGCCCGGGATCCGGCTGTTGCAGGAGTTCGTCCACGAGCTCATGGTGCTCTGGGTGGACCAGTCGCCGGAGTGGTGCGCGGCGAGGTAGACGGCGTAGATGTCGGCCTTGATGTCGCCGCCGGTCTGCGGACCGACCTGGCCGTCCTGCTGGATGCCCTTCGACCCCTGGTACGCGTACACCGCGTTGCAGGTGTTCTGGCCGAACCGGCCGTCGACCGACAGGCCGACGTTGTCGAGGTAGTTCATGGCCTGCTGGACGCACACCACCGGCTGACCGGTGGAGTCCCACTGGATCAGGGAAGCGGCGTTGGCCGTGCCGACCGCCAGGCCGGGCGCGGCGCCGGCGCCGATGGTGAGGGTGGCCGCGCGGAGTGCCCACTTCTTCCGCATGTCGAGTCTCTGGTCGCACAAGTCGCATGGTTAGTGCGAGCGTTGTCGCGTCGCTTCCGTCACTTCGATCGTGCGCCGTCCCGTGGTCTTGGACCGGGCCTCCCGGCGGGGTCGGCCGAAAGCCGGCAAGGCGGCGGGGAGTTGCCGTGCGGCGTCGCGTCCGGACCGGTGGAGGGAGCCGGCCGGCCGACCGGTCGGTGAATTTCGACAGTGGCCGACGCATTGGCCTGGAGCCATCCGAAGTCGTTACCGACCGTCCGGCGGGGTCCCGGTCCGCGGCGGAATTCCGGCCTCCGGCCGGGCTGTCGCGACGCTCCAGGGCGATCGGGTGGCCGATAATCGCCGGTGCCTGACGGAAAGTCAGGACACCGCACACCGCTATCGAACGGACAGGCAGGTACCCCATGGCCACAATCGCCGTGATCGGCGCAAACGGCACCATCGGAAGCGCCGTCGTCGCGGAGGCGCAGGCGCGCGGGCACGAGGTCGCGGCGGTGGTGCGCGATCCGGGTCGGTACCGGGGCGACGCGGCGGCCGTCGAGCGCGGCGACGTGCTGGACCCGGCGGACGTGGCCCGGGTCGCGGCCGGGCGGGACGTCCTGGTGAGCGCCGTGGGCGGGGGCGACGGGCCGGGGCACGCCGCGCTGATCGAGCCCGCCGCCCGGTCGCTGGTCGAGGGCCTGCGCGCGCTCGGCGGCGCCGCGCCGCGGCTGATCGCGGTCGGCGGGGCGGGCAGCCTGGAGACCGCGCCGGGCGTGCGGGTCTGGGACGCCCAGGGCCTGCCGGAGCCGGTCCTGCAGATCATGCACGCGCACGGCGAGGCCCTGGAGTACTACCGGACGGTCTCCGACGTCCGCTGGACGGTGCTCAGCCCGGCCGCCGAGATCGGCCCGGGGGAGCGGACCGGCCGCTACCGGACGGGCCTGGAGCAGCTGCTCACCGACGCGGCCGGCCGCAGCCGGATCTCGGTGCCGGACTACGCGGTCGCCCTGGTCGACGAGATCGAGCAGCCCGAGCACATCGGCGAGCGCTTCACCTGCTGCGCGCTGTGAACCCCCGGCGGCTACCCGAGCTGGATCGAGCGCTTCGCGAGCCCCATCCAGAAACCGTCGATCACGCTGCGCTGGCTGTCGAGGTCGGCCTCGCCGGCGCCGAGCGTGACGAACAGCGGCGCGAAGTGCTCGGTGCGCGGGTGCGCCAGCTTCCCGGCCGGGGCCTTGTGCTCGAAGTCGAGCAGCGCGTCGAGGTCGTGCGCGGCGAGCGCGCGCCATCCCCAGTCGTCGAACTCGGCCATGACCGAGCTGATCCGCCCGTCGCTGCTGAGCGCCCGCAGGTTGTGCGTGAAGAAGCCGCTGCCGACGATCAGCACGCCCTCGTCCCGCAGCGGGGCGAGCCGGCGGCCGATCTCCATCAGCCGCTGCGGGTCGAGCGTGGGCAGGGAGATCTGGAGGACGGGGACGTCCGCCGCGGGGTACATCTCGACGAGCGGGACGTAGGCGCCGTGGTCGAGTCCGCGGTCCGGGATGTCCTGGACGGGCGTGCCGGGGGCGCGCAGCAGCTTGCGCACGCGCTCGGCGAGCTCTGGTGCGCCGGGGGCGGCGTACCGGACCCGGTAGTAGTGCTCGGGGAAGCCCCAGAAGTCGTAGACCAGCGGCACGGTGTCGACGGCGCCGAGTGCGAGCGGGGCCTCCTCCCAGTGCGCGGAGACCATCAGGATCGCCTCGGGGCGCGGGAGGCCGGCTGACCAGGCGGCGAGCTGGCCGGGCCAGATCGGGTCGTCGGCGAGCGGCGGCGCGCCGTGCGAGAGGTACAGGGCGGGCATGCGCCCGGGGGCCGCGGTGCTCATGGCGACTTCCTCGATCCGGCTCGATCCTTCGTAGTTCAAATTTGAACCTCTATTGACCGACGGTACACCTTCGTTCGAATTTGAACAACAGGAGTAGGCTGAGCCCATGTCCGCACCCCGTGAGCCACGCTGGCTCGACGAGCACGAGATGGCCGCCTGGCGGGGTTTCGTCGTCGCGAGCAACCTGCTGAACCGCCGCCTGGAGCGCCAGCTCAAGGAGGACTCCGGCCTCTCGCACACCCAGTACGAGATCCTGGTGCACCTCTCCGCCGCCCCGGCCGGCTCGCTGCGGATGACCGAGCTGGCCGAGAAGCTGGTCACCTCCAAGAGCGGCCTGACCTACCAGGTCACGCAGTTGGAGCGGATGGGCCTGGTCGGCCGCCGCTCCTGCCCGAGCGACGTGCGCGGCGTGATGGCCGAACTCACCGACCGGGGGCGCGAGGCGGTCCGCCAGGCCGCACCCGGACACGTCGCCCTGGTCCGCGAGCTGCTGATCGACGTGCTCACCCGCGAGCAGCTCGCCGTCCTCGCGGAGGGACTGGGCGAGGTCAGCGCCCGGTTGCGGCCCGACGACGTCCCGTAGCAGCCGGACCGGAGCCGCGGGCCGCGCCGAAGCCGGCACCTGCGCCCACGGCGGTCCCCGCCTCCACCCGCACCTCCGCCCCGGACCCCGACCGCGGTCCCGACCCCTGTGTCGGGACCGCGACCGGCTCCGGGGCGCACAGCAGCGCCGCCCGCAGGTCGAGCCGGTCGTGGAGGCGGGCCAGGTTGCGCCCGGTCAGCTCCTCGATCCGGCGGATCCGGTAGTGGACGGTGTTCACGTGGATGTGGAGCTGTTCCGCCGTCCGCGCCCATGAGCCGTCGTGGTCCAGGAACACCGCGAGCGTGCCCAGCAGGGAGACGCCGTTCTCCCGGTCGTGGGCGGCCAACGGCGCCAGCAGCCGGGTGTGGAAGGCGGCCGTCACCTCCACCGGGATGCCGCGCAGCAGCCCGGCCAGCGAGTCGAGCTCGACCGCGTTGGCGACCGGGCCGGCCGAGCCCTCCAGCACGTAGCGAGCCTGCACCAGGGCCGCCCGCAGGGCCGCGGGGTCGGGCGGCGCGGCCGGGCCGACCCCGACCCGCAGGGTGCGCCGCCCGGTGAGCCGGGACTGCACGGGCACCTGGACCGGCCCGCCGAGCTGACCGTCGACGAGCTGCGCACCCTCCCCGTGCACCGCGTCGAGGTGAGCTTCGACTGCCAGGCGGAGGGCGAGCAGCGCCAAGGCTACGAGGGCCCGGCCCTGTGGGACGTGCTGTCCGCGGCCCGGCCGCGGATCGACTTCAGCGGCCGCAAGCAGCGGCTGCGCCTCCTGCTGTCGGTCGGTGGCGCGGACGGGCACCGGGCGGTCGTCTCCTGGGCCGAGATCGACCCCGACTTCGGCGGCCAGGAGATCCTGCTGGCCACCAGCATGGACGGCGCCCCGCTGGACGCCGCGGGCCCGCAGCTGGTCGTCCCGGACGACCACTGCGGATCCCGCTACGTCAGCGGGGTCGCCGAGGTCTGGCTCGGTCCGCTGGGCGGGTCCGCGTCCTGAAGGACCGGACGGCTCGTGCGACCGGGACGGCTGCCGAGATGGTTCAGGCTGCCGCTCAGGCGGTCGCGAGCGAGATCTCGGTCGACTTGATCAGGGCCACGACCGACGAGCCGGCCGCGAGGCCCAGGTCGGCGGCGGCATCGGCGGTGATCGCGGCGGTCAGCGCACCGCCCGCGACGTCGACCTTGACCCCGGCCATCGCGCCGCCGGTGGCGACCTCGGTGACCGTGCCGGGGATCTGGTTGCGGATGCTCAGCCCGGCGACCGGGCCGGTGGCCAGGGCGACCTCGGTGGACTTCACGAGGGCCCGGACGGAGCTGCCCGCACCCAGCCCGAGGTCCTTGACGGCGTCCACGGTGACCGCGGCGGTGAGCTCCTGGCCGGAGGCGAGGCGCACCTTGACGGTGGCCATCACCTCACCGGTCGTGACGGAGCTGACGGTGCCGGGCAGCTGGTTGCGGATGCTGAGGCTCATGAGGGTGCCTTCCGATCGTGCCCCCTGGGCGGGGCGGGGGAGGTTCCGGCCGTGTCCAGGTCCCACCCTACCGATCGAAAAACCGCAGGTCGGGCCGGGTCTGACGATCCATTCGGCGGACCGTCGCAGCTGCCAGGACGATCACCTCCGAGCCCTCGCAACCGCCGGTCCGGGCCCGGTTCGGCGTTCGAACCGGGCGCGGGGCGACGACGGTGCGTCACGCGCTACAGGACCTGCTTCTGCGCCGCCTTCGGTCGGAGCTCAGGCGCCAGCGGCTGGGCGCCGGAGCGCTGGACGGCCGTGCCGCGGGCGAGGTCGAAGGCCGCCACCGGGTCATCGGCGTCGGTCCACGGCGTGCTGCCGCACCACGGGCCGATCGCCCGGAACTGCTCCAGCGCGACGTCGTACAGCTCCGCCCCGATCGCGTAGTGCGCGAGCCGGTGCCGCAGCACCGGCATCCGCTCGTCGTCCGGCCGCACCTGCGCCAGGGCCTCCGCGACCCGCCGCAGCCGGGCCTTGCCGTCGTCGCTCGCCAGCACCGGCGCGTGCGTCTTGCGCTTCTCCAGCTCGCTCAGCGCGTGCAGGTAGATGCCGGGCAGCGGGCTGCCGGCCGGAGCGGCGTCCATCGCGCGCTCGGCGAAGGCCATCATCTGCTCGTCCGAGCCGAACCACTTGGCGCACCAGTACTGCATGCCCTGCCAGTGGGCCTCGTAGTGGTGCGGAGCCCGCTCGGTCAGGCCGTGCCACAGTTCCTCGAACTGCTCGGGCTCGTACTGCGCACCGCGCGCCGTGGTCACCATGACCACCCAGGGCGCCGGGTTGGCCGGGTCGAGCAGCGCGGCCCGCTTGGCCGCCTCGATGGCGGCGGGCAGCATCGCGCGGAAGGCGTTCATGTCCTCCTCGGGCACCTCGTGCGCGTACTTGGTGCCGCGGATCGCCCACGCCGCGTGGACCATCCGGTTGGCCTCCAGCGTCGCCGCGTCGCAGTTGCCCGGGTCGGCCGCGCGCCAGGCCTTCAGCCAGCCGTCGTCCTCGCCGGCGACGGAGTCGAGCAGCGACAGCCGGGACCAGCGCTCGTCCCAGTCCTGCCCGGCGGCCCCGACGTACGCGGCGGCCGGCTTCCAGTTGCCGCTCCAGGCGGCGTCGGCTATCGCCTGGGACTCCTTGCGGTGGTGCGGGGCGCGCGGCGGGCCCGAGCGCCGGGGGTCGAGCCGGTCGCGCGGGACGAGTCCGTAGGCCGCCGCGTCGTAGTCGATCCGCGCCGGGGCCACGGCCGCGGGCTGCGGGCTGCGGGACTTCAGGGCCTTGCTGATCGCCGTGGAGACGGCGATGACCAGCAGGAGGAAGATGAGGTGTGTCACGGCGGAGCATCATCCCTGGTCGCAGGGGGTGCGGGCAACGCCTTTCAAATCACTCGCCCGACGCCCGTTTCCGTGTCAACATGCCGCATATGGGGACGATCCTGCACGGCACCCTCGTCACGCTCAGGCCCGCCACCGGGGACGACATCCCGGCGCTGGCGGCGATCCGCGGCACGCCCGAGGTCTACGCCCGCTGGCGCGGCGGCGAGGACCTCGTGGACGAGGTCGCCACCGACCTCGAATCGCCCGACACCGAGACCCTCGCCGTGGAGCTGGGCGGCAAGGTGGTCGGTGCCATCCAGTGGTACGCGAACAACGACGACGACTACCGCCACGCCGGCATGGACCTCTACCTCGACCCGGGTGTCCACGGCCTCGGCCTCGGCACCGACGCGGTCCGCACCCTCGCCCGGCACCTCGTGCGCGACCACCACTACCACCGGCTGATCATCGACCCGGCCGCCGACAACGCCGCTGCGATCCGCTGTTACGAGAAGGTCGGCTTCCGGCCCGTCGGCACCATGCGCCGCTACGAGCGCGGGCCGGACGGCACCTGGCACGACAACCTCCTGATGGACCTGCTGGCGGAGGAACTCGTCGACGGCTGACGGGCCGTACGGCCGTCGACGGGTCGTCAACCAGGGGGGAGCACGGCGGCGGACGTGGCAGGAGCCCCAAGGGTGTACAGACATCTCGTCGTACATCTGGTCAGGCCTGTACAGACATCTCGCGTTCTTCCCGATGTACCGGGCAGTAGCTAGCGTTCCGCTGCCATCCCCGAGCGGCCGTGACCCCATCGGCCGCGGGGGCCGCAGGGTAGACGAATCCCCCAGGAGAACGCCCATGCTCTCGCGTCGCACGGCCACCGCCCTCACCTCGGCGGCCGCCGCCGCACTGCTGCTCGGCGGCACCGCCCCGACGGCCGTCGCCGGCACCCAGGCGGCCCCGGCCACGCTGTCCGTCTTCGCCTTCAACGTCGACCTCGGCACCGCCGTCGTCGACAGCACCCAGAACGAGCAGGCCGCCCGCCGGACCCCGGTGATCGAGCAGATCGTCCGTCAGCACAACGCGGACGTCGTGATCCTGGACGAGCAGTTCAACAACAGCTCGACCGCCGACATCAACGCCAAGCTCGCCGACCTCTACCCCTACCGCACCCCGGTGGTCGGCCAGACCTGCTCCGGCGGCGGCTGGAGCGGCATCAGCGGCAACTGCTCCAGCTCGTGGTTCGTCATCAACGGCGGCACGATGATCCTCTCCAAGTACCCGATCACCGCCCAGTACGCCCACGTCTTCGGCAACTCGACCTACGGCACCTGGGACTACCACGCCAACAAGGGCGCCGCGCTGGTCCGGGTGAACAAGAACGGCACCACCGCGTGGGTCGTCGGCACCCACCTCCAGGCCGACGAGTCGGACACCTCCACCGACACCACCCAGGCCACCCGGCTCGGCCAGCTCGGCGAGATCCGCAGCTGGGTCAACGGGATCGCCGGCACCAGCGCGCCGGTCCTGATCGGCGGCGACCTCAACGTCGAGTACTTCCACGGCCAGGCCCGCGGCGACCACGCCAACGCCCAGTACGCGGTGGACGGCGTCCTCGGCACCCCGGCCACCGACCCGAACCAGCCGCTGAACACCATGGACTGCCCGGTGTCGGCCTGGTGCCAGTACATGTCCGGCGTCGAGACCTTCCCGAAGGACTACCGGGACGACCTCGACTACATCGGCTACCTCAACGCCCCCGGCCGTCCGGTGCCCTCCGCGATGTCCACCGTGCGGGTCGACTTCGACCCGCAGGCCGGCTGGACCCCGGGCCAGGTCGACACCAACGCGCCGAGCGACCACTACCCGGTCGAGGCCACCTTCCAGCTGAACTGACCACCGCTCCGCGGGAGTTCCCCGCACGCGTGATCCGCATGCGCGGCTCGCACACGCGGCTCGCACGCGCGACGCGCACGGGCGACCGCACGTGTGCCCCGTCCGGCGCTCGCCCATCGACCGCCGGGCGGGCTCAGGCCGGACCGGACGGGTTCGGGCAGCCGCAGGAGCGGCGCAGCACCAGCCGGGCCGGGAACGTCCGCGCACCGGTGACCCGCCCCTCGGCGCCGCCGAGCACCAGGTCCACCGCGGCCCGGGCCATCTCCTCCTGCGCGGTCCCGACGGTGGTGAGCGCCGGGCCGGCGATCACCGCCTCCGCGATGTCGTCGAACCCGGCCACCGCGAGCTGCTCCGGAACCCGTATCCCGAGGTCGTCGGCGGCCCGCAGCAGGCCTATCGCCTGGTCGTCCGTCGCGCAGAACACGGCGGACGGACGGTCCGGCCGGGCCAGCAGCCGGAGCGCCTCGGCGTGGGCGCGCACCCGGTCGAAGGGCGCGGGGACGAGCCGCCCCTCGGCGGGGATCCCCGCGTCGGCCAGTGCGGCGGCCCACCCGGCGGTGCGGGCGGAGACGGGGTCGGCCGGGCTGAGCGAGAAGGTGCCGCCGAAGCAGTGCACCCCGGCGTGCCCGTGGCCGAGCAGGTGGCGGACCACCTCGGCGGCGCCGCCCTCGTCGTCCGCGACCACGGCCACGCCGCCGGCCGTCTCGGCGCGGTGGTGCAGGAGCACGACGGGCGTCCCGTCGGTCGCGTCGAAGCCGCTGACACCGGGGCCGGCCGGGTCCTGGGTGACCAGGACCAGGCCGTCCACCTGCATGCCGAGGAAGGCGCGGATGTAGTGCGCCTCGCGCTCGTCCGCGTAGTCCGAGTTGCCGATCAGCAGCAGCCGGCCGCGCTCGGCGGCGGCCTGCTCGACCTGGTGGGCGAGGCCCGCGAAGAAGGGTTGGCGGGCGTCCGGGACGACCATCCCGATCAGGTCGGTGCGCTGGCGCGCCATGGCCTGCGCGACCCGGTTGGGCCGGTACCCCAGCTCCTCGACGGCCGCGAGCACCTTCGCGCGCGTGGCCGGTGCCACCGGACGCGGTCCGTTGTTGATCACATAACTCACGACGGCCGTGGACGTTCCCGCCGCCCTCGCCACATCGTCCCGCGTCACCCTCGCCATGCCAGCGAGCCTACACACCGCCTCCGACAGTGACCTTTCCGTGATCGGGGGAGGGAGCCGCCCGCCCGACAGGGTGGATTCCGCTTGCGACGGCCCGGACGGCCCGGACGGCCCGGACGTGCCGGACAGTCCGGCGCCGCGAGCGGCCCGCTCGTGCCCGCGCAGGACGTGGTGGTCGAGACTCAGAGCCGTCGCAGCGCCCCCTCCGCCCGCAGGTCGGCGATCGTCGGGTAGCCGTCCACCGCCATGATCAGGTCGGCCTCGGCGAGGATCGAGCGCAGCACGTGCACGATGCCGTCCGTGCCGCCCAGCGCGAGCCCGTAGGCGTACGGGCGGCCGACGGCGACCGCGGTGGCGCCCAGCGCGAGCGCCTTGACCACGTCGGCGCCGGTCCGGACGCCGGAGTCGAACAGCACCGGCAGCCCGTCGGCGGCCTCGACGACGCCGGGCAGCGCGGCGAGCGCCGGCAGTCCGCCGTTGGCCTGTCGGCCGCCGTGGTTGGAGCAGTAGAGCGCGTCCACGCCGCCGTCCTTCGCGCGGCGGACGTCCTCGGGGTGGCAGATGCCCTTGAGCACGATCGGCAGATCGGTGATCGAGCGCAGCCAGGGCAGGTCGTCCCAGGTCAGCGGGTTGCCGAAGATCTGCGTCCACTCCAGGACGGCGGCCCGCGGATCGGCCTCGGGCGGATTCGCCAGCCGGGCGCGGAAGACCGGGTCGGAGGTGTAGTTGGCGAGGCAGTGGCCGCGCAGCTGGGGGAAGTTGCCCGTCGCGAGGTCCCGGGGGCGCCAGCCGGTGATCCAGGTGTCCAGGGTGACGACGATCGCCTTGAACCCGGCGGCTTCGGCCCGGTGCACGAGGCTCTCGGCGAGTGCGCGGTCGGTCGGGGTGTAGAGCTGGAAGAGGCCCGGGGTGTCGCCGAACCCGGCGGCGACGTCCTCCATCGGGTCGACGGAAAGCGTGGAGGCGATCATCGGCACACCGGTGCGGGCCGCCGCGCGGGCGGTGGCGAGGTCGCCGTGGCCGTCCTGGGCGCACAGGCCGATCACCCCGACCGGGGCGAGCAGCAGCGGCGACGGCAGCGTGAGGCCGAACAGGTCCACCGTGAGGTCCCGCCGGGCGGCGCCGACCATCATGCGGGGCACGAGCCCGTAGCGCTCGAACGCGGCGGCGTTCGCCCGCTGCGTGGTCTCGTCGCCGGCGCCGCCCGCGACGTAGGAGCGCACCGAGGGCGGCAGCGCGGCCTGTCCGCGCTCCTCCAGGTCGGCGTGGGTCAGGGGCAGGGCGGGGAGGACGCCGAAGAGGCCGTCGAAGTAGATCTCGTTCTGGTAGTCGCCGAACTGCGCCTTGGCGTTCACGTCCACGCGCTCTGCCGTCCTCTCGGAACCGGGGCAAGGGGCCGGGGCCGGCCACCCGCTCACCGTGCCCGGGCGGCGGCCGGATTTCCAGACCCCGGTGTGCGTGGACGGGCCCTCAGTACAGCTGGCGCCCCATGACGTCCGCCGACAGCTCCAACGCCCGCTCGGCGCGCGGGCCGCGCAGCGCGAGCAGGGTCGCGGTGAGGGCGTCGACGACGGCCAGGTGGGCGAGCCGGCTGGCGGTCATCTCCAGCCCGAACACCAGGTCCTGCCCGCCCGCGAGGAGGGTGTGGGTGGCGGTCTCGGTGAGCGGGGAGCGGGCATAGCTGGTCAGGGCCAGCACGGCGGCGCCGGCCTCGCGGGCGCGGCGGGCCGCCTCGACGACGACCGGGGTGGCGCCGCCGTGGCTGACGACCAGGCAGACGCCGGTGGGCGCGAGCTGGGCCGCGGCGATCTGGGCGGTGAGCGAATCGGCCGGGGCGTCGACGGCCAGGCCGAGCGCGCGCAGCCGGTAGGCGAGGTCGAGCGCGACGGCGCCGGAGATCCCGGAGCCGGCCAGGAGCACCCGGTCGGCGCCGTCCAGCAGTTCGGCGGCGGCCCGCAGGTCGGCCGGGGTGACCGTGGCGGTCACGCCGTCGAGTGCCTCCCGGGCCGCGCCCAGGGCGTCGGCGAGCGCGCGGGCGGCCGGATCCCGCCGGTCGGCCGGGGCGGGGGCCGGGCGGGGGGCCTGCCGGGCGGCGGCGATCTTCAGTTCCTGGAAGCCGCGGAAGCCCAGCCGCTGGCACGCCCGCACCACGGAGGACGGCGCGGTGCCGGCCAGCTCCGCGACGTCGCTCACGCTGAGGTGCACGAGGTCGGCGCCGCGGTCGAGGACGACCCGGGCGACGCGCGCCTCGGTGCCGCGCAGGTCGCCGAGCCGGGTGCGGATCAGCGCGGCCAGCCGGGACTCCAGCGGAGAAAATTCGGAACGCTCTTCCATGGATCCAGTGTACCGTGGAATTCCGTTCCAAATCTGATGCTTCGTCGGAGGGAGTTCCGCCATGCCGGAATTCGCGTCGGCCGTGCCCGTCGTCGTGCTCGCCGCGGCGCTGCTGCACGCGGTCTGGAACGGGCTCGCGCACCGGATCCCGGACAAGCTGGCCGGCTTCGCGCTGATCAACCTGACGTACACCGCCTGCGCCGTCGTCCTGGTGCTGCTCAACCCGCTTCCGGCCACCGCCAGTTGGCCCTACCTGCTGGCCTCGACGGTGGTCCAGACGGTGTCCACGGTGCTGCTCCTGCGGGCCTACCGGCTGGGGGACTTCGGGCAGATGTACCCGATCGCGCGCGGGTCGGCGCCGCTGCTGGTGGCGCTGATATCCGTGGCGGTGCTGGGCCGGCACCCGGGCGCGGGCGAGCTGTCGGGGGTCGCGGTGATCTCCTGCGGCCTGATCGGGCTGGCCTTCGCCAAGGGCGTGCCGGGGCGGGCGCAGCTGCCCGCGCTGGGGGCCGCGGCCGGTACCGGGGTGATGATCGCGCTCTACACGGTGCTGGACGGCAGCGGGGTCCGGCACGCCGGTACCGTCGGCGGCTACGTGGCCTGGCTGTTCCTGCTCCAGGGCCCCGCGCTCGTGCTGGTCGGGTGGCTGCGGCGCGGCCGCTCGCTGCTGGTCGGGGCCGGCCGGGTGGTGCCGCTCGGCATCGCGGGCGGCGTGCTCTCGCTGACGGCCTACGGGCTGGTGGTGTGGGCGCAGTCCCGGGGGGACCTCGCGACGATCGCGGCGCTGCGGGAGACGAGCATCGTGATCGCCGCGCTGATCGCCACGGCGGTGTTCCGCGAGCGCCTGGGGCGGCTGCGGCTGGCGGCCGCCGTCACCGTGGTGGCCGGGATCGTGGTGCTGGAGCTGGCCCGGTGACGGGTCGCCGGGGGCACGGCGGCGGCCGGCGACGGTCAGCCGGCCGCCGGGGCGTCGCCCGGCACGATCACGGTCAGGGCCGTGTGCACCAGGGCGAAGCCGAGCCGTTCGTACACCCGGCGGGCCGGGTTGCCCTCGGTCACGGTCAGTTGCACCTCGGCGAGCCCGCGGCGGGCGCAGTCCGCGACGGCCCGGCGCAGCAGGTCGGTGCCGAGCCCGGGGTAGCCGCGCCCGGGGTCGCGGAAGACCTCGCCGACCCACGGCACACCGGCCCGGTCGGTGAGCACGACGCCGCCCACCACCCGGTCGTCCGCGTCCACGGCGAGCAGACTGGCGGGCAGCACGGGCCCGATGGCCGCGCCGGCGAGCAGCGGTGCGAGCCGTTCGGCCAGCGCCCGGCGGTCGTCGCCCGCGAACCGGTCCACGTGTCCGGGGGCGAACGCGGCCCGCCAGGCGTCGAACAGCTCCTCGGGTGCGCGGTCGCAGGGCACCGCCTGCAGCCCCTCCCGCAGCGGTGCGTCCGCCCAGTCGGCGGGCGGCGGGTCGGCCACCAGGTCGCGCCGCAGTGAGTGGGCGTGCCGCAGCGGCGTGGCGCCGCGCGCCAGCAACTCCCGCCCGAACGCGGTGGGTCCGGAGACCGCCCACCCCGGCATGGTGCCGCGGACGAACTCCACCGGGTCCACCCCGCCGGATCCGTCGAGGACTTCGAGCAGGTCGGCCCACGGCAGGCCCTCCCGCTCGCCCCGCCGGTACCGCACCACCGGCACCCCGTCGGAGGTCCGCGCGATCACCCAGTCCGTCTCCGCCACGCCTGCCCCATCGTCGAGATCGTTCGTGTTCCGGCCATAGTGACCAGCCCGGACGCCCGGGGCAACGGATTGTTCCGAATTCAGGCCTCGTACCGGCCCGGCCTCGTACCGGCCCGGCCTCGTACCGGCCTCCTACCGGTGTTCCCGGGCTGACGGCGGCCCCGCGGTCAGGCGATCACGGCCGCGCGAACGCACAGCACGTCGGGCAGGTGGGACTTCAGCAGCGTCCAGCTGTCGCCCTCGTCGCGGCTGGCGTACACGTCACCGGTGCGGTTGCCGAAGTAGATGCCGGCCGGGTCGGCGTCGTCGGTGCGCAGGGCGTCGCGGAGCACGATGCCGTAGTGGTCCTCGCCGGGCAGGCCGTTGGCGAGCGGCTGCCAGCTGTCGCCGGCGTCCTCGGTGCGGAAGACCCGGCAGCGGCGGCCGGGCGGGATGCGGTCGCCGGAGCCGCCGAGCGGGAACAGGTAGGCGGTGTCGCCGCGGCGCGGGTGCGCGGCGATCGCGAAGCCGAACTCGGCGGGCAGCCCGTCGACGATCGTCCGCCAGCTCGCGCCCCAGTCGTCGCTTCGGTACACGCCGCCGTGGTTCTGCAGGTAGAGGCGGTCGGGGTGGACCGGGTCCGGGGCGATCTTGTGGACGCACTGGCCGAACTCCGGGTACTGGCTCTCCTCGGGGAAGAACTCGGCGCGCAGACCGGAGTTGGACGGCTCCCAGCTGTCGCCGCCGTCCTTGGTGCGGTAGACGCCGCCGCTGGAGACGGCGACCAGGAGCCGCTGCGGGTCGCGCGGGTCGGTGAGGATGGTGTGCAGGCCCTGGCCGCCGTAGCCGGCGCCCCACTGGGAGCGCTGAGGGTGGTCCCACAGGGCCCGGACGAGGGCGAAGGTCTCGCCGCCGTCCTCGGAGCGGAACAGCGCGGCCGGTTCGGTGCCCGCGTACACGACACCGGGCGCCTCGGGTCCGGCGGGTTGGAGCTGCCAGACCCGGGTGAGGGAGGCGCCGGTGCCCTCGGGGAAGCGGATCGCGGGCTCGGCGGGCTCGTTCCAGCTGGTGCCGAGGTCGTCGGAGCGCCACACCGACGGGCCCCAGTGGCTGCTGTCGGCGCCCACCAGCAGCCGGGTGCGGCCTTCACGGCGGTCCACGGAGACGGAGTAGATCGCGTTCATCGGGAAGTGCGGCCCGCTGAACTCCCAGCTCAGCCGGTCGCGGCTGCGGCCGAGAAAGAGGCCCTTCTCGGTTCCGACGGCCAACAGCACCTCGGTCATGCCAACACACCACCTGGTCACGAGAAACCGCCCCCCGGGACGTCCCCCCGACTGCCAGTCTCCCGCCGTTCACCCGAGGTCACATCTCGCCGCGCCGAGCAGCGCCGAGCAGCGCCGAGCCGGTGACCTCGGGGGACGGGAGGACGGGACCGGGCGCGAGCCTCAGCCCCGGCAGCCCTCCAGGAGCCGCAGCCACACCTCGCTGATCGTCGGGTACGCGGGCACGGCGTGCCAGAGCCGGTCGATCGGCACCTCGCCGACCACCGCGACGGTCGCCGAGTGCAGCAGTTCGGCGACCGCGGGGCCGACCAGGCAGGCGCCGACCAGCACCTGGTGCTCCAGGTCGAAGACCACCCGGGCCCGGCCGCGGTAGTCGTCGCCGTACAGCGAGGCCCCGGCGACGGCGCCCAGGTCGTGGTCGACGGCCTTGACCCGCAGCCCGGCCCGCTCGGCCGCCGCCAGGGTCAGGCCGACGGCGGCGACTTCCGGTTGCGTGAAGACGACCTGCGGCGCGCCCGCACTGTCGGCCGACGCAGCGTGCGCGCCCCAGCGCGAGGTGTCCAGCACACGCCCCTGGGCTCGGGCCGCGATGGCTGCGCCGGTGATCCGCGCCTGGTACTTGCCCTGGTGGGTGAGCAGGGCCCGGTGGTTGACGTCCCCGGCGGCGTAGAGCCACTCTCCGGGCACGCCGAGCACCGTGCAACTGTCGTCCACCTCCAGCCAGTCGCCCGGCTTCAGCCCGACCTGCTCCAGGCCGACGTCCGCGGTGCGCGGGGCCCGCCCGGTCGCGTACAGCACCTCGTCGACGCTCAGCCGCCCGCCGTCCGAGAGCGTCAGCACGACCGGTCCGGAGCCGTCCGCCCGCTCCAGCGCGGTGACCTCCACGCCGAACCGGACGTCCACCCCGGCCTCGCGCAGGCCGTCGCGGACGAGCTCGCCCGCGAACGGTTCCATCCGCGGCAGCAACCCGCCGCCGCGCACCAGCAGGACGACCTCCGCACCGAGCGCCCGCCACGCCGTCGCCATCTCCACGCCGACCACGCCGCCGCCCACCACCGCGAGCCGCGCGGGGACGGCGGGGGCCCCGGTGGCCTCCCGGTTGGTCCACGGCCGGGCCTCCGCCAGCCCCGGCACCCCGGCCGGCAGCACCGGGCGGCTGCCGGTGCACACGGCGACGGCGTGCCGGGCGGTCAGCACCCGCTCGCCGCCGTCCTCCGCCTCGACCGTCACGGTCCGCACGCCGGCCAGCCGGCCGTGGCCGCGCACCAGTTCGATGCCGGTGTCGCGCAGCCACTTCACCTGGCCGTCGTCCCGCCAGTGCGAGGCGAAGGAGTCCCGCCGGGCCAGCACCGCGGCCGCGTCGAGCAGCCCGTCGCCGACGGCCTCGCGCGCGCCGGCCACCGCGCGGGCGTCGGTGAGCGCCGCCGCCGGGCGCAGCAGCGCCTTGCTCGGCATGCAGGCCCAGTACGAGCACTCGCCGCCGACCAGTTCGGCCTCGACGATCACCGTGCGCAGGCCGGCCGCGACCGTGCGGTCGGCGACGTTCTCGCCGGTCGGCCCGGCGCCCAGGACGATGACGTCGAACTCCTCGGGCGTGGTGGTCATGCGCGGTCCTCCGTCGTGTCGATGGTCACCCCGGCCCCCAGGGCCGGCGTGACGGGCGTGCGTCCGCAGACGTCGAGCAGCCGGGCGCCGGCTCGGTGGTGGTGCCGGCGGGCTGTTCGCTCATGGGCGGTGCTCGCTCTCCGTTCGGGTCCGGTCTCCCTGCCGGACCGGCGCCGGACCGCGTGCCCGGCGCCGTGCCCATCCTGCGCCGACGCCCGCCGTCCGCGCAGGCGAACACGCGGACGGCGGGTGACCGAGCGGACGGGCGGGCGGGCGCGCGGCGCCGGGGGCGGGTCGGCGCACCGCTCCGCGCATCGCTCAGAGCGCAGCGAGTTCGGCCAGCACGGCGGCCGTGTCGTCCGGCCGGGAGAACATCGGCCAGTGCCCGGTGAGCAGTTCGCGCAGCTCCCAGTTCGGCCCGTCCAGCCCCGCGAACCACGGGTGTCCCGACTCGATCATCGCGCGTACCTGGGCGAGCGGGAACGAGCAGGCCACCAGCGCCTTCGGCAGCACGGCCCCGGCGCCGGTGAGCCGGAGCCGGTCCCGGTAGGTGCCGACGGGCTGGGGGGTGGCCCGCGAGCCGATCCGGGCGAGCATCGTCTCGTCCAGGCCCTCCGTGCTAGCGCCGCCCTCGGCGATGGCGGCCCAGGACGGCATCGGCAGCCGGCCGTCGACCACCGAGGCGTCCGCCCAGGCACGGAAGTCGGGCTGCCACAGGTCGTACACCGAACTGCCGTCGACCATCGGCCCGCTGTCCAGGTAGACCACCCGGCGCACGCGTTCCGGCATCCGGTCGGCGACCCCGTCGACCGGGGCGCAGGCGCCGCTGTGCGCGACCAGCACCACGTCGTGCAGGTCCTCGCGGACCAGCAGGTCGGCCAGGTCGGCGATGTGGTCCTCCAGCCCGAAGTCGCCCTTCTCCCCGGCGCGTTCGGCGAGCCCGGGCAGGCTCACCGCGTACACCGCGTGCCCGGCCGCGCGCAGCGGCGCCGCGACCTCGTCCCACGCCCAGGCGCCGAGCCAGAAACCGGGGACCAGTACGAACGTGCTCATGGTGGATCGCTCCTTCGCGTCGGCGGGAACCCGGGGGTCGGCCCCCGTCGCCGACGACTCTAGGATCGAATCCGGACAGAACCCGTCCGGACGGAACGGGGCATCGATCGACCACCCGGTCAGTCGCGTGCTCGCCCTGCTGGAGCTCAGGGACCATCCGGGCCCGACCGCCGCCGAACTCGCCGCCCGCCCGGACGCCGACGAGCGCACCGTCCGCCGCTGCGCCGCCCGCCTGGCCGACCTGGTGCCGTGCGCGCCGACCGCGGCCGCTACGGCGGCCGCGCGTTCCGCCCGGACCGGATCGTCCGGGCCCAGCCGCGCGGGACCGGGTGCGAGCCGCCGGCCGATGTCGACCCGGTGCGGCGCGCCGTCGATCCGCCGGCGGCCGGGCTCGCAGTGCGCAGCGGGGCCGGGGAGGACGAATCCCCGGGTCCGCCCGGGAGTTGATCAGCAGGTCACGCCGTGCCCTCCGCCGCCTGCTCCTCGGCGACCTTGCGCTTCACCTCGGTCATGTCCAGCTTCCTGGCCTGGCCGATCAGGTCCTCGAACACCGCCTCCGGCAGCGCGCCGGCCTGCGAGAAGACGAGCACGCCCTCGCGGATGATCGCCAGCGTCGGGATCGACTGGATCCCGAACGCGGACGCCAGCTCCTGCTGGGCCTCGGTGTCCACCTTGGCGAACACGAGGTCCTGGTGACGCTCGGCGGCCTTCTCGTACACCGGGGCGAACTGGCGGCACGGCCCGCACCACCCGGCCCAGAAGTCGATGAAGACGAAGTCCTTGCCCTCGGGGCCGGGGACGATGTCGTCGAAGTTCTCCTTGGTCAGCTCGACCGTGTTGCTCATCTCGCGATTCCTTCCCTTCCGGAGGAGGCGGTTCGGACCTGTGCCCGCGACAACGGCACGCCGGCACGGCCTATTCCACCGTGCACCCCCGGTGTGGCGCCCCGGTGAGCAACGCGCCGCCACCGTCCGTACAGAAGGGTGTCCACCACGCCCCCCGAGCACGGGAGCCCACCATGCGCAGCAACCTCCGCACGCGGCGGGCCGCGCTGCTCGCCGCCTCCGGCCTCGCCGTGACCGCCCTCGTGGCCGGCTGCGGGTCCTCCGGCTACGGTTCGAGCGCCAAGTCCAGCCCCTCGAGCACTTCGAGCGCGCCCGCCGCGCCGAGCACACCGGCCCCGAGCCAGCCCCCGGCCGGCGGCACGACCCTGCGGACCGCGACGGACCCCAAGCTCGGGACGATCATCACCGACGGCTCCGGCTTCACGCTCTACCGCTTCGACAAGGACAGGAGCAGCCCGCCGGCCTCGTCCTGCAACACCGGCTGTTCCTCGCTCTGGCCGCCCGAGCAGGCCACCGGAAACGTCACGGTCAAGGGCATCGACAGCAAGCTCGTCGGCTCGTTCACCCGCGACGACGGCACGAAGCAGGTCACCGTCAACGGCTGGCCGGTCTACCGGTACGCACCGGACACCAAGCCCGGTGACACCAAGGGCCAGGGCTTCGGCGGCATCTGGCACGCGCTGACCCCGACCGGTGACAAGGCGGGCGTCACGACCGGCACCACCCCGATGCCGAGCGCCCCGGCGACCCCGAAGCCCACCGCGCCGAGCAGTGGCTACTGACCCGTGACGACGCGGCTCGCCCGGGAGGCAGGGGTGCGCAACGATGAAGTGGTGACCGAGGAGCACCCCCGCGGTGACGCCGCAGCACGCGGGCCGGGGGCGTCGGACGAGGAGCTGATGCGCGCCCTGTACCGCGAGCACGCCGGTCCGCTCTACGGCTTCGTGCTCCACCTGGTCGCCGGCGACCGCCAGCGCGCCGAGGACGTCGTGCAGGAGACGCTCGTCCGGGCCTGGCGCAACATCCACCGGCTCGACCCGGCGGCCCGCTCGTTGCGCCCCTGGCTGGTCACGGTCGCGCGGCGGATCGTCATCGACGACCACCGCAGCGCCCGCGCCCGGCCCCGCGAGGTGGACGCCGGGCCGCTGGAGCTGATGCCCGCCGACGACGAACTCGACCGGGCCCTGCGGATGATGACCATCGCGGACGCCCTCGGCGACCTCTCGCCCGCCCACCGGGAGATCATCGTCGAGACCTACCTCAAGGGCCGCACCGCCAACGAGGCGGCCGCCGAACTCGGCATCCCGGCCGGGACCGTCCGGTCGCGGGTGTTCTACGCACTGCGCTCGCTCAGGCTCGCACTGGAGGAACGGGGAGTGACATCGTGACCGACCGCCCCGACCCCGCCCCCGGCGGCCCCGACCACGTCGACGCCGGCGCGTACGTCCTCGGCCTGCTGGAGCCCGCCGAGCGCGCCGCGTTCGAGGAGCACCTGGCCGGGTGCCCGCAGTGCGCGACGCAGGTCGCGGAGCTCGGCCCGGTCGAGCCGGTGCTGGCCGAGTACTCGGCCTCGGCCGCGGCGCTCGGCCTCGATCCGGCCGGGCCGGCGCCGGGCCCCGACCCCGACCTCCTGGACCGGCTGGTCGCCGAGGTCTCGGCCGGCCGGCGGAGGGGACGGATGCGGCGGATGGTGCTGGCGCTGGCCGCGGCCGCGATGGTGGCCGCGGGCCCGGTCGTCACGGCCGCGGTGGTCGGCGGAAGCGCCACGCCCGCCGTGGTCGCCGTCGCGCAGCAGTTCTCCGCGACCGACCCGCAGACCGGCGCCCGGGCCGTCGTCGGGCTGGACGGCACCACCTGGGGCAGCCGGGTGAGCCTCCAACTTTCGAATGTCCAGGGCCCGTTGACGTGCACCCTGGTCGCGGTCTCGCACGATGGGGAGCACCAGACGGTCACCACGTGGAACGTCCCGGCGGACGGCTACGGCGAGCCGGACGGCGGGGGCACGCTGCACACCGGCGGCGGCACGGCGCTCCAGCCGGGCCAGATCGACCACTTCGAGGTGCGCGTCCAGGGCACCGGTACCGTGCTCGTCTCCGTCCCGGCCCACCGGGCCTGAGCCCGTCGTGATTCGGGCCCGCCGAGCTTCAGGCCCGCCGAGGCCAGTGCGGGCTTGGCGTGCCCTCGTCGGTCATGTGCGAGCGCCGCCAGATCCCGTGCCAGGCGCGCGGCGCGGACGGAACGAGGGCCCGGTGCTGCTGCCCGCACGCACCGCACGGTCGAAGCACCAGCGCGCACGCCGGGCACACCTCGGCCGTGCCGTGCCAGGTCGGGACCGGCACCGCCGTTCCCTCATCCCCGCAGGCCGGACACCCGGGCAGATCGGCACCGTCCAGCAGTGCGTTCTGCCGGCGGACGTAGTCGGGCAGTCGCAGCGCCGGATGCCGGAACGGGTCGTCGTACCAGGCGTCGTTCCCGACGCTGTCGTACCTCCGCAGCCACCACGGCCGCGGAGCCGGCACGGCCCGGCACCCGGCCCGCTTCTGCGCCCGGCGCTGCGCCGCGAACTCCGCCGCCCGCGCGAGCCACAGCGTCCGCGCCTCGTGCAGTTCCTCGACCGCGCGGACGAGCGCGTCCGGGTCCGCCTCCAGCCGTCGCGGGATCCGGGCGCTCAGCGTGAGGTGGTGGTACGTCGCCCGGAAGCCGTACGGCGCGAAGCAGGTGACGCACGTGCGCAGCGCCGCGTGCCGCCGCCGGACCGGGAGGCGGGCGTCGTGCACGAGGGCCCGGTGGGTGCGGAAGCTGGTCACGTCCCCGGTCCTCCGTCCCTCGTCACCGGCCTCGGTCCTCGGTCACGGGGTCGGGTATCCGTGCGAGCGCGGCGGCGACGCCGGCGGCGTGCTCCGGGAGGTGCCGCCCGGCCCAGCGCCCGGCGAGCCCGACGAAGTCGCGCAGGTCCTGCTCGGCGCGCGCGACCAGGGCGCGGAGCTCGTCGACGGGCACCTCGATGACCGGGCTGTCCCGCTTGAGGCCCGTGTCGGACGTCAGCCGGACGACGTCGCCGAGGCGCCGGGCCAGCGGGGTCGGGTCGTGGCCGAAGCCGCCGGTGCCCTCGCCGTCGAGCACCTCCAGCCACTCGCGCCACTCTTCGAGTCCGTTGCAGCAGCCCGGGCCGAAGACGGCTCCGGTGGCGGTGTCGGTGACGCGGAAGCCGCCGGGGGCGTACGGGTACGGGCTGGTGAGCAGCCCGAACAGGAACGCGGCGACCGGGTCGTCCGCCTCGTCCGGCTCGGGCGCGTCGCCCTCCCACGGCGCGGTGCCGTCGGCGATGCTCGCGAGCGCCGTGCCGATGTCGGCGGGCGCCGTCCCGCCGTCCACGACGATGAACCCGTAGGGCGTGGAGGTGCCGGTCGGCCACAGGTCGAAGTCGTCGAGGGCGGCGGTTTCCAGCACGGGCTGCATCAGGATCACCCCGGGATGATGGCGAATCGGCGGCCCGCCGTGCCACGGCTTTTCCGCCGCCGGGCCACGGCCGGGCAGCCGTCACCCGGCGTCGGCGGCGATGCGCGCGAGCACCCGCCCGCACCGCCGGGCGAAGGCCCGCTGGGCGAGCGGCAGGACGGGCCCGGCCAGGCGGGCGTACAGGGCGACCGGGCGGCTGAACGCGGTGACCGTGAACCAGACCGCCCCGTCCGGCCTCAGCTCCACCCGGAACGTCTCCTCGCCGCTGGCCAGGTGGCCGCTGCGGGTGCCGTAGGTGAGGCCGTAGCGGTCCGGTCCGGTCTCGGTGCGCAGGACCCGGTTCGGGGCGCCCGCGCGCAGCGGGCCGACGCCGATCGCGCACCGCACGGCGAGGCCGGGCGCGGCGTCGGCGTCCGCGTCGATCCGCACGCCGGCCAGGCGGTGCATGCGCCAGCCGAGGACCGCGGCGCCGGCCACCTCCAGGGCGGCCCGGCCGTGGCCGATCCGCACGTGGTGCGTCACGTGGTTGTAGCCGTCCGGCAGCTGGCCGGTCGAGCTGGCGCCGGCTTCGGGGTAGCTGAGGTCGTCCACGGGTGGCCCCTGGTTCATCGGTGGGTGGTGAGCGGGAGGTCGGTGCGCAGCGGCGGGGGTGTCTCCGCCCGCAGCCGCCGCCAGGCGAGCAGCGAGCACAGGGCGAAGCCCAGCGCGTTGCCGACGCCGTGGGTGGCGGCCATCCAGGTGAGCGTGGGGTGGGGCAGCCCGGACGCCTGGCCGAGGGCCCACCACAGGGCGAGCAGCATCGTGAGCGCGAGCACCGCCGAGGACCCGGCGAGCAGCCGGGCGGTGACCGGATCGGCGGTGCGGGTGCGCAGTTCGCGCCAGGTGAGGAGGCCGACGAGCCACATGCCGGTGGTGAGCACGACGGCGCCGGCGAACTGCACCCAGGCACCGAGGAAGTAGCCGGCGAGCACCAGCAGCGTGCCCGCCGGGACGCTGAGCGCGGCGGCGCGGGCCGCCACGGAGTCCGGTGCGGCGGCCCGGCAGACGAGCCCGGCGACCAGGGCGGCGGTGAACCCGGCGAAGTGGAAGTGCGGGACGGTCAGCGCCAGGACGTGCGGCTCGAAGCCGAACAGCGGGTACCCGGCGCGCTCGGCGACCAGGGCCGTGCCGGCCACCGAGGGCGTGGCGAGCGCCATCAGGACGGCGATCTCGCGCGGTGCGAGCGAACGCGTGCGGGCCAGCCGCAGCGGCGCCTGGGCGGCGACGGCGAGCGTGCCGAGCAGGTACAGCACGGCGCACCCGGCCGCGAACCCGCCGCGCGGGAGCCAGAGCGACAGGGCCCCGGGGACGGCGGCGAGCGGCCAGAGCCGGCGGACGCGGGCGAGCCCGGGCCCGCCGATCAGGCCGAGGCCGAGCGGGACGACCGCGCCCATGCCGAGCAGGATCAGCAGGTCGACCAGCTCGGTCGTGCCCTTCCCCATCCCCGACAACCCCGTCCCGGACAACCGAGCACCCCCTTGAACGCGTTCAAACTGTTCGTCGCCATGACTCTACGCCGCCGACTTGAACGTGTTCAACTTCCCTCGGGCGTGCTCTGGCCCGGGGCGGCCCGCTCTGGCCTGGTGCGGACGCCGGGGGCGGCGCACTCTGGAGGAGTAACCGATGGAGGTGATCCGCCATGAAGACTCTGGTCGGTTGGCACATCGAGATGGAGTTCCGCGAGGAGGGCCCGCGGACGACCGCCGCCGCCCTGCTCCGGCTGAGCGACGGCAGTGAGGTGCGCGCCCACGGCTACAGCAGCCGCCACCCCTCCGATCCGGAACAGCTGCGGGTCGGCGAGGAGATCGCCGGGGCCCGGGCGCTCAACGACCTCGCGTCGCAGCTCCTCACCAAGGCCCACGGCGAGATCCAGGACGTCAGCCCGGTCCCGACCCACCCGCTGACGTGACCGGCCCCGGCGGCGGCCCGGGCCCCCGTGCGGACACGCGCGGGCACGCCCGGGGCGGCGAACGGGATCCGAACCGGCCGCGCATCCCGCTGACCTGTCCGCGCTGCGGGCACGAGCAGCGGGTCGTGCCGGGCGGTCCCGAGCGGGCGGTCCGCGTCGTGCACGTGGCGACCGGCAGGGAGGCCTGCGAGCCCGGGGACCTGGCCCGGGCGCCGGACGACGGGGACTGAACCCGGGTCGGCGCCGCGGAGTCGAAGCCGTGTCCGGCGCGGGTCGGGTCCGGCGCCGGTTCAGTTCGGGCTGTACGTCGCGGGTTCAGTTCGGGCAGTACGTCGTCGGCAGCTGCCACTCCGGCCCGACCAGCCGCTGCTCCGGCTCGTCGATCGTGATGCGGATGCCCACCGTTCCCGCGAGTCCGACCCGGAAGCGGCTGCGGGCCAGCGCGAGCAGTGCCGTCAGGCCGTACTTGTTGATCAGCGAGGTGCGGTAGCGCGCGGTGGCGTCCGCGTCGCAGACCCGCGCGCGGGCCGGGATCCGGCGGCCGGTCGGGCGCCCGTGGGCGTCGCAGGGGCCGACCAGCACCTTGGGGTGGCGCCGGATCCGCTCGGCCGCGCCCGAGTGGGCCGGGGCCCAGACCCCGAGCGCCGGGCCGTCGGCGACCACCCAGATCTGCGACTCCAGGCGGCTGCCGTCGTCGCCGAAGGTGGTGAGCAGCAGGTACCTGCTGTCGGAGAGCTGCTCGGTGCGGTCATGCACGATGTCCTCCCTCTGGCGTGGGGGGCCGGGGGCCGGACCGGTGACGGTGGCCCGCGGACATCTCGCGGTACCCGTCATTCTCGTCGATCGGGGCCGCCGCTTCGAGGGGGCGGGGGCTGCCCGTGTGCACCGGCCGCCCGGCCCGCGCCCGCGCCCGGGGCCGCCCGGCCGCCCTGGGAACGGCGAACGGCCCGGGAACGGCGAACGGCCCGTCCGGTGTCCTGGACACCGGACGGGCCGCGTACGCACCCGGAGTTCCGCCCGTCAGGGGCCGGGGGTCAGTGCGCCAGCACCGGCACCTCGACGACCTCCTCGGCACCGGCGGCCGAGCCGCTCGCCGCGCCGGGACGGCCCGCGTTGACGAAGGTGAAGGCCACGGCCGAGGCCGCCACCAGGATCCCGAAGGACACCCAGATCGCGGTCGAGAAGCCGTGCACCATGCCCTGGAACTGCAGCACCTTGGCGGCGGCCGGATCGGTCGCCGCGGCGGCGGTCGCGTGCGAGGCCAGCCAGCCCGTGGTGGCGCTGGCCGCGATGGTGTTCAGCAGCGCGGTGCCGATCGCGCCGCCGACCTGCTGCGAGGTGTTGACCATCGCCGAGGCCACGCCCGCGTCGCGCGGCTGCACGCCGTGCGTGGCGAGGCTCATGGCCGGCATGAAGGCGGTGCCCATGCCGAGGCCCATCAGGATCAGGCCGGGCAGGATGTGGACCGGGTAGGAGGAGTCCAGGCCGATCTGGGTCAGGATCAGCATGCCGATCGAGGCGACCAGGAAGCCGGGCGCCATCAGGAAGCGCGCCGGGACCCGGGTCATCAGCCGGGCGCCGATCTGGGTCGAGCCGGTGATCATGCCGGCCACCATCGGCAGGAACGCGACGCCGGTCAGGACCGGGCTGTAGCCCAGCACGATCTGCAAGTAGTAGGTCAGGAACAGGAACAGGCCGAACATGCCGATCACGGCCATGCCGAGCGACAGGTACACCCCGCCGCGGTTGCGGTCGAGCACCACGCGCAGCGGCAGCAGCGGGGCCTTGACCCGGCGCTCGACCAGGACGAACGCGGTCAGCAGCAGGGCGGCGGCGACGAACAGGCCCAGCGTGCTGCCGGCCGTCCAGCCGCTCGTCTCGGCGCGGGTGAAGCCGTAGACCAGGGAGACCAGGCCGGTGGTCACCAGCAGCACGCCCGGGACGTCCAGACGGTTGCGGTTGCGGCCCTCGGCGGGCTCGCGGATCACCAGGACGGCGCCCGCGGCGGCGATGATCGCGAACGGGATGTTGACGAAGAAGGTCCAGCGCCAGTTCATGTACTCGGTGAGCAGGCCGCCGAGGATCAGGCCGATGGCGCCGCCGCCGCCGGCGATCGCGCCGTAGATGCCGAAGGCCTTGGCGCGCTCCTTGGCCTCGGTGAAGGTGACCGCGAGCAGGGACAGCGCGGCGGGAGCGAGCAGCGCGCCGAACACGCCCTGGAGGGCGCGGGCGCCGAGCAGCATCGCGGTGTTGGCCGCGGCGCCGCCGAGCGCGGAGGCGAGGGCGAAGCCGGTCAGGCCGACGATGAAGGTGCGCTTGCGGCCCCACAGGTCGGCGATCCGGCCGCCGAACAGCAGGAGGCCGCCGAAGGCCAGCGCGTAGGCGGTGATGACCCACTGGCGGTTGCCGTCGGATATGCCGAGGTCGCGCTGGGCGGACGGCAGGGCGATGTTCACGATGGTCGCGTCGAGGACGACCATCAGCTGGGCGAGGCCGATGAAGATCAGCGCCTTCCAGCGCCTGGGATCGGGCAGCGTCGCCGGGCGGGCGTCGGTTTCGGGCATGGCGGTACTCGCTTCACGGGTGCGTGCGGGGCGGGAGAGGGGTCAACGGGCTTGCGGCGCGCGAGTGTCGGCGCCGTACGCGGGCATGCCGGGATCAGGCCTCGGCGGCCTGGGGCTCCGGTCGGTCGGGGGTCGTGGGCTCCGGGGGTCGGATCGGATCAGTGGTGGGCGGCCTGGAAGTCCTCGAAGGTGGCGGGCCGGCCGGGCAGGACCGAACGGGCGGGTGCCCGCAGGCCGTCCAGGAAGAGCTGGAGGTGCCGGTGCACGAAGTCGTCGAGCATCCGGCAGGAGGTGTTCGGCAGCGGGCGGGAGAGCTGGGCGATCGCGATGAACAGGTCACCGTGGTCGACGTCCGGCCGCAGCTCGCCCGCCGCGCGGGCCCGCTCCAGCAGGCCGCCGACGGCCGCGCGCATCCGGTCGCGGATCTCGACGACGTCCGGGTCGAACGGGTCCACCCGGGTGCCGAAGACCGTGCACAGCGCGCCGACCTTCTCCTCGACGGTCCCGTGCGCGAACCGCTGGAGCGCGTCGAACGGGCCGGTGCCGCCGTCCGCGTCCGCCTCGGCCGCCGCCGTCTCGGCGAGGGCCAGGATGCGGCCCTTGACGAGCAGTGCCACGGCCTTGATCAGCGACGTGCGGTCCGGGAAGTTCCGGTACAGCGTGGCGTTGCCGACCCCCGCCCGCTTCGCGATCTCGTCCAGCGGCACCTCGGCACCGTGTTCGACGAACGCGTCCCGGGCCGCCAGCACGATCCGCTCCCGGTTCCGGGTGGCATCGGCACGCAGCTTGGGCGCCCGGACGCTCTCCGCGGAACGGGCCGGCTTGGTGGCGGCGGTGGTCACGACGACTGCTCCTCATCAGGATACCGGGGAACTTCTCCCCGCTTCTGCCTACGAGAGTCCAAACGGGGATTCCGTCCCCGGATATTTCGCCCCCGACTGTGACCTGCGTCACGCCGCTTTGTGTGGTGGTCCCATGTCCCGGGGTCACCGTCACGGGCGTCGATGGGCCCCACGTGCTGCCCGGCGTGTGCCGGCGCCGACATCCCCGTCTTTCGGCTGATCGACAGGGGCTCCGCCGAGGTCAGGGTCTTCAGCCGGCCGGACGGCGACCGCTACGAGGCGGTCCGGATCCTTCCCTTCGGCGAGACCGTCGATCCGCCCGGGCCCGTCGGCATCCCGCTGGACACCGAGCCGCCCGAGAACCGGGTGCGCTGAACCCGGCCGTGTCGGGCCGGGCGGGGGTACGCCCGTCGGCCTAGGCTGTGGGCGTCCCGGGCGGCCGGTGGGCCGTGGGTGTCGGGAGGGGCCCGGCGGCCGGGTGGCGAGGAGGTCCGCGATGGGTAGCGGTGAGACCGCCCGGGTGCGCTGCGTGGCGGCCGTTCCGTGCTGGGTGAGCCTGACGGCCCGGGACCTGGCGCACGCGCAGGCGTTCTACGGGCCGCTGCTGGGCTGGGAGTTCGAGCCCGGGCCGGACCGTCTCGGCCCCTACGTGCACGCGGTGGTCGGCGGCGAGGCGGTGGCCGGGATGGGCGTCATGAGCGGCGGCTGGGAGATCCCGGTCGCGTGGACGAGCTACTTCGGGACGGAGAGCGCCGACGCCGCCGCCGACGCGGTGCGCGAGCGCGGGGCCACGCTGGCCGTCGGGCCGCTGGCCTTCGACGTCGGGCGGATCGCGTTCGCCGCGGACCCGGCCGGCGCCGCGTTCGGCATCTGGGAGGGCCCGCCGGGCCGGGCCCGGCGGCTGGACCTGCCGGGCGCCCCGGTCTGGATCGAGCTGCGCACCCCGGACCCGTTCGCCGCTGCCCTGTTCTACGGCGAGGTGTTCCGCTGGGACGGCCGCGACCCGGAGCGGTTCGACGTGCGCTGGGAGCACGACCGGGTGGTGCTGCGGGCGGAGGGCCACAGCGTCGCGGCGCTCGCGAAGGAGCAGGCGGGCGGCCCGGCGGGGGCGCCGCCGCACTGGGAGGTGTCGTTCTCCGTCGTGGACACCGACCGGGCGATCGCGCTGGCCGGGGAGCTGGGCGGCTCGGCGCTCGGGCCCGCCTTCGACTCCCCGTACGGGCGGGTGGCCCGCCTCCAGGACCCGGAGGGCGGCCGGTTCGCGGTGATCAGCCCGAAGGGCTAGCCGGCCCGGCCTCGGCGATCTCCTCGCGGTCGGCCCGCAGCCGGTCGCCGAGCGCCGCGCGGGCCGCGGCGGGCAGGGCCTTGCGGGCGGCGGGGAAGAGCTGCTTCTCCTCGGTCGTGTGGTGCCGCCGGACGGTGTCGGCGAGTCCGCCGAAGAGGGTGGCGAAGGCGGGGTCGCCGGGGGAGAGCCCCTGCAGGTCGGCCAGGTACTGCCCGATCGCCAGATGGTCGTGGATGCAGCCGAAGACCAGCGCCCCGCCGTCCGGCACGTCGTGCTGGACGACCGGGAAGAGGTGCTCCTCCTCGGCGGCGCAGTGGGTGAACAGCAGGTCGGTGAGTGTCGCCAGCAGGTCGGCGCGCTCGGCGGTGCCGTCGGGCGCGGACTCGATCCGGGTGAGCAGCTCTGCGACCGCCTGGTGGTCGGCGGTGAACTCGCCGAGGATGTCCGGCCTGCGCATGGCACGCCCGCCTCTCGCACGGAAACGTCCCCCCGTTGTCTCCAGTGTCCGGCATCGGCCGGCGTGGACGGCGAACCAGCAGGTCAGCGCCTCTCTCGGGGGCGCGCGCGGCGCCCGGTGAGGGCGAGCAGGCGGGTCTGCGGGTCCGCGTCGTCCGGGACGGGGACGGGCGGGGCGAAGGCGCCGGTGCCCGACAGGTCGCCGTGGCCGTCGATCGTGGCGAGGGCGAAGTCGACGAGACCGGCGGGCAGCCGGGTCCGGCGGCCGATGCCCTCGGCGAGGTCCCAGGTGTGGATCACGAGGTCGGTGGTGACCTGGTCCAGGTAGTCCTGCCCGGAGGCGTCCCCGAACGACAGGTGGACGGTGAGCCGGGTGGCGCCGGGGACGGCGAAGGCGTGCTTGGCGGCGTCGGCGGCGGCCGTCCACGCGGCGACCGGGTCGTCGCCGAGGACGTCGCCGTCGAAGCGGCCGCCGACCTCCGCGACGGTGGCGCCCATCAGCAGTTCGGGAATCCAGAGCTGCTCGCCGGTGAGGTGGTTGACGAGGTCGCGGACGGACCAGTCGGTGCACGGGGTGGGGGCGTCCCACTGGTCGGGGCCGATCAGGCGGACCCGCTCGCCGAAGGCGGCGAGGGCCTCGGGGTAGGGCGTGCCGGGCATCGCGGCCAGTTCGTGGTGCGCGCGTTCAGCCATGCCTCCACCCTGCCCCGCGCGGTGCCGGGACCGCGAGTCGCCGACGGACCGTCAGTTGTTCAAATTCGAACTCCACGGTACGGTCAAGGAGCAGCCCGTTCAAATTTGAACTAACGCGGGGTGTCCGAGCGCGGCCGCATCACCACACCCCTCCCCGCGACCGACCCCCAGCGATGGAGACGCGCATGCCGAGCAGCAGCCCGAGCACGACCGCCCCCACCACTTCCGCCCGCCCGAACCGGGTGACCCCCGGAGCGGCGGAGACCTCCCCGCACGCCTACGACGCCGGGCTCCTGCTCCTGCGCCTCGTGCTCGGCCTGACCATGGCCGCGCACGGCAGCCAGAAGCTGTTCGGCTGGTTCGGGGGCGGCGGGATCGACGGCACCGGCCAGTTCTTCACCGCGAGCGGCTACCCGGCGGGCAACGCCATGGCCGTCGTCGCGGGTCTCACCGAGACGGCGGGCGGCCTCGCGCTCGCGATCGGCCTGCTCACCCCGCTGGCCGGCGCCGCGATCGTCGGCACGATGGTCAACGCGATCGCCGTCACCTGGGGCGGCGGCTTCTTCGCGCCGAAGGGCAGCGAGTACGAGCTGCTGCTCACGGCCGGCGCCGCCGCGCTCGCCCTGACCGGGCCCGGCCGCTACGCCGTGGACCGCTTCCTGCCGGTGGTGCGGGCGCACCGCCTGGCGTACGGCGCGGCCGCCGTCGTGGTCGGCCTGGTGACCGCGGGCGTGATCCTGCTGCTCCGCAAGTAGGCATCAACGTCGTTGCAGCGAAGCCGTGGTGACGGATCGTCACCACGGCTTCACGCTTCCTCCGCGTCCGGTCATTCGCCGATCCGCACCAGCGCCAGCGTGATGTTGTCCGGCCCGCCGGCCTCGATCGCGGCCCGCCACAGCTCGAACGCCGCCTTCCCGTCCGACCGGTCCGAGTCCCCGGAGGTCCGGGCGAGCAGCTCGGCGAGCTCCTCCTCGGGCACCGGGTCGGTCAGCCCGTCGCTGCACACCAGGTAGCGGTCGCCGGCGGCGAGCGGGGTCGCGCGCACGTGCGGTTCGACGAAGGTCAGGCCGAGCGAGCCGCCCAGCGTCTGGGTGACCATCGAGGTGGTGCGCCGGCCGGGCGGCAGCGGCGGGCTGTCGTCCACGCTCACCAGCCGCAGGCCGTCCGCGGTGACCCGGTAGACCCGGCTGTCGCCGACGTTGAACGCCACCGCCCGCTCGGGCAGCAGCACCAGGCCGGCCACCGTCGTGCCCATCGCGGCCAGCTCCGGTTCCTCGGCGGCGGCCGCGTAGACGGCGCGGTTGCACTCCTGGAGCTCCTCGCGGACCGCCTCCTCGTCGCCGAGCCCGGGACCGTCCGCGGCGAGCCGGCGGGCCACCAGCGCGCTGGCCACCTCGCCGCCGGGGTGGCCGCCGAGGCCGTCGGCGACCGCGACGACGCAGGGCGGGCCGAACGGGAACAGCAGGGTCTGCGGGTTGGTGGTCACCGTGGCGCAGAGCGTCCACGGCCCGATCGTGAGGCTGTCCTCGTTGTGTTCGCGCACCAGGCCCTCGTGGCTCAGCGCGCTCACCGCGATGTACGGCGCCATCGGTTCGCCGCCCTTCGGGAGCTCTCATCCCATTGTCGGGGGGACCTGCGGCGCGGCGCGAAAGCGGGAAGCGGGAAGCGGGACAGGTTGGCGCTCCGACGACCACCCCGTGCCCGGGCGTGCGCTGCCCGTGCCGATCCACCCGCTCTGCGGTGTAATCGTACGAATGATCAGGTTCGCGCCTTCCTGACGTCCCCCGGAGGGAACCGCCCATGCAGCCCGAGCCGCAAGCCGTCCTGTCCCCGCTGACCGGCGCGGCCGTGTTCCTCGTGCTCACCGTGCACCCCGGTGGCGAGGACACCGTCCGCGACCTCCTGCCCGACCTCGCCGGACTGCGCCGTTCGGTCGGCTTCCGCGCCCCCGAGGGGCGTCTGACCTGCGTCACCGGCATCGGCTCGGACGCCTGGGACCGGCTCTTCGCGGGCCCGAGGCCGGCCGGGCTGCACCCGTTCCGCGAGGTGGCCGGCGCCCGCCACCGCGCCCCGGCCACCCCCGGCGACCTCCTGCTGCACGTACGGGCCGAGCGGATGGACCTCTGTTTCGAGCTCGCCGCCCGGCTCGCCGAGCGCCTCGCCGGCGCGGCCGCCGTCGTCGACTCCGTCCAGGGCTTCCAGTACTTCGACGACCGGGACCTGCTCGGCTTCGTCGACGGCACCGAGAACCCCGAGGGCCGCGCCGCCGAGGCCGCCGCGCTGGTCGGCGACGAGGACCCGGGCTTCGCCGGCGGCAGCTACGTCGTCGTCCAGAAGTACCTGCACGACCTCGACAAGTGGAACGCGCTGAGCACCGAGGAGCAGGAGGGGGCGGTCGGACGCACCAAGCTCGGCGACATCGAGCTCGACGACGACGTCAAGCCCGCCGACTCGCACGTGGCGCTCACCGTCCTCACCGGGCCGGACGGCGAGGAGCGGAAGATCGTCCGTTTCAACATGCCGTTCGGCTCCTTCGAGCGCGGCGGCGAGTACGGCACCTACTTCATCGGCTACGCGCGCACCCCCGAGGTGACCGAGGAGATGCTGCGCAACATGTTCGTCGGCCGCCCGCCCGGCACCACCGACCGGCTGCTCGACTTCTCCACCGCCGTCACCGGCTCGCTGTTCTTCGTCCCGACCGCCGACTTCCTCGACGCCCCTCCGCCCCCGCCGCCCGCGCCGGCCGCCGTCCCGGGGGACGGCTCGCTCGGCATCGGCAGCCTCAAACGGACCCCCTGACAAGGACCTGCGCACCATGGACAACCTGCACCGGGACCTCGCCCCCGTCTCCGCCGCCGCCTGGGCCGAGATCGAGGAGGAGGCCCGCCAGACCTTCACGCTGCACGTCGCCGGCCGCCGCGCCGTCGACCTGCGCGGCCCCGAGGGCGCCGGGCTGGCGGCCGTCGGCACCGGCCACCTCGCCGTGATCGACCCGCCCGCCGACGGCGTCCTGGCCCACGCCCGCGAGGCCCGGCCGGTGGTCGAGCTCCGCGTCCCGTTCGCCCTCGCGCGCGAGGCCGTCGACGACGTCGAGCGCGGCGCCCGCGACTCCGACTGGCAGCCCGTCAAGGACGCCGCCCGCACCCTCGCCCTCGCCGAGGACCGCGCCGTCTTCGAGGGCTACCGGGCCGCCGCGATCGAAGGCATCCGCGCCGCCGCCACCAACCCGCCCGTCGCGCTCCCGGCCGACGTCCGCGACTACCCCAACGCCGTCAGCCGCGCCCTCACGGCCCTGCGCCTCGCGGGCGTCGGCGGCCCGTACTCGCTGCTCCTCGGCGCGGACGCGTTCACCGCCGTCAACGAGACCAGCGACCACGGCTACCCCGTCCACAACCACCTCGCCCGGCTCCTGGACGGCGACATCATCTGGGCCCCCGCCATCGAGGGCGCCCTCCTGCTCTCCGCCCGCGGCGGCGACTTCGAGCTCGTCCTCGGCCAGGACGTGTCGGTCGGCTACCTCTCCCACGACGCCGACTCCGTCCGGCTGTACCTCCAGGAGTCGCTCACCTTCCGGGTCCACACCGGCGAGGCCGCCGTGGCCCTGGGCGGACCGGCCCCGCAGGACGGCCCGAGGGCCCCGGGCCACCGTGAAGGGTACTGAGTTCCTTTACGAGGGGTACTGAGTGCCGTATTGTCGTGTCGGAGCCTCTGACGCCAGTCGAAGAGAGCCGACACGGCATGCCGGTCCAGGTGGCGCTTGCGGGCGCATGGCGCGGCCGGGCCGGGATTGGCACTCAGTACCCTCGGCATGACCTGAGGCCATGGATCCAGTGCACCCGTGACAGGAGAACCGCTCATGAGCTTGAGGATCGTCGTCTGTGTGAAGCACGTGCCGGACGCGACGGGTGACCGTCGTTTCGCGGACGACCACACCACCGACCGGGAGGGCGTGGACGGCCTCCTGTCGGA
>NZ_JBEZGX010000083.1:0-32190 GCF_040650235.1 Kitasatospora sp. NPDC048722
ACATTCCGAACCCGGAAGCTAAGCCTCACAGCGCCGATGGTACTGCAGGGGGGACCCTGTGGGAGAGTAGGACGCCGCCGAACAATTCTTCTGAAGAACCCCCATCCGGTTTCCGGATGGGGGTTCTTCGCGTTTCCGGAAAGGCCGTGCCCGGTGACGTATTGTCAGTCCATGGACGAACAGACAGCGGTCATCGCGGACAGTGTGCTCCGGCCCGGGCAGCGTGACGGCGCCCTGCGCGTGCTCGCGGACGCCCAGGCGGTCGACGGCCGGGCGGCCGTGTCCGAGCAGGGCCGGCTCCGGCTGCGTTCCTCGGAGGCGCCCCGCCCTGGTGTCATCCACCTCCTCGAAGCCGCCCGAGCCACCCAAGCCGCTGAAGCCGCTGAGAGCGCCGACGCCGCCGTCGTGGCCTACGGCCAGCTGGAGATCCCCCAGGACGCGCCCCCCGGCACCCACGCCAACCCCGCCGCCGAACTCGTCGTCGCCCCCGCCGCCCGAGGCCGCGGCCTGGCGAGCCCCCTGGTGGACGCCGTGCTGGCGGAGGCCCACCGGGCCGGCCGTGACGCCGTCGATTTCTGGGTGCACGGCGGCCACCCCGCCGCCCGCCACCTGGCCGACCGGTACGGCGCCGAGCTGGTCCGCGAGCTGCGGCAGATGCGCCGCACGGGCGCGCAGACCGAGACCGTTCCGCTCCCCGAGGGCGTCGAGCTGCGGACCTTCCGTCCGGGCGTGGACGACGCCGAATGGCTGCGGCTGAACGCCCTCGCCTTCGCTCACCACCCCGAGCAGGGCGCCTGGACCCAGCGCGACCTGGCGGACCGGCTGGCCGAGCCCTGGTTCGACCCGGCGGGCTTCTTCCTGGCCACCCGCGAGGGCAGGGTCGTCGGCTTCCACTGGACCAAGGTGCACGGGGCCACCGCCACCGAGCCGGCCCTCGGCGAGGTGTACGTCGTCGGGGTGGACCCTGCCGAGCAGGGCAGCGGCCTGGGCCGCGCGCTGACCGCGGCGGGCCTGCGTCACCTGACCGGCTCAGGACCCGGCGAGCGTGGACTGGAAACCGTACTTCTCTACGTCGACGCCGACAATCCGGCCGCCGTGCGGGTATATGAACGACTGGGATTCACCGTGCACGAGGTGGACCTCATGTACCGCGTCGAGTACCGGGCGGACCGGGTGGTGTAGCCGCAACGGTCGGTCGGGGCAAGGCGCGGGGCACCGCCGCCCCGCCCCCGACCGACTCAGCTTTCCTCCTGGCCATGCGGTGTTTACCGTGGATTCAATTGTTGCCGCGAAGATCACAGGATGAAGTCCGTAGTGTCTCGCTCGTGCAGCGTCGGCCGTACCACGGCGGCCGGTGCTGTACGGACCGCGCCGGGTGGGTGGGCGTGGGCGCCGGGCGATGACGACGGCCCGCAGAGCCATTGGCGTTCGGACGCCGTCCTGCTGCTGGAGGAGCTGGAACCCATGAGCATCCCTCGCCCCGTCTCTGCCCCACTGTCCTCGCCTGCCCTGATGTCGAACGGGCTCGGTCTGCCGCCGGAGCCGTCGACGGTGGACGAGCAGGACTTCGAGGAGCTTCCGCAGGGCCGGTTCCTGGACCGCGAGCGGAGCTGGCTCGCGTTCAACGAGCGGGTCCTGGAGCTCGCCGAGGACCCGCAGATCCCGCTGCTGGAGCGGGCCAAGTTCCTCGCCATCTTCGCGAGCAACCTGGACGAGTTCTTCATGGTCCGGGTGGCCGGCCTCAAGCGCCGGATCGCCACCGGCGTCGCCCAGCGCAGCGCCTCCGGCCTCCAGCCGCGCGAGGTGCTCGACCTGATCTGGACGCGCTCGCGCGAGCTGATGGCCCGCCATGCCGCCGCGTTCCAGCAGGAGGTGCTGCCGGACCTCGCCACCGAGGGCATCGAGGTGGTCCGCTGGCCGGAGCTGGCGGAGAAGGAGCAGGCCCGCCTGCACACGCTCTTCCGGCAGAAGATCTTCCCGGTCCTGACCCCGCTGGCGGTCGACCCGGCGCACCCCTTCCCGTACATATCGGGGCTGTCCCTCAACCTCGCCGTGGTGGTGCGCAACCCGGTGTCCGGGTTCAAGCACTTCGCCCGTGTGAAGGTCCCGCAGTCGCTGGCCCGTTTCCTGGAGGCCTCGCCCCAGCGTTACGTCCCCCTGGAGGACGTGATGGGCGCGCACCTGGAGGAACTGTTCCCGGGCATGGAGGTGCTCGCTCACCACGCGTTCCGGGTCACCCGCAACGAGGACCTGGAGGTCGAGGAGGACGACACCGAGAACATCCTCAAGGCCCTGGAGAAGGAGCTGATGCGGCGGCGCTTCGGCCCGCCGGTGCGGCTGGAGGTCGAGGAGTCGATCGACCCCTACATCCTGGACCTGCTGGTGCGGGAGCTGAACATCACCGAGGCGGAGGTCTTCCCGCTGCCCGGCCCGCTCGACCTGACCGGTCTGTTCGGGATCTCCGAGCTGGACCGCCCGGAGCTCAAGTACCCGAAGTTCGTGGCGGGCACGGCCCGTGGGCTGACCGACGTCGAGTCGGCCTCCCAGCCGGACATCTTCGCCGCGATGCGCGAGCGGGACGTCCTCCTGCACCACCCGTACGACAGCTTCTCCACCTCCGTGCAGGCCTTCCTGGAGCAGGCCGCGGCCGACCCGGACGTGCTGGCGATCAAGCAGACGCTGTACCGCACCTCGGGCGACTCGCCGATCGTCGACGCGCTGATCGACGCGGCGGAGTCGGGCAAGCAGGTGCTGGTCCTGGTCGAGATCAAGGCGCGCTTCGACGAGCAGGCCAACATCAAGTGGGCCCGCAAGCTGGAGGAGTCCGGCTGCCACGTCGTCTACGGCCTGGTCGGCCTGAAGACGCACTGCAAGCTGTCGCTGGTGGTCCGTCAGGAGGGCGACACCCTGCGGCGCTACTCGCACGTGGGGACCGGCAACTACCACCCGAAGACCGCCCGGCTCTACGAGGACCTCGGGCTGCTCACCTCGGACCCGCAGGTCGGCGCCGACCTCTCGGACCTCTTCAACCGCCTGTCCGGTTACTCGCGCCGCGAGTCCTACCGCCGTCTGCTGACCGCCCCGCGCGGTCTGCGCGACGGCCTGGTCTCGCGGATCCACAACGAGATCGCCCATCACCGCGCGGGCCGTCCGGCCTACGTGAAGCTCAAGGTCAACTCGATCGTCGACGAGGCCGTGATCGACGCGCTGTACCGGGCCTCGCAGGCCGGGGTGCCGGTGGACGTGTGGGTCCGTGGGATCTGCGCGATCCGTCCCGGCGTGCCGGGCCTGAGCGAGAACATCCGGGTCCGCAGCGTGCTCGGCCGCTTCCTCGAACACTCCCGCGTCTTCGTGTTCGGCAACAACGGCGATCCGGAGGTCTGGATCGGCAGCGCCGACATGATGCACCGCAACCTGGACCGCCGGATCGAGGCGCTGATGCGGATCACCGATCCCGCGCACCGCGCCGAGCTGTCCGGGCTGCTCGACCTCGGGGTGGCGGACGAGACCCAGTCCTGGCACCTCGGTCCGGACGGCGCCTGGACCCGCCACTCGCAGGACGCCGAGGGCAAGCCGCTGCGGCACGTACAGGACATGCTGATCGACTCGCGCCAGCGCCGCCGGGCCGCCACCTCCCGCTGACGCGACCACTGATGCGAGCCGCCGGGGCCGGCAGGGGGCCGGCTCCGGCGGTCGTCGGCCACCAGCCCCGGGGGACGGACCCGGGGGAACGGGGATCTACCACGCCATGACCGAAGCGCCGATGACGGCCCGGGCGGCCTCCACAGCGACCGCCGGGGACATCCTCTCCAGCCATCTCACCGCCCAGGCCGGCGCGTTCCTGCGCGCCCTGCCGCTGGCGGTGGGGGAGGTCGGCGTTAGACCGGGCACGGCCGTCGTACCGGCGGCCGGCACGGCCGACCTGCTGCGTGCCGTGCGGCGGATCGGCGGGCTGCTGCACACCTTCGGCAGCGTCTTCGAGCAGTCCTGGGCGCAGGAGTCCCGCACCGAGCTGCGCTGGCTGCTCAACCTGCTCGCGCTGGAGCCCGGGTACGTCCGTCGCTCCGCCCGGCTGCTGGGCGCGCTCGACTCGCTGAGCGGCTCCGACCCGGAGGGGACGGGGATGCTGGCCGGGCACGCCGGCGCACCGAAGGCGCGGGCGCTGCTGGACCGCCAGCTGACGCTGGCCCGGACGAGGGCCCACTCCAGCGTGCTCCAGGAGCTGCGGTCGGCCCGGCTGCACGCGTTGGCGGACCGGATGACGCTGCTGGTCGGCGAGGCGCCGCTGCTGGAGTCGGCGAACGCGCGGGCCGGCGCGGTGCTGCTGCCGCAGGCGGCCGGCGCGTTCACCGCGCTGACCGCGACCGCCGCCCAGCTGCCGCTCCAGCGCGCCGCCACACCGTACGGCGGGGACGGGCTGCGCCGCCTGGGCGCCGTCCCGCAGGCCCGTGGCGCGGTGGACGCGGACACCGCGCTGGCCGCCGACGACGCGCCGTGGGCGCGGATGCGGATCCTCGTGAAGCGGGCCCGCTACGCGCTGGAGGTGTGCGGCCGCCCGTCCGTGGAGCTGGACGAGCTGGACGAGGTGCTGGGCCGCCACCAGGAGGCGGCGGACGCGGCGGTCACCGCGGCGACGGCGGCGCGCACGCCGCGGATCACCCCCGCCACCGCCTACGTGCTGGGCGTGGTGCATGCTGATCAACGACTGGAGGTCGAGGCGGCGCGTTACGCCTTCGGCCGCCGGTGGCCCGAACTCCCGCCAGGCCTGGACGGCTGGCTGGAGATCCCCCCTGCCGAGGGCTGGGGGCACTCCCCCGCACCACGGACGGCATGAATTGCGCGATCGGCTGAGCACCGGCCAGGCGGTGCACGCTCCGGTGATCCTCGCCGCGGGCGCGGTGCTGTGGCTGCCCGGCCGGCCCAAGAAGAGCGGGCGGCTGGGACGGCCCCGGATCGCGCTGATCCACCGGCCCAAGTACGACGACTGGAGCATGCCCAAGGGCAAGCTCGACCCGGGCGAGGGCATGGCCGAGGCGGCGGTGCGCGAGGTGCGCGAGGAGACCGGGTTCAGCTGCGTGCTCGGTCCCGAGCTGCCCGCGCAGCACTACCCGGTGCAGGGCCGTCCGAAGGAGGTCCGCTACTGGGCGGCGGTGCCGACCGCGGGGGCGTTCCGGCCGAACCGGGAAGTGGACCGGCTGGAGTGGCTCCCGGCGGGGAAGGCCCGCGTCCGGCTGACCCACGACCGCGACCGGTTGCTGGTCGACGCCCTGCTGGAGATCCTGGGGGCGGAGCCGGTTCGGACGGAAGGCTTCCGTTAGTGGAGGAGCGATGGAAGTGATCTCCCCGAGTTCTCGCCGTGACGCAACCGTTACTACCTGACCTAGTTTCCTGTCATCCGTTCGAGGTTCACTCCCCGTTCACTTGCGACCGGCTGTCGTGTCACTTACCCGGCCTAACTTCGGGACTACCGGAGGGCCGGACGGGCCCCGGACCACAGCAAAACCCGCGCCCCGCCGTGTCCGCACGGCCCGCGCGACGGGCAATGCCACAGAAAGGGACACCCAGTGAAGCTCCAGCGGAACGGCCGCACCAAGGCCCTCGCGATCGGTGCCATGGCGCTCGTCAGCTCGCTGTCGCTCGCCGCGTGCGGCTCGGACAACAACAACACGACCGCCGGCGGTTCGGGCTCCTCGGGTTCCGCCGCCGCGGCCCCGATCAACTGTGGCAGCAAGCCCACCGCCCTCCTCGCCGCCGGTTCCACCGCGCAGGGCAACGCCGTTGACGTGTGGAAGACCGCCTTCGGTGCGGCCTGCTCCGGCGCCACGGTCAACTACAGCGGTGGCGGCTCCGGTGCGGGCGTCCAGCAGTTCAACCAGGGCAAGATCCAGTTCGCCGGCTCCGACTCGGCCCTGAAGCCGGCCGAGGTCGAGGCC
This sequence comes from Kitasatospora sp. NPDC048722, assembly GCF_040650235.1. Lineage (NCBI taxonomy): Bacteria > Bacillati > Actinomycetota > Actinomycetes > Kitasatosporales > Streptomycetaceae > Kitasatospora > Kitasatospora sp. NPDC048722. The sequence continues at coordinate 5,934 of NZ_JBEZGX010000083.1, forward strand.
TCCAAGGCCGTCTGCACCGGTGGCCAGGGCATCGACCTGCCGATGGCCGCGGGTCTGATCTCGCTGGTCTACAACGTCGACGGCGTCGACAACCTGGTCCTGGACGGCCCCACCGCCGCCAAGATCTTCGACTCGCAGATCACCAAGTGGAACGACCCGGCGATCGCCGCCCTCAACCCGGGCGCCAAGCTGCCGGACGCCGACATCCAGTCCTTCCACCGCTCGGACGACTCCGGCACCACCGACAACCTGACCCACTACTTCGCCGCGGCCGGCGGTGGCGCCTGGTCCTACCCGGCCGCCAAGACCTGGGCCGGCAAGGGCGGCCAGTCGGCCAACGGCAGCGCGGGCGTCGCGGCCCAGATCAAGCAGGTCAAGAACTCGATCGGCTACGTCGAGCTCTCCTTCGCCCAGACCAACAGCCTGAAGAGCGCCGCGATCAACACCGGTGCCTCCAAGCCGGTCGCCGCGACCGCCGAGAACGCCGCCAACACCTTCGCCAAGGCGAAGATCACCGGCACCGGCAGCGACCTGTCGCTGAAGCTCGACTACGCGACCAAGGAGGAGAACTCCTACCCGCTGCTCCTGGTCACCTACGAGATCGTCTGCGACAAGGGCAACAAGGCCGACACGCTCGACACGCTGAAGGCATTCCTGACCTACACCGCCAGCGACGCGGGCCAGAAGGCGATCGGCGAGAAGGGCTACGTCCCGCTGCCGAAGGAGCTCACCGACAAGCTCAACGCCGTCATCCCGACCCTGGCCTGACCCAGCAGGACCACCGGTGGGGCGGCCCCGTGAGCGAGGGGGGCCGGGGCCGTCCCACCGGAACGCCCGACCCAGCAGCACGTCCGGGGCACCGCCGCCATGGTGCCGCCCCCTCCCGGGGCGGCGCCACCAGACCGGAGTAGACCAATGACTTCATCCTCCCCTGCCGCCCCGCGAGGCAGGGAACGCCGACCGCGCGACAGCCGGGTCGGCGACAAGATCTTCATGAACCTCGCCCGGGGCTCGGGCATCCTCCTGCTGGTCGTGATGGGCGCCATCGCCGGCTTCCTGGCCTGGCGCTCCGGCCTCGCGCTCAGCAAGAACGAGGGCAACTTCCTCACCACCTTCGAGTGGACGCCGGACGCCCCGAAGCCGGTCTTCGGCATCGCCGTCCTCGCGTTCGGCACGATCGTGAGCGCGCTCATCGCCATGGCGATCGCCGTCCCGGTCGCGATCGGGATCGCGCTGTTCATCTCGCACTACGCGCCGCGCCGGATCGCCCAGCCGTTCGCCTACCTGGTGGACCTGCTGGCGGCCGTCCCGAGCATCGTCTACGGCCTCTGGGGCGCGCTGTTCCTGGTGCCGCACATGGACGGTCTGACCAGCTGGCTCAACGAGTACCTCGGCTGGACGTACATCTTCGACCAGACCAAGACCGGTACCACCCCGCGCAACCTGTTCACCGTCGGCATCCTGCTCGCGATCATGATCCTGCCGATCATCACCGCGGTCTCCCGCGAGGTGTTCCGCCAGACGCCGCGGATGCACGAGGAGGCGGCCCTCGCGCTCGGCGCGACCCGCTGGGAGATGATCCGCACGGCGGTGCTGCCCTTCGGCCGCCCCGGCATCATCTCGGCCTCGATGCTCGGCCTCGGCCGCGCACTGGGCGAGACCATCGCCGTCGCGGTGGTGCTGTCCTCCAACAGCGTCCTGTCGCTGCACATCCTCGACCCGGGCGGCGGCACCTTCGCGCAGAACATCGCGCTGAAGTTCGCCGAGGCCGGCGACAACGGCCGCAACGCCCTGATGGCCTCCGGCCTCGTCCTGTTCGTGATCACCCTGCTGGTGAACGGTGCCGCGCGGCTGATCGTCGCCCGCCGCAAGGAGTACTCGGCATGAGCAGCGCCACCACGACCGTTCCGGCGGACGCGCTCCCGCTCAGCCGCGCGCTGACCGCGAACCGCCTGCCCAAGTGGGCCCCGGCCGCCGTCGCGGCGGGCTCGATCGCCCTCGGCTGCGCCATCGGCGCCGTCGGCGGCCTGGCCAGCCACCTGCAGTGGGGCCTGATCTCGGCGCTCCTGTTCGTCCTGATCGGCTACGTCCTCTCGGCCAGGGTCGAGGGCCGCCGCCAGGCCAAGGACCGCTTCGCCACCTCGGTGGTCTGGGTCGCCTTCATCCTCGCCGTCGTGCCGCTGGTCGCGCTGACGTTCTACACGATCCAGCAGGGCATCGCCGTGGTGAACGCGTACTTCCTGACCCATTCGATGAAGGGCGTCATCTCCTCCGGCCCGGGCGGCGGCATCTACCACGCGCTGATCGGCACCCTGGAGCAGGTCGCCCTGGCCACCGCGATGGCCGCCCCGATCGGCCTGCTCACCGCCGTGTACCTGGTGGAGTACGGCCGCGGCAAGCTCGCCAAGGTCGTCACGTTCTTCGTCGACGTCATGACGGGCGTGCCGTCGATCGTCGCCGGTCTGTTCATCCTGTCGCTCTGGAACCTCGCCCTCGGCTTCGGCTACTCCGGCTTCTCCGGCAGCCTCGCGCTGGCCATCCTGATGATGCCGGTCGTGGTCCGCTCCACCGAGGAGATGCTCAAGCTCGTCCCGAACGAGCTGCGCGAGGCGTCGTACGCGCTCGGTGTGCCGAAGTGGAAGACCATCCTGCGGATCGTCCTGCCCACCGCGATCGGTGGCATCACCACCGGTGTGATGCTCGCGGTCGCCCGCATCACGGGTGAGACCGCCCCGGTGCTGATGCTGGTGTTCGGCGCCGACTACATCAACAGCAACCCGTTCGACGGACCGCAGCAGTCCCTGCCGATGTACATCTGGCAGCAGTACTCCCTGGTCAACAACGACTTCGGCTACGCCCGCGCCTGGGGCGCCGCGCTCGTGCTGATCGCCTTCGTGATGGGGCTCAACCTCATCGCCCGGGGCATCGCACGCTGGCGCTCGCCCAAGGCCGGACACTGAGCGACCGACTGACGAAGACAGACGAGAGAAGCAACGATCATGGCCAAGCGCATCGACGTCAGCGGACTGTCGGCCTACTACGGCTCCACCAAGGCCATCGAGGACATCTCGATGAGCATCGAGCCCCGCTCGGTGACCGCCTTCATCGGCCCCTCGGGCTGCGGCAAGTCCACCTTCCTCCGCACCCTCAACCGGATGCACGAGGTGATCCCGGGCGCCCGCGTCGAGGGCAAGGTGCTCCTGGACGACGAGAACCTCTACGCCTCCAACGTCGACCCGGTCGCCGTGCGCCGCTCGGTCGGCATGGTGTTCCAGCGGCCGAACCCGTTCCCGACCATGTCGATCTACGACAACGTGGTCGCCGGCCTGCGCCTCGCCGGCGTGAAGAAGAAGGCCGTCCTGGACGAGGTCGTGGAGCGCTCGCTCAAGGGCGCCAACCTCTGGAACGAGGTCCACACCCGGCTGGGCAAGCCGGGCGCCGGCCTTTCCGGCGGTCAGCAGCAGCGTCTGTGCATCGCCCGTGCCATCGCGGTCGAGCCCCAGGTCCTGCTGATGGACGAGCCCTGCTCGGCGCTCGACCCGATCTCCACCCTGGCCATCGAGGACCTGATCGGCGAGCTGAAGTCCCAGTTCACCATCGTCATCGTGACCCACAACATGCAGCAGGCGGCCCGCGTCAGCGACCGCACCGCCTTCTTCAACCTGGCCGGTGTCGGCCAGCCGGGCAAGCTGATCGAGCTGGACGACACCCAGCGGATCTTCTCCAACCCCTCGGTCCAGGCGACCGAGGACTACATCTCCGGCCGCTTCGGCTGAACCCGGACGACCCGGAGACCGAGCTGCTCCACGGTGCTGCATGGCGGTGCCGCCGCGGAGCATGAAAAGGGCCCGCCCCCGAGATGTGGGGGCGGGCCCTGTCAGTTCTCCACGGGCCGGCGGTTCCGCGGGCCGGTCGGGGGCTAGCCCCAGAACAGGTGGACGAACCAGTACACCAGCGCCGCGACGAGGGCGGCTGCCGGCATCGTGATGAACCAGCCGAGCACGATGTTCTTGGCGACGCCCCAGCGCACCGCGCGGACCCGCTTGGTGGCCCCGACGCCCATGATCCCCGCGGTGATCACGTGGGTGGTGGAGATCGGCGCCTTGAAGACGAACGACGTGATGTACATGATCACCGAGGCGGTGGCCTCGGCCGCGAAGCCCTGCGGGGGGTCCAGCTCGATGATCTTGCGGCCGAGGGTCCGCATGATCCGCCAGCCGCCCGCGTAGGTGCCCAGCGAGAGCATCGTGGCGCAGGAGATCTTCACCCAGACCGGGATCGCGTCGGTGGTCTGCTCTCCCGAGATGGTGAGCGCCATGACCACGATGCCCATGGTCTTCTGCGCGTCCTGCAGACCGTGCGCCAGCGCCATCGCGGCGGCCGAGGCGGTCTGCGCGACCCGGAAGTTGCGCTTGGCGCGGTGCGGGTTGGCCCGCCGGAAGATCCACAGGATCGCCAGCATCACCAGGAAGCCGCCGATCAGGCCGACCACCGGCGAGACGATCATCGGGATGACGATCTTGTCGAGGACGCCGCTCCAGATCACCTCGGTCCCGCCGGCCAGCGCCGCGCCCACCATGCCGCCGAACAGCGCGTGCGACGAGGAGGAGGGCAGGCCGAAGTACCAGGTGATCAGGTTCCACGCGATCGCGCCGATCAGGGCGGCGAAGAGGATCACCATGCCCTGGTCGCCGGTCGGGGTCTCGATGATCCCGCTGGAGACGGTGTGCGCGACACCGCTGCCGAGGAAGGCGCCGGCCAGGTTCATCACGGCGGCCATCGCGAGCGCGGCCCGCGGGGTCAGCGCCCGCGTGGAGACCGACGTGGCGATCGCGTTCGCCGAGTCGTGGAAGCCGTTGGTGTACGTGAAGAAGAACGCAACGCCGATGACGGCGATGAGTGCAGCCGTGTCCACAGGGGTCAGGACTCCTTGACGGCGATGGTCTCCACCGTGTTGGCGACGTGCTCGAAAGCGTCCGCCGCCTCCTCAAGGACGTCCACGACCTGCTTGAGCTTGAGCACCTCGATGGCGTCGTACTGACCGGAGAACAGGTGGGCGAGCAGCTTGCGGTGGATCTGGTCGGCCTGGTTCTCCAGGCGGTTGACCTCGATCCAGTACTCGGTGAGGTTCGACATGCTGCGCAGGTTCGGCATCGCGGCGGCGGTGAGCTCGGCGGCCCGGGCGAGCACCTCGATCTGCTGCTCGACGCCCTTCGGCAGGGTCTGGATGTCGTAGAGGACGACCAGGTCGACGGCCTCCTCCATGAAGTCCATGATGTCGTCCAGCGACGAGGCGAGGCTGTAGATGTCCTCGCGGTCGAAGGGCGTGATGAAGGACGAGTTCAGCTGGTGGAAGACGGCATGGGTGGTGTCGTCCCCGGCGTGCTCGGCGGCGCGCATGCGCTCGACGATCTCCGCGCGGGCCGACACGTCTGATCCCAGCAGTTCCAGCAGGAGCTTCGAACCGACGACGAGGTTCTCCGCGGCGGCGGCGAACATGTCGTAGAAGCTCGTCTCCTTCGGGGTCAGGCTAAAACGCACGGAAATCTCCGATGTGCGGGGTAGGGACTGAACGATGCTAGGTGCAACCAAGCGCAATCGCGCAAACGGGGTGGTGGAGTAGGAGGCGGAACCTCCCCTTCCGTTCGGCTGCCGAACCGGCGACCCCGGAGCGCACTTCCATGTGCGGACGCGAGCCCCCAGTCTGACGGAACCTCGCCGGGATCGCCCTCGTCCTGCGGACGGAAGACCGGGGCAACGCCCAGACGGGCGAGCCCGTCGACGGCCCGCCCGGGGGCGCCCGGAACCCCGCCGACCGGGCCCCGCCCGGCCCGGTCCGGTCGTCGGAACACCACGGAGCGCCCCGGTGTTGGACACTGGTGGCCGACGCAGCCACCAGGCATCCAGACGAAGGCGGGCCGATGACCACGACGCAAGCGCGCACCGAGCCGGACGACGCGCCCGGCACCGAGCCGCACGCCGACCACACCCCGGCCGCCGCCGACGCGCACCAGGGCGGCCACGGCCCGCACGGGTACAGCGCTCAGAAGGACGCCCACCTCAAGCGGCTGCGCCGGATCGAGGGCCAGATCCGCGGGCTCCAGCGGATGGTCGACGAGGACGTCTACTGCATCGACGTGCTCACCCAGGTGTCGGCCAGCACCAAGGCCCTGCAGTCCTTCGCCCTCTCCCTGCTGGAGGAGCACCTGCGGCACTGCGTCGCCGCCGCGGCGGAGCAGGGCGGCGCCGAGCTCGACGCCAAGGTGGCGGAGGCGACCGCCGCGATCAGTCGGCTGCTGCGCAGCTGAAGCCGCCCGTCGGGGCCGGGGACCCGCCCGCGGCCCTACCGCTCCCGCTCGTCACACCGGTCCCGCCCGGTGTGCCGGTCCGCGTCCGTCCGGCCGGGCTCGGGCCGGTCGAGCAGCACCTCGTCGATCCGCTCGGTCGGCAGCCGGTCGCCGGCGCTGGCCGTCGCGGCGATCATCAGCTCGCCGGCCAGCTCGATCTCGTCGAGGGCCGCGTCGTCGTGGCCGTTGCTGCGGCCGCCCGTGGACGACACCACCTGCACCACCCCTTCAGTGCCTCGCCAGCCCGGGCGGCAGCCACCCGACGTCCAGCCTAGGCACTTCGGAGCCCGTCCACATGGCACGGACGGGCCATCTCGCGCCGCCGAAACGGGTGACCGCAGCTCCCCGGGCGGCCACTCGCTCCGGCGGCACCCCGACACGCCCCGGCGCCGGAGCGCTGCCCCGGCCGTCTACTTCGGGCTCTCCGTGGGCTTCAGGGCGAAGATGTCCGAGGCCGCCGGCTCGGCCGCCTCCACCGGCTTGCCGAAGTCCGTGAGCGAGGTGGTCGACGTGACCTTCACCTGGTCCCTGGCCTCCTTCGAGCCCGCCACCCCGGCGAAGGTGAAGACCTCGACCACCTTGTGCAGCCGGCCCTGGTCGTCCAGCCACGCGTCGTAGGGGACGTCCTTGACGGTGAAGGTCTGGGCGCCCATCCGCAGGCCGTCGCCGCCCCGGCCGCCGGTCGCGTCGGCCGCCTTCGACAGGTCCAGGGTGCCGCGGTAGTGGTGCAGCGCGACCCCGTCGACCGTCTCGACGCCGACCGCGTCCGCCTTCTGCACCCCGCGCAGCGCCCCCGCCGCGGTGGCCGGGTCGGTGGCGCCGCTGCTCACCAGGTTGCCGTCCGGCAGCTGACGCACGTCCAGCTTGACCCACTTGCCCTCGGGCACCTTGGCGCCGCTGTTCTGCAGGTAGACCGTGCCCGGCAGGACCACCTCGACGATCTTGCCCGTGGTCGCCGCGCCGGGCGGCACCGCGATCTCCAGGCGGCCGATCCGCTTCACGTAGTCGTAGCCGCCGGTGCCGGAGAAGACCGCCTTCTTGTCGGTCGACTCGGTGGTCAGCTCGGTGGCGGTGTGCGCGGAACCGGTGCGGCCGGTGATGTCGGCGGCGTTGCGGACGGCGGTGACCGGGTCCGCGGCGAGCTGGTCGGGGGCGCTCTGGTCGGCCGAGCCACCACCGGACCCGCCCGAACAGCCGGCCAGTGCCGCCAGGGCGGCGGCGAGCAGGGCGGCTCCGGCCGCCGAGCGCAGGTGCGGCACCGGCCGGCGCCCCGGCCGTCCGCTGCGCTGCTGGTCGGTCATCTTCATCCTCGCGACAACCCCCTCGGGCCCGACTGCTCCGCCGGACACCAGCAGGTGGGCAGAGCTCTTTCCGGGCAAACGAGTTGGGGTGCGGATGGTTACGAGGGACCGGGCGCGCGGAGAGCGTCGCGCGCCGGGCACCCGGCGCGCTACCGTGAACGACGTGCACACTGAGCTGCCGGCCGAGCCCGGCACCCGGATGCCCGAGCACCGCGTCGCGATCAGCGAACGCGGGTCCTTCGCCTACGCGACGTGCACCTGCGGCTGGTACGCCCCGGCCCGCCGCTCCCGCGACCTGGCCCGCCGCGAGGGGGCCGACCACCTCTCCGACACCGGCGCCGGATCCGGCTGACCGCTCAGGCGGCCAGGTCCGACTCCGGCGGCTGCTCGTCCGGGCGGACGGCCCCGCGCTCGCGGCCGCGCCGCCCCCCGCGCGGAGCGCCACCGCGCTCGGGCGCCCGGATCAGCGGGGCGACGGCCGTGCGGGTCAGCGCGTGGCAGAGCGGCACCAGGACGGCCATCGCGATCGGCGCCAGCAACAGCACCACGGCGGTCGCGAGCGCGTAGCCGCCGATCACGTCGGTCGGGTAGTGGACGCCCATGAACATCCGGCAGAAGCCCTGCAGCAGGGCGAGGCCGCCGGCGATCCAGCCGAGCCGCCGGTTCACCAGGAAGAGCGACACCGCGACGCCCATCGTCATCGTCGAGTGGTCGCTGACGAAGGAGTGCGTGCCGGCCTTGCCGTCCACGAGGACCAGCAACCCGCTGTGGTCCACGAACGGTCGCGGCCGGTTGACGATCGCGGCGATCGGCAGGTTGGCCAGCTCCGCGACGGCGACCGACAGCGGCACCCAGAGCAGCCCGGCGATCGCCACCGGCGCGTCCGGCCGGCGTCTGGCCTGCAGCCAGCCGACCAGGCCGAGCATCGCCAGGCCGATCAGGATGCCGTACTCGCCGATCCACGAGACCAGGTGGTCCAGCCACGGCGGGGAGCTCTTGGCGAGCCCGTTGACGGCGTAGAGCAGGCCGAGGTCGGGGTTGGTCGTGTCGGCAAGCGGCGTCGACACGCCGCACCTCCTTCTGGTCCGCTGCAGCACCTTGTACGTTCCGGCCGGGCGGCCCGCCCGGCGCGATGAGCTGACGAGGGGCCAACGGACCAAACGTCATCACCGGGGCACAGCGTTCCACGTAAACGCGTGGTTATGGAAAATTGACTCAGCGTCCACAGCGCACTCACACGCCGGGCCGCCGGGGGCTCAGGGTTTTGCGGTCGGTTGACCCGCGGGACGGGCTGCGGACGTGGGTGCCGACGGGGTCACGGGCCGGGCGGCGGGCGCCGTGGCGGCGTGGGCGGCGGCGGGAGGAGCCCCGTTCGGCACGGCGGGCGGGGCGGCTTGCTGGACGGCTGCCGCAGCGGCCACGGCGGCCGCGGTGGGGGTGGCGGGCGCCTCCGGGGTGGCGCCGCCGCCGATGCCGCCCTTGCCCGTGATGCTCCCGTCCAGGTTGCGCACCGGTAGCGCCTGGGCGCCGTCGGTGGTGACCCGGGTCGCGCCGATGTACTCCTTGGTGTCGATCTTGTCGTAGCGGATCACCGCGTTGGTGTGCGGCGCGTTGATCATGTAGCCACCGCCGACGTAGATCCCGACGTGGTGGATGCTGCGAGGATCGTTCAGGTCCGTCGCGAAGAACACCAGGTCACCCGGCCGCAGCTGGTCCCGGGAGGGGTGCGGCCCGGCGTACCACTGGTCGTTGGCCACGCGCGGCAGGGTGATGCCCACGCTCTCGAACGCCGCCTTGCTGAGCCCCGAGCAGTCGAACCGCCCGTTCTGCGACGGCAGCCCCTCACCGCCCCACAGGTACAGCGTGCCCAGCTTCGTCTGCGCGAAGTAGATCGCCCCCGCCGACTGCTGCGACACCTCCACCGGCGCGGTCGGCGCCGTGAAGCTGCGCGCCAGCGCCTTGATGTTCTTCACGTACCCCTGCGTCTCCTTGTACGGGGGCACGCCGTTGTACTTCTCCACCGCGTACGGGCCGGCGTTGTAGGCGGCCAGCAGGTTGTCCTGACGGTCCCCCGGGACCTTGGCCACGTCCCTGGCCAGCGCGCAGTCGTAGTTCGCCGCGGAGGCGATCGCGTCCGCCGGGTCCCAGATGTCCTTCTTGCCGTCGCCATTCGCGTCGACGCCGTAGATGTCCCAGGTGCCCGGCAGGAACTGGGCCATTCCCAACGCCCCCACACCGGATCGGGCCTGCGGATCGAAGCCGCTTTCCTGGTACAGCTGCGCCGCGAGCATCGGCGCGGAGATCTCCGGGCAGAGCGCGCCCCACTTCTGGATCGCCCCCTGGTAGGACGCCGGCACCGAACCCGTCGACAGTGTCCCGCGATTGGCCGTCTGCTGGGGCGTCCCGCTCGCGGCGTACGTCCCGATCGTCACCAGCCCGACGAACCCGATCCCGACAACTCCCGCCGCAGCGGCGGCCGTACCGGCCTTCCGGAGTACCATCAGCACCATCCCGACGAATCGTCAGTCGAAGTGTCCCGGAAGGCGTTGCTCACCGCAATCATCAGAGATACAAAGAGTGAGCGCTATCCTTCGTACGGTGGACATCCTCGCGTACGTGTCCGATGCCTCACGACCAATCCGCGAGAAGTAGCCAAGTCGACATCAGATCTGGCCAAGAATAGGCACCGACCCTTCGCGCGGGCGGGGTCAGGGCCCTTGAATTTGCCTGATCGGGCGGTGAGATGGAAATGAACCTGAGCAGCGTGCAGAGCATCGCGATCGGCCACCTGGCGGCCGATGACCCACCAAAGAAGCCGAATATCGACACCATCATCGGCGGGATCGCCCCGGACTGGGGTCCGTTCGCGAGCCTCGGGTCGGAGGCCCGGGTGATGGTCGAGGTCATCATGGCCGTCGCCATCCTGGTCTGCCTCGGCCTCGCCGTCTGGGGCGCCGCCAAGCAGCGGATCGGTGCGACCGCCATGCGGGACAGCTTCGGTGCGGAACAGGGCAAGGGACTGATCATCGCCGGGCTGACCGGCGTGTTCATCATTGGATCACTCGGCACTCTGTTCACCATTGTCTACGGCATGGCGATCTGACGATCGGACAGCGGTAGCCCTGCTGCCGGTCCGAGCTCGGTCCTCGTCCAGGCCGCCCGGAGCCCGCCCCGAGTCACCCCGTCCCCACCCTCCGTCCGCGCCCGCCCACGGCCGGAGGGCCCCCGGAGCCGCCCGGCTCCCCGCACCAGGAGGGCCGCCGTGCCGTTGTCCGACGACCAGCCGCACACCCGTACGCGGCTACCGGTCGGCGAACAGCCCTCCTCGCAGCTGAACGGGCGTCAGCCGCGGCCGCTCCGGACCCTGCTGACCGTCCTCGTCGTCGTCACGCTGCTCGTCGTCGCGATCTCCATCGCCAACCACGGCAAGCCCGACCCGGGTGGCACCGCCCGCTCCTCCGACCACGCCACCCCCACCGCACCCGCCGGAGCCGGCCCCGCCCCCAGCGGCGACCAGCCCGTGGGCACCACCAGCAACGGCATCCCCAGCGGCTACCCGCACACCGACCAGGGCGCCCAGTCCGCCGCCACCAACTACGCGGTCGCCCTCGGCGGCGCGGACATGTTCCGCACCGACACCCGCCACACCATCGTCACCACCATCGCCGACCCGGCCGCCCTGCCCACCCTCCAGGCCCGCCTGGACCAGGGCTTCGGCGGCGACACCGCCGCCCGCTACGGCCTCGACGCCCAGGGCCACGCCCCGAAGGGCCTCACCTTCGTGAGCCGCACCGTCCCCGTCGGCACCAAGCAGGCGGGCTACAACGACGCCGAGGCGAAGATCGAGGTCTGGTGCACCGTCCTCAACGGCCTCGCCGGTGAACACTCCGTCCAGCCCGTGAGCGCCAACTGGTTCACCATGACGCTCTCGCTCCGCTGGACGGCCGGCGACTGGAAGCTCAGCGACTACGCCAGCCGGCCAGGCCCCGCGCCGATGCCCGGCGACCAGCAGGCCGCCACCGCCGACGAGATCACCGGCGCCGTCCAGCAGTTCGGGGGGTTCCGCTATGCCCGTTGACCAGACCACACACCGCTCCACCGTGCGCCGCGCGGGAGCACTGGCGGGCGCCATGGCGAGCCTGCAGCTCGCCGGGTTGCTGATGGCCCAACGGGTTTTCGCGGATCCGACGCCGACGCCGACGCCGACGGCGAGCCCGAATGCCAACTGCCCCGATCTGCCCATTTCCGGCAACGGCATCCTCTGCGTGGACAAGCCTGGGGCTGGCGGGTCCCTCCCCGGAAGCGGCACGGTCGGGAACGTGACCGACCCGCTCGGGTCGTTGGCCAAGGGCTGTGCGCAGGCGGCGGCGTGGGTCGTGCGGAAGTTGTCGGGGGCCATCGACGGGACGACGCAGGTGGACTTCACCAATGCGTCGTTCCTGCAGCAGTACGCGGTGGTGTTCGCGGCGTCGACGATCATCACGCTGGTGCTGTGGCTGCTCGCGGTGACGAAGCGGGCGGTGCGCGGGGCGCCGTTGACGACGGCGATCTCGGAGGCGATCGGGTTCCTGTGGCTGACGGTCGTGGCGTCCGCGTTCACGCCGTTGATCCTCTACACCGTGGTGAGCGCCACGGACGGGCTGACGAAGGCGATCGCGGTCGGGACGAAGTCCGACACCGGGACGTACCTGGGCGGGTTCGCCGACACCCTGGAGAAGGGGGACATGGGTGGCGGGCCGCTGATCCTGATCATCGTGTCGCTGGTGGCGGTGCTCGCGGCGGCGGTGCTCTGGATCGAGCTGCTGATCCGCGCGGCGATGCTGTACGTGGGCGCGCTGCTGGGGACGGCGGTGTACGCGGGGCTGGTGGACAAGCAGCTGTGGAAGCACGTGCGCCGGTGGGCGGGGGTGATGGTGGCGGTGGACCTGGCGAAGCCGATCATCGTGATCATCCTGGGCCTTGCGGGTGCCGTCGCGACCGGTGCGGGGGCGAACGACGACTTCGCCAGGGTGCTGTCCGGGCTGGCGATCCTGTTCCTGTCGATCTTCGCGAGCGCGGCCGTGTACCGCTTCGTGCCGGGCTTCGGCGACGAGATCATGAGCATGCGGCACGCCCGCGCCAGCGCGGTGTCGGCCGGTTCGGCGATGATCAACGGCACCGCGAACCTCATGAAGCAGGGCATCACCACCCACGGCGACCGCGGCCCGCAGGGTGCGGGCGGCGGCGGGGGTGCGGGCGGGGGTTCGGTGGCCCCGGGCATCGCCGCGCACGCGGGCCGCACGCCGGCTCCACCGCCGCAGGCCGGGCCGCCGCAGCAGGCCTCGGTTCCGATCCGCGACAGCAATCCAGCGAAGGGAGGGTGACGGGTAAGTGAGCAGTGAACCGCTCGGCCATTACGGTGCCCAGTACGCCCAGCCGTACGTGCACCAGCGCCGCACCTACCTGATCGGCAAGGCCCGCCCGAACGCGCCGATCGGCCGCAACCGGGAGACGGGCGAGATCCTGCTGATCATCTTCGGGGCGTTCCTCGGGATGCTCTGGGGCCTGATGATGCCGGTCCTGCCGCTGCGCATCGGCGGCCTGGTCGGCCTGCCCGCGCTGGCCATCGCGGCGGTCTACGTGCCGTACCGCAAGCGGACGTTCTACCGGTGGGCGGAGATCAACCGCACCTACCGGCGGACGGTCCGCAGCGGCCGCGCGGTGTGGCGTTCGGACGTGATGGACGCCGGCACCCGGCTGGACGGCCGGGAGGTGGAGGTCGGTCCGCCGCCGGGGGTGGGGCGGCTGCGCTGGCTGACGGCGCCGTTCGGGCCGGACGAGGTCGGGGTGCTGATGCACCTGGAGCGGCGCACGGTGACGGCCGCGATCGAGATCGAGGGCCCGGGCGTGGGCCTGCGCGACTCGGAGGACCAGGAGGCGCTGGTCGACCGGTTCGGCACGCTGCTGAAGCACGTCGCCAACGGGGACGGCTTCGTGACGCGGCTGCAGATCCTGGCCCGGACGCTGCCGGCCGACCCGGACGCGCACGCCAAGGACGTCGAGCGGCGCGGTGACCACGACGCGCCGCGCTGGCTGCAGGAGTCGTACGACCAGCTGCAGTCGATGGTGTCGACCTCCTCGGAGCAGCACCGCGCGTACCTGGTGGCCTGCATGCACTACACCCGCGACCTCGCGGCCGAGGCGCACGCGATGGGCCGGACGGCGACTGGCGGGCGGGCCCGGGACGACGAGGGCCTGGCGGCGGTGATGGCGCGCGAGCTGACCGACATCTGCGCCCGGCTCGCGGAGGCGGACATCCGGGTGCGCCAGCCGCTGGGCCAGGCCCGGCTCTCCTCGCTGCTGCACTCGATGTACGACCCGGACCACCCGATCGACCACATCCAGGCGATGTCCCGGCGCAACGCGTGGCCGGCCGAGCTGGACGCGACCCACCCGCAGTACCTGCAGGCGAAGACCCGCGAGTCGACGACCCGGGAGCCGTGGTGCCACGCCACCGCGTGGGTCAAGGAGTGGCCGCTCACCCCGGTGGGTGTCAACTTCCTCGCGCCGCTGCTGGTGCACACCCCGGACGTGATCCGGACGGTCGCCGTGACGATGGACCTGGAGCCGACCGACGTCGCGATCGAGCGGATGCTGACGGAGAAGACCAACGACGAGGCGGAGGCGAGCCGCGCGGCCAAGATGAACCGCACGGTCGACCCGCGCGACCTGGCCCACACCGGCCGGGTGGACCAGCGCGGTGACGACCTGGCCTCCGGCGCGGCCGGGGTCAACCTGGTCGGGTACATCACGGTGTCCTCGCGCAGCCCCGAGGCGCTGGCCCGCGACAAGCGGACCATCCGGGCGTCGGCCGGCAAGAGCTACCTCAAGCTGGAGTGGTGCGACCGCGAGCACCACCGCGCCTTCGTCAACACGCTGCCGTTCGCCACCGGCATCCGCCGCTGAGCCGCCCGCGCCCGTCCACCCACTGAGCCCTTCCACCCCCCAGGAGGCCGTCCATGGCGCTCGGCAACCTCACCGACGCGTTCACCAGCCTGATGTTCGGCAAGGTGGAGACCACCCGGTTGCCCGTGCGTACCTCGACCGGCCAGGCGCAGGCGGTCTACCTGCCCACCGCGGCGCCGGGACTGGGCGACTCGGGCGTGATCATCGGGCGTGAGGTGTACAGCGGCAAGGGGTACGTCTACGACCCCTTCCAGCTGTACGGGCAGCAGCTGCCGGCGCCGCACTGGCTGGTGCTGGGGGAGTCCGGCAACGGCAAGTCGGCGCTGGAGAAGACGTACGTCCTGCGGCAGTTGAGGTTCCGCGACCGGCAGGTGGTGGTGCTGGACGCGCAGGGCGAGGACGGCGTCGGCGAGTGGAACCTGATCGCCAACGCGCTCGGCATAAAGTCGATCCGCCTGGACCCGATGGCGGCCCGGGACGGCGGCGTGAAGCTCAACCCGCTGGACCCGGCGATCACCCAGACCGGTCAGCTGTCGCTGCTGCGCACCATCGTCGAGGTGGCGATGGGGCGCGGCCTGGAGGAGCGGGCGGGCTTCGCGCTGAAGGCCGCGCACGCCCACGTGGTGGCCACGGTGAAGGACCGCCAGCCGGTCCTGGACGACATCATCGACACGCTGCGCAACCCCGACCTGTCGTCGGTGGAGTCGCTCGGCGTCGCGGTGGACGAGGTGCAGCGCTGGGGTCTGGACGTGGCGCTGGTGCTGGACCGGCTGGTCGACGGCGACCTGCGCGGCATGTTCGACGGCTCGACCACCGACGGCATCGACCTGGACGCGCCGCTGATCGTCTTCGACCTCTCGCACATCGACCGCAACTCCATCGCGATGCCGATCCTGATGGCGATCGTCGGCGTGTGGCTGGAGCACACCTGGATCAGGCCGGACCGGAAGAAGCGGATCTTCCTGGTCGAGGAGGCCTGGCACATCATCAACAGCCCCTTCGTGGCCCAGCTGTTCCAGCGCCTGTTGAAGTTCGGCCGCCGACTCGGCCTGTCCTTCGTCGCGGTGGTGCACCACCTGTCGGACGTCGTGGACGGCGCGGCGGCGAAGGAGGCCTCGGCGATCCTGAAGATGGCCTCCACCCGGACGATCTACATGCAGAAGGCCGAGGAGGCGCGGGCCACCGGCCGGGTGCTGGGGCTGCCGCGCTGGGCGGTGGAGATCATCCCGACGCTGTCGCCGGGCATCGCGGTCTGGGACGTCAACGGGAACGTCCAGGTGGTCAAGCACATCATCACCGATTCCGAGCGTCCGCTGGTCTACACCGACCGCGCCATGACGGAGGACGCGGTGGCCGAACGCGAGCGTGCCGAGCGGCAGTTGGCGGCCGAGCCCGGGGTGTGACCCCGGCCGGCCCCGAGGCGGGGACCGACACCGGTCGGTTCCCGACGGTTCGTCGACGAGTAACCCGGTCGTTACGTCAGAAAACCTGACAGCTACGCGCGTTGACCATAGGCTGCAGTTCGCGCACACCCACATCCACGCGCGCCTGCGCCGGTTCCGCGGCCGGGCGCTCCTAGGCGCAGGGGACCTCCTCATGCTCACCCTCAGATCGCGACGCGCGGCGCTCGCCGTGGTCGCCGCGGCCGGACTGCTCGGCTCGGTGGCCGTGCCGACGGCCGCCCAGGCCGCCGACGCGAACTCCCGGCGGCACAAGACCGTCAACCTCCAGCTGCTGGCGATCAACGACTTCCACGGCAACCTGGAGCCCCCGGCGGGCTCGGCCGGCACGATCCGGGAGATCGACCCGGCGACCGGCCAGCAGGTCAGCACCCCGGCCGGCGGCGTCGAGTACCTGGCCACGGCGCTGCGTCAGGCGCGCGAGGCGGCCGACGACTCGATCACCGTCGCGGCCGGCGACATCGTCGGGGCCAGCCCGCTCGCCTCGGCGCTGTTCCACGACGAGCCGACCATCGAGGCGATGGACAAGCTCGGCCTGGACGTCACGTCGGTCGGCAACCACGAGTTCGACCACGGTGCGCAGGAACTGCTGCGGCTGCAGAACGGCGGCTGCCACCCGGTCGACGGCTGCTACGAGAAGGGCCGCACGTTCCGCGGCGCCAACTTCAACTACCTGTCCGCCAACGTCACCGACGAGAACACCGGCGAGCCGCTGCTGCCGCCGTACTGGGTGACGAAGTCGCAGGGCGTGAAGGTCGGCTTCATCGGCGTCACCCTGGAGGGCACGCCGAACATCGTGACGGCGGCGGGCGTCAAGGGCCTGAAGTTCGGCAACGAGGTCACCACGATCAACAAGTACGCCGCCGAGCTCAAGGCCCAGGGCGTCAACTCGATCGTCGCGCTGATCCACGAGGGCGGCTACCCGGCCAGCAGCGTCTACAACTACGACTGCGGCGCGGCCGGGCAGGGCGTCTCCGGCCCGATCGTCGACATCTCGCGGAACATCGACCCCGCGGTCGGCGCCATCGTCACCGGCCACACCCACAACGCGTACGCGTGCATGATCCCGGACCCGAACGGCGTGCCGCGCTCGGTGACCAGCGCCGCCTCGTTCGGCCGGCTCTTCACCGAGATCGACCTGAAGCTCGACAAGACCACCGGCACCATCGTGCGGCCGTCGGTGAAGGCCGAGAACCACGTCGTGCGGCGCACGCTGCCCAAGGCCGAGGACATGAGCGAGCTGATCGCCCGCTACTCCAAGCTGGCCGCGCCGATCGCCAACCGTCCGGTCGGCTACATCGCCTCGGACATCAACGGCCGCGGCAGCGGCGACCTGGAGAAGCCGCTCGGCGACCTGATCGCGGACGCGCAGCTGGAGGGCCTCGCGCCGGCCGACAAGGGCGGGGCGCAGGTGGCGTTCATGAACCCCGGCGGCATCCGGTCCGACCTGGTCTACAAGGCGGCCGGCAGCGAGGGCGACGGCGTCGTGACGTACGGCAAGGCGTTCACCGTCCAGCCGTTCACCAACATGATGCAGGTCAAGACGCTGACCGGCGCCCAGCTGGTGCAGCTGCTCCA
The DNA here is from genome assembly GCF_040650235.1 of Kitasatospora sp. NPDC048722. Lineage (NCBI taxonomy): Bacteria > Bacillati > Actinomycetota > Actinomycetes > Kitasatosporales > Streptomycetaceae > Kitasatospora > Kitasatospora sp. NPDC048722. The sequence continues at coordinate 23,565 of NZ_JBEZGX010000083.1, forward strand.
GCAGCAGGTCAGCGGGAGCAACGCCGCCGCGCCGAAGATCCTGCAGGCGTCCAAGGGCCTGAGCTACACCCTGGACATGCGCAGGACCGGGGCCGACCGGGTCGTCGTCGACTCCGTCCGGCTCAACGGCGCGCCGATCGACCCGGCCGCCAAGTACCGGGTCGCCGCGAACGAGTTCCTGGCGGCGGGTGGCGACGGCTTCCCGGCACTGGGGGCCGGCACCGACAAGCTCGTCGGCGCCTCGGACCTGGACGTCTTCGTGGCCTACCTGAGCGCCCACAGCTCGGCGTCCGCGCCGCTGAAGGCTCCGGCGCAGGACCGGATCAAGGTCATCGGCCCGGGCGCCGACGTCGACTGACCGTGAGCCGGACGGGGACGGGCGGGGCGCTGTCGGGGCGCCCCGCCCGTCCTCCTTCGTGTCCGGGGGCTACTCGGCGGTGGGGCCGCCGGGCAGGCGGACGGTGGCCAGGGCACCCGGCCCGCCGTCCCCGGCCGGGCCGAGCGAGACCTCGCCGCCGGCGTCCCGGACGCTCTGCGCGACGATCGACAGCCCGAGGCCGGAGCCCGGGAGCTGGCGCGAGGAGGGGGAGCGCCAGAAGCGGTCGAACACGTACTTCAGCTCGTCGGCCGGGATGCCGGGGCCGTGGTCGCGGACGGTCAGCACGCCCTGCTTGAGCCGGACCTCGATCGTGCCGCCGGGCGGGCTGTACTTGACCGCGTTGTCCAGCAGGTTGATCACGGCCCGTTCGAGGGCGAAGGCGTCGCCGTGGACGAACCAGGGCTCGGCGGCGGTGTCGAAGACCAGCCCGGGGCCGCGCAACTCGGCCCGCTCGACGGCCCGTTGGGCGATCTCGTGCAGGGCGACCACGGCGAGGTTCTGCCCTGGCTTCGGCGAGTCGGGGCGGGAGAGCTGGAGCAGGTCCTGGATGAGGACGGTCAGCTCCTGCATCTGGGCCTTCATGTTGCCCAGCAGCTTGCTCTTCGTGGCGGGTGGGAGCGGGCGGCCCGTGTCGTCGCTGCGGATCAGCAGGTCGACGTTGGTGCGCAGCGACGTGAGGGGTGTGCGGAGCTCGTGTCCGGCGTCCGCTATCAGCCGGGTCTGCCGCTCGCGGGAGTTGGCGAGGGCGGTGCTCATGGAGTTGAACGAGGTGGAGAGGCGGGCGATCTCGTCGTCGCCGTGGACCGGGATGGTCGTGCCGACCTCCTCGGTGCGGGCGATGTGCTCGACGGCGTCGGTGAGCCGGTGGACCGGCTTGAGCGAGGAGCGGGCGACGATCCGGCCGGCGACGGCGGCGAGGAGGATGCCGCCCACGGAGACGGCGCCGAGCAGGAAGGCGAGGCCCTGGAGGGACTCCTCGACCGACTGGGTCGGGCTGGCGACCATCAGCAGGGCGGGCTGCGGTCCGAAGTGGGTCAGCGAGACGCGGACGAGCGCCGGGGTGCCGTCGGTGAAGTGGCCGTCCCGGATGACGGACTGGCCGGGCCGGAGTTGGAACACCGCGGAGTCGCTCGGCCTGAGCACGATCGCCTTGGTCGCGGCCGGGGGCAGGCAGACCGCCGTCGGGTCCTTGACGACGTACTGGGTGTCCCGGGCGACGGAGGTGCCGTTCTCCGGCGCGACGCTCCGCGGCTGCGCCTGCAGGGCCGCCTGCGGGGTCTCGTAGCAGGGCAGGCTCTGTCCCCGGGGAGGCAGCGGGAGCGGCGCGCTCGCGAGGTCCGTCCGCACCTGGCCGTAGAGCTGCTTCTCGACGATGAACCAGCACGCCAGCGCCGACAGCGCGATGGCCACCGCCACCGCGGCCGCGCTCAGGAAGGTGAGGCGGCTGCGCAGCGAGCGGGAGCGGAACCAGTGCACGAGGCGCTGGACCGGGGACGGGCGCGGGGGCGCGAGGGGCGGGGGAGGGACGGGGCTCCTGCTGATGGCTCGCTCGCTCACGCGCCCGCCTCGCTTCGCTCGGCAGGGGCATTCGCCCATGCGCACCTATTGATGGCTCGCTCGCTCACGCGCTGGCGCCGGCCGCGGGGCGCAGGGCGTAGCCGACGCCGCGTACGGTCTGGATGATCCTCGGCATGCCGCCCTGCTCGGTCTTGCGGCGCAGGTACATGACGTAGACGTCCAGGGAGTTGGAGGAGGGCTCGAAGTCGAAGCCCCAGACCGCCTTGAGGATCTGCTCGCGGGTGAGGACCTGTCGGGGGTGGGACAGGAACATCTCCAGGAGCATGAACTCGGTGCGGGTCAGTTCGACGGACCGGCCGGCCCGGGTGACCTCGCGGGTGGCGGTGTTCATCCGCAGGTCGCCGAAGGCCAGCACCTCGCTCTCGTCCTCGGCCGCCGCCCGGGCCGCGGCCTCGGTGGCGAGGGCGTTGCGGCGCAGCAGGGCGCGGACCCTGGCGAGGAGCTCGTCGAGCTCGAAGGGCTTGGCGAGGTAGTCGTCGGCGCCGACGTCCAGCCCGGTGACGCGGTCGCCGACGGCGTCCCTGGCGGTGAGCATCAGCACCGGGACGGTGTCGCCGCGCGAGCGCATCCGGCGGACGGCGGTGAGGCCGTCCATCCGGGGCATCATGATGTCCAGCAGGACGAGGTCGGGCCGGTCGCGTTCGACGGATTCGAGTGCCTCGTAGCCGTCGGTGGCCGTGGCGACCTCGTATCCCTCGAAGGCGAGGCTGCTCTCCAGGGCGTCCCGGAGCGCGGGTTCGTCGTCGACCACGAGGAGCCTGGCCGAGGTGTGGCCGGACTCGGCGGAGGTGCGGTCGTCGGCGGACGGGGTCATGGGCCGTTGCCCTTTCTCGTCGTGTGGGGGGCCTGCTCGGAGTAATTGTCCGTCTTACACGTTCTGGCCCGCCTGCAGTTTCGGCAGGACCTGCTTGATGTCGTTGATCGGGATGGCGAAGCCGAGGCCGACGCTGCCGGGCGAGTTGCTGCCGCCGCTCGCGGTGGAGCCGGTGCCGCTGGGCGAGTACATGGCCGAGTTGATGCCGATGACCTGGCCGTTCGCGTTGATCAACGGGCCGCCGGAGTTGCCGGGGTTGAGGGCGGCGTCGGTCTGGAAGGCCTTGTAGGTGGTGGTGCCGCTGCCGCTCGGCTGCTGCTGCGAGCCGCGCAGGCCGGGCATGAACGGGAAGCCGTAGCCGCCGTTGCCGCCGGTGGAACCCTCGTCGACCTGGACGGTGACCTCGCGGTTCTCGGCGCTGATGATGCCGGAGGTGACGGTGCCGGTGAGGCCGTCCGGGTTGCCGATGGCGACGACCGGGTCTCCGACGGCGACGGCGGAGGAGTCGCCGAGGGCGGCCGGGGTGAGGTTCTTGGCGCCGCTCGCGGTGATCACCGCGACGTCCAGGGACTTGTCGGTGCCGGTGACGGTGGCCTGCGCGGTCGACCCGTCCTTGAAGGTGACCGTGATCTGGCCGCCGCTGTCCACCGCGCCTGAGATCACGTGGAAGTTGGTGAGGATCTGCCCGTTCTTGCCGAGGACCACGCCGGTGCCGGTGGCGGTGCCGTTGGGCGCCTTGACGGTGATCTGGACGACGCTCGGCGAGACGGCGGCCGCAATGGCGGCGACGTCGGCGCTGCCGTCGGTGCGGGCGGAGACCGGGCTGGCGATGGTGGTGCTGCGGGTGTCGGAGGTGCGCTCCTGGGAGGCGATGACCCCGCCGGTGACCCCGCCGAGGACGGCGGCGATCGCGGCGACGGCGGTGACCAGGACCAGCCGGCCGCGCAGCATCCCGCGCCGGGCCCGGCCGCCGTGGCCCCGGGGTCCTTCCGGCCCCTCGGGGCTGCCGGGCCAGCCGGCGGACGGCGGGGTGGGGGGCAGGGGCGGCGGCGGGAGCGGGCTGTCGAAGCCGCCGCCGGAGTGGTCCTCGCGGTAGCCGTACCCGGGGGCGCCGGTGCCGACGGTGCCGTCCGTGCTGCTGCCGAGGACGGTGCCCTCGATGACGCGGTGCTCGTGCGGCGCGTGCGGTTGCGCGGACGGCTGCTCGCCGTGCTGCGCGCCGTGCTGCTCGCCGTACTGTCCGGTCCACCCGTACTGCTGCTCGCTGCGCTGCTGATCGCTCATGCCGAACAACGTCCGCCCGGCGGATGAGGATCGGATGAAAGCGGTCTCAGAAGGGGCCGAGAAGCCCGTTGACTTCTCATAAAGCCTGGTCAGGCGGTGCGTGGCGGCGGCCGGAGCGGAATAGGCTATTCCGCTTCCGTCGGGGCGCTCTGGACGCTCTGGGCGCCCGGTGCCGCTCCGTCGCAGCCGCAGGAACGCCGGACCACCAGGCGGGACGGGAACTTGCGGACCCGCTCGGTGTCCGAGCCGGGCACCATCAGCGAGTCGTCCAGGACCAGGTCGACGGCGGCGCGCGCCATCGCGTCCCGGTCGGAGGCGACGGTGGTCAGCGGCGGGTCGGCGAGAGCGGCCTCGGGGACGTCGTCGAAGCCGGCCACCGCGAGGTCCTCCGGGACCTTCAGGCCGACCTCGCGGGCGGCCCGGAGCACGCCGATCGCCTGGTCGTCGGTGGAGCAGAAGATCGCCGGTGGCCGGTCGGCCGAGCGCAGCACGCCGAGCGCGACCTCGTACGCGCCGTAGCGGTGGAACGGCGCGTCGATCAGGTGCGGCTCGGTGGGCAGGCCGTGCGCGTCCATGGCCCGCTGCCAGCCCTCGACGTGGTCGATGACCGGGTCGCCGGGCGCGGGGGAGTCGACCGGACCGCCGAAGCAGGCCACGTACGGGTGCCCGTGCACCTCCAGCAGGTGGCGCACGACGGCCTCGGCGCCGCCCACGTCGTCGGTGACCACCGCGACGTCGTCGATCGCCTCGGGGCGGCGGTGCAGCAGCACCACCTTCGCGCCCTCCATCGCGGCGAACTCCTCGGCGGCGCGCTGCGACGGGCCCTGGCTGACCAGGATCAGCCCGGAGACGCGCATGCCGAGGAAGGCGCGGACGTAGTGCACCTCGCGGTCGTCCACGTAGTCGGAGTTGCCGATCAGCACGAGCTTGCCGCGCTCGGAGGCGGCCCGTTCCACGGCGTGCGCCATCTCGGCGAAGAACGGCTGGCGGGCGTCCGGGACGACCATGCCGATCAGGTTGGTGCGGCGGGAGGCCATCGCCTGGGCGACGCTGTTCGGCCGGTAGCCGAGCTGCTCGATCGCCGCGAGGACCTTCTCCTTGGTGGCGGGCGCGACCGGGCGCGGCCCGTTGTTGATCACGTAGCTGACGACCGCGGTCGAGGTACCAGCCAGTCGGGCTACATCGTCGCGCGTCACTTTGGCCACGGGGGAAGTCTACGCGTGTGGCGCCGGCGTCGGCAGTGGGACCTGGGGCTTCCGGCAGGTGGACGGGGGGCTGCGCGGGGGCGAACCGGACAAGCCGGGCGGGGATCGCCCCGCCCGGCGCGCGTCACGCCTCCAGCGGCGCCGAGGGGCGCGGGGCGAGCTCCGGGCGCTCCCCCTTCTCGGGCTTCTCCGGGACGACGAAGCGGTAGCCGACGTTGCGCACGGTGCCGATCAGCTGCTCGTGCTCGACGCCGAGCTTGGCGCGCAGGCGCCGGACGTGCACGTCCACCGTCCGGGTGCCGCCGAAGTAGTCGTAGCCCCAGACCTCCTGCAGCAGCTGCGCCCGGGTGAAGACCCGGCCGGGGTGCTGGGCGAGGTACTTGAGCAGCTCGAACTCCTTGAAGGTCAGGTCGAGCGCGCGGCCCTTGAGCTTCGCGGAGTAGGTGGCCTCGTCGACCGAGAGGTCGCCGTTGCGGATCTCCATCGGGCTGTCGTCGGCGACGACCTGGAGCCGGCCGAGCGCGAGCCGCAGCCGGGCCTCGACCTCGGCCGGGCCCGCGGTGTCCAGCAGGACGTCGTCGACGCCCCACTCGGCGGTCACGGCGGCCAGGCCGCCCTCGGTGACCACGAGGATCAGCGGGCAGCCGATGCCGGTGGAGCGCAGCAGCTGGCAGAGGCTGCGGATCTGCGGCAGGTCCCGCCGGCCGTCGACCAGGATGACGTCGGCGCTGGGGGTGTCCACCAGGGCGGAGCCCTCGGCGGGCGCCACCCTGACGTTGTGCAGCAGCAGGCCGAGCGCCGGCAGCACCTCCGCGGAGGGCTGCAGTGCGTTGGTGAGGAGGAGGAGAGAACTCATACCCGGTGGTCCCCTTTCCGGGTCGTCGCGGTCGCTTCACGGCTGCCGCCACAGCCGGATGGCGCACGTGCTGAGGGTTGGGGGAAGGGTTCGGACGCCCGGAGCACACCGGAGGACAGGCCGGCGTGCACGGCGCGACGGCGCACAGGCCGGGGGTCCCGCAACCCCTGGCGCACCGTTTCTGCCCTGCTCATCCCGCGAACCCTCCGGTCGTGGTCCCGGGCCGGGCGGCGGCCCGGAACCGGGGTGGCGTCACCCCGGCCGGACGGGGCACGTCGTCGTGCCGCGAGAGGCGGGGCGGTTCCCGCGCACCGCCGGGGGTGGGCCGACGATTCGCAAGAACGTCCGTACTGGCGTCCTGAAAGCACGAAAGGACCCGGGGGCGACTCTGCCCGGATCCCTCTTGGAGGTCGAGAATAGCCGACCGGCCTTCGCGCCGGGAGGGCCCGAATCCGGCGGTTCGCCCAATCCGGGCGCGCGCCGGGTGAGCCTGGTCACGGCTTCGAGTGGTGCTCCGGGTCCGTCCGGCCAGGGCGATTGCCGGTCGCGGCGGCGGACACGCCATCATGGGACGCACATCGGCGGCGCCGCGCACGTCCACCTTTCGGGTGGTCGGACGGCCGCCCCCGGTGGCGAGCCGGACCGGGGCACCGGGCCGGGCGAGGACGACGAGAAGGGGTTGCCATGGGCGCGACCACCGAGCCCGCGAGCGGCGCCCGGGTGCGCGGGACGATCCGCTACTGGGCGGCCGCGAAGTCCGAGGCCGGACTGGCCGAGGAGCCGTACGAGGCGGCGACCCTGGCCGAGGCGCTGGCGGCCGCCAAGGAGCGGCACGCCGACCGGCCGAAGCTCGTGCTGCTCCTCGGGCACTGCTCCTACCTGGTGGACGGCGCCCAGGTGGGCGGCCGTGACCACGCGACCGTCGACCTCACCGAGGGCGGAACGGTCGAGGTACTGCCGCCGTTCGCGGGAGGCTGAGCGGCGTGACGGACACGAACGACGCGAACAACGGCGGCTACGGGGGCTGGCAGCAGCCCCGACCGCCGCAGCAGCCGCAGCAGGGCCATCCGCAGCAACCGCATCCCCGGCAGCCGCACCCGCAGCACGGGTACCACCAGCAGTACGGCCACCAGGGGTACGGGCAGCCGGTGCAGCCGCCGATGGACGACGCCGCGACGGCCCTGCTGCCGCCCGTCCCGCCGATGGACGACGCCGCGGCCACGACGCTGCTCCCGCCCGTCCCCGCGATGGACGACGCGGCGACGACGCTGCTGCCCCCGGTGCCGCCGAAGGACGACGCCGCGGCCACGACGCTGCTCCCGCCGGTGGTCGTCTCCGGCGCCATGCCCGTCGCGCAGCCGCAGCCGCAGCCGCAGCCGCAGCCCCGGCCTCTGGCGCAGCCGTATCCGCCGTCCCGGCCGCAGGCCGGGCCCCGGCACGCCGCGCCCGCTCCGGTTCCCGCGCCCCAGGCACAGGCACCGGTTCCGGCGCCCGGCCTCGACCAGCCGACCATGACGCTCAAGCGGCCTGCGGGCCCCGCCGCCCCCGTGGCCCCCGTGGCGCCCGGTACCGCGCCGCACCCGGCCGTCCCGCCGCAGCCCGGGATGCCCGCGGCGCCCGCCGCGCCGAGCGCCCACCGCACCGGCTCGCCGATCATCGAGCCGGGCATCCAGCCCGCGCTGATCACCGCGGGCGTCGCCGCCCTGCTGGCCGGCGGCGCCGCGCTCGGGCAGGTGGCGCTGGCCCTCGTGGTCGCGCTGCTCCAGGTGCTGACGGCGGCCGGCTGGTTCCGCCTGAACGGGATGTGGCCGGCCCGGCAGGGCATCGCCCTGGCCGCGCTGGCGGGCTTCACGGCCGACGGGGCGGTGCTGCTGGCGAGCGCGGACGGCGGCATCGCGGCCGTCGTCGGCACTCTGGGCGGGTTCTTCCTGCTGGTCCTGGTGCTGCAGACGTTCCGCCCTTCGGACCCGAAGGAGCGGTTCTACGCGCTGACCGTGCTCGGCTCGGCCACCGTGGTGACGGCGCTCTGCACGGCGCTGCTGGTGGCCGACTGGGTCCCGGCCGGGGTCGGCGCGGTCGCGCTGGCGACCCTGCTGGCAGCGGCGCCGCTGCCCGGGCCGAAGGTGCTGGGCCCGGTGCTGGGCCTGGTGGCCGCGGTGGTGCTGGGCCTGGTGGTGGGCGCGCCGCTCGCGCTCGGCGCCCTGGCGGGCGTGGGCGCGCTGGTGGGCCGCCGGGTCGCTTCGTACGACTGGCCGTCCCGGTTCGTGCACATGACGGCGGGCGTGGCGCTGCCGCTGGCCGTGGCCGCGCCGCTGATCTGGCTGGCGACCGGGCTCCTGGCCTGACCCGGCGCCCCCGTACGACGTCCGGCCCCGGAACCAGGTTCCGGGGCCGACGAGGCCGACGGTCATCGCGACGATCCCGGCCGTCCCCGCCCAGCGCCCGGACTTCACCACCCCCGGCTACACCCCGCCGGGCTTCACCGGCCCCGACGAGGTCGGCTGACGCAC
>NZ_JBEZGX010000084.1:0-31383 GCF_040650235.1 Kitasatospora sp. NPDC048722
CGTCGGGGTGGGTGTAGAGGAACTCCTCGATCTCGCGCGGGTAGAGGTTCTCGCCGCCGCGGATGACCATGTCCTTGATGCGGCCGGTGATGGCGCCCCCGAGGGGATGCGGCCCGGCCGTTTCGGCGCTACGGGTGTGCTCAGCCGATCAGCGAGCGCAGCACGTACTGCAGGATGCCGCCGTTGCGGTAGTAGTCCGCCTCACCGGGGGTGTCGATGCGAACGACCGCGTCGAACTCCTTGTCACCTGCGACGACCTTGACGGTCGCCGGGGTGGTGCCCTCGTTGAGCTCGGTCACGCCGGTGATGGAGAAGGTCTCCTCGCCGGTCAGGCCGAGGGAGTCGGCGTTCTGGCCCTCCGGGAACTGCAGCGGCAGGACGCCCATGCCGATCAGGTTCGAGCGGTGGATGCGCTCGTACGACTCGGCGATGACGGCCTTGACGCCCAGGAGCGCGGTGCCCTTGGCGGCCCAGTCGCGGGACGAGCCGGAGCCGTACTCCTTGCCGGCCAGGACGACCAGCGGGGTGCCGGCGGCCTGGTAGTTCTGCGAGGCGTCGTAGATGAACGACACCGGGCCGTCGGCCTGGGTGAAGTCGCGGGTGTAGCCGCCCTCGGTGCCCGGCGCGATCTGGTTGCGCAGGCGGATGTTGGCGAAGGTGCCGCGGATCATGACCTCGTGGTTGCCGCGGCGCGAGCCGTAGCTGTTGAAGTCGCGCTTCTCGACGCCGTTGGCGGTCAGGTACTGCGCCGCCGGGGTGCCCGGCTTGATGTTGCCGGCCGGGGAGATGTGGTCGGTGGTGACCGAGTCGCCCAGCTTGGCCAGGACGCGGGCGCCGGCGATGTCGGTCACCGGGCTCGGGGTCTTGGCCATGCCCTCGAAGTACGGGGGCTTGCGGACGTAGGTGGACTCGGCGTCCCACTCGAAGGTGTTGCCGGTCGGGACCGGGAGCGACTGCCAGCGGTGGTCGCCGGCGAAGACGTCCTGGTAGCCCTTGTCGAACATGTCCTGGTCGATGGAGCCGGCGACGACCTCGGCGACCTCCTGCTCGGTCGGCCAGATGTCGGTCAGGAAGACGTCGTTGCCGTCGGCGTCCTGGCCCAGGGCGTCCTTGGTGATGTCGACGTTCATGTTGCCGGCGAGGGCGTAGGCGACCACCAGCGGCGGGGAGGCCAGGTAGTTCATCTTGACGTCGGGGTTGATCCGGCCCTCGAAGTTGCGGTTGCCGGAGAGCACCGAGACGACGGCGAGGTCGGCCTCGTTGACGGCGGCCGAGACCTCCTCGGGCAGCGGGCCCGAGTTGCCGATGCAGGTGACGCAGCCGTAGCCGACCAGGTTGAAGCCCAGCTTCTCCATGTACGGGAGCAGGCCGGCCTTCTCGTAGTAGTCCATGACGACCTTGGAGCCGGGCGCCAGGGTGGTCTTGACCCAGGGCTTGACCGTCAGGCCCTTCTCCACGGCCTTCTTCGCCAGCAGGGCGGCGCCCAGCATGACGGAGGGGTTGGAGGTGTTGGTGCAGGAGGTGATCGAGGCGATCACGACCGCGCCGTTGTCGATCTCGTACTTCGAGCCGTCGGGGGCGGTGACGGTGGTCGGCTTGGAGGCCTCGGCCGAGTAGGCCGGCAGCGCCTCGGCGAACTTCTCGGCGGCCTCGGCCAGGATCACGCGGTCCTGCGGGCGCTTCGGGCCGGAGATCGACGGGACGACGGTGGAGACGTCCAGCTCCAGGTACTCGGAGTAGACCGGCTCGACCGACGGGTCGTGCCAGAGGCCCTGCTCCTTGGCGTACGCCTCGACCAGGGCGAGCTGCTGCTCGTCGCGGCCGGTGAGCTTCAGGTAGCTGATGGTCTCCGCGTCGATCGGGAAGATCGCGCAGGTGGAGCCGAACTCCGGCGACATGTTGCCGATGGTGGCGCGGTTGGCCAGCGGGATGGCGCCGATGCCGTCGCCGTAGAACTCGACGAACTTGCCGACCACACCGTGCTTGCGCAGCATCTCGGTGATGGTGAGGACCAGGTCGGTGGCGGTGGTGCCGGCCGGCAGCTGGCCGGTCAGCTTGAAGCCGACGACGCGCGGGATCAGCATGGAGACCGGCTGGCCCAGCATGGCGGCCTCGGCCTCGATGCCGCCGACGCCCCAGCCCAGCACGCCCAGGCCGTTGACCATGGTGGTGTGCGAGTCGGTGCCGACGCAGGTGTCCGGGTAGGCCTGGCCGTTGCGGACCATGACCGTGCGGGCCAGGTGCTCGATGTTCACCTGGTGGACGATGCCGGTGCCCGGCGGGACGACCTTGAACTCGTCGAACGCGGTCTGGCCCCAGCGCAGGAACTGGTAGCGCTCCTTGTTGCGGCCGTACTCGATCTCGACGTTCTGGACGAAGGCGTCCGGGGTGCCGAACTTGTCGGCGATGACCGAGTGGTCGATGACCAGCTCGGCCGGCGCCAGCGGGTTGATCTTGGCCGGGTCGCCGCCCAGCTCCTTGACGGCCTCGCGCATGGTGGCGAGGTCGACCACGCACGGCACACCGGTGAAGTCCTGCATGATCACGCGGGCCGGGGTGAACTGGATCTCCTGGCTCGGCTGGGCGGTGGCGTCCCAGTTGCCGAGCGCGCTGATGTGGGCGGCGGTGATGTTCGCGCCGTCCTCGGTGCGCAGCAGGTTCTCCAGCAGCACCTTGAGGCTGTAGGGCAGCCGCTCGGAACCCTCGACGGCGGAGAGCTTGAAGATCTCGTACGACTCGTCGCCCACCTGCAGCGAGCTGCGGGCGTCGAAGCTGTTCGCGGACACGACTGACTCCTTCTGGGTGCTTCACGCGATATCCGGCCACCACGGTGGTAAGGTCAGCCTTACTTAGGATGACCTTGCCGCCATCGCCGGCGAGCGCCTCTCGGCAAGTATCTTGATGTCGAGATATATGGTAAGGGGCAGTTATCTCGATGTCGAGATAAACCATAGTGCATGCCGCCGCGTTCACCACCGCAGGCATGCCCGGGTCGGGATCCGCCGGGTTCAGCGGCCGTCCGGGCCGCGCCGCCTGCGCTCCAGCCGGATCAGCCACACCGCTCCCGCCACCACCCCGCCGAGCAGCAGCAGGACCAGCAGCAGCCCACCTCCGACCACCGGCGCCGGGGCGACGTCGGCCAGCATCCTCGTCATGTCTTCTCCTCGATTCGCACGGAGGCACCCTCGTGGGCGGCCCCCAGGACCAGCATCAGCAGCACCGGGAACTCCAGGTAGGCGTGGTAGCTCGCCACCGCCGCGTACAGCGCGCGGCCCTGCGCGTAGTCGGCCGCGAACAGCACCGCCAGCACCCCGCCCGCCGCCGCCCCCAGCGCCCACGCACGCGCACCGCGCAGCGCCGGCACCCGGGCCTCGAAACCCTCGGCAGCCTCCGGCGCGTACCGCGGCAGGAACCACACCCACACCACGTAGTGCATCGTCTGCAGGAACGCGAACACCGCCAGGAAGCGCAGGCCGACGTGCGAGGCGAGCCACGCGGGCGGCGTGTAGGAGCTCTCCAGGCGGGCCGTCCAGCCGCCCGCCGTGCCCGTGGCGCCCGCCAGCGGGCCGTCCAGCAGCCCGCTCAACAGCAGGGCCGGCACCAGCAGCACCCACGTGAACTGCAGCGCCAGGAACAGCGCACGCCCCCGCGCCAGCCGCCGTGACCACTCCCACAGGAACAGCAGCGGCACCACGTTGTGCAGGTGCGCCAGCACCACGAAGTGGTACGCCGGGAACGACAGCGACCCGGCAGCGGCGACCGCCAGCACCGCCACGGCACCCGCCAGCAGCACCGGACGCGAGCGCAGCCCGTACCGACTCGCCGCCACCAGCAGCCCGTACGCCAGCACGATCTCCGCCGACCGGGCGTAGACGGACGGCGGCAGCAGCCGGCACACGACGATGCCGGTGACGAGGACGAGCAGCAGCCGCAGCAGCGGACCCGCCAGCACCACCGCGAAACGGCCCGCCACGTACCGCAGTTCCAGCACGTTGTGGAGCAGCCCGAAGGCCGCCAGCCCCAGCACCGCCAGCCCGGTCGGCGCCCGCAGCGCCAGCACCAGCGCCAGCGCGCCGGCCACCACGAAACCCGCCTGCGGCGCCGCGCCCAGCCGCAGCCCCGGCCCGGCCTCCGGCCAGGCCCCGCCGCGGGCCGCCTCCGCACCCGTGATCGCCACGCTCCCCCTCCCCATGGCACGATCCCCTGCCGTGCGCTATCCGGTGGCCCTGGCCCTCACCCTGCTGACCGAGACACCCGTCTACTCCGCCGCCCTGACCCTCGCCGGGTCCATCCGCCCGGGCCGGGCCGCGGCCGCCGCCGTGCTGGTCAACCTGGCGACGCACCCCGTGCTCTGGTGGACCCTCCGGCACTGGACCGGCGGGCCCGCCGCAGCGTACTGGACGGCCTTCGGCCTCAGCGAGGCGGCGGTCTGCGCCGTCGAGGCCCTCCTCCTCCGCCCGCTCACCGGCCTGAGCCCGCGCAACCCGCTCCCCTGGATCGCCTCCGGCACGGCCAACGCCACCTCCATGCTCGCGGGGCTGCTCGCCGCACCGTTCCTCGGCGGCTGACCGCGGTCCCGCGGCCCGGTTCCGCCGAGTGGGGGCCGGGCCGGTACGGTGGCCGGGAGTCGGTGACGTGCGGGAACGCCGGGGACGGGCAGGAGTCGGCTGATGATCGTGGTGGACGCGTCCGCGCTGGTGCTCGCGCTGGCCGACGAGGGGCCGCGCGGTGCCGCGGCCCGGGCCGAACTGGCGGCCGACGGCGAGTGGTTGGCACCCGAGCACGTCATCGTCGAGGTGATGCAGTCGCTGCGCGGCCTCTACCTGGCCAAGGAGCTCACCGCCGCACGGGTCGCCGAACTCACCGGCGAGCTGGCCGCGGTGGCGATCCGCAAGGTCGAGGTGGCGCCGCTGCTCGGCCGGATCTGGGAGCTCAAGGACAACCTCACCCCGGACGACGCCGCGTACGTCGCCGTCGCCGAGCGGTACGGGGCACCGCTGATCACCGCGGACCTGCGGCTCATGCGGGCCAGCGGGCCGCGCTGCGAGATCCGCGGCATCCGGCGCACACCGGAGTAGCCCGGGTGCCCCGGTCGGGGGTGTCCCGGGCGGCCCGGCGGCGTTGAGCACGGCGACCGTCACCCCGCCCGTGGAAGGCCCGCCGATGCCCCTCCCGTTCGCCTCAGCCCTGCTGCCGCTCGCGCTGCTCGCACCCGCCGTCGCACCGGTGTCCGTCATCGAGGCCGACTTCGACCCGGCCTCGGCCTTCGTCCCGCCCGCCGCCATCAGCTACGCCGACGACCTCGTGCCGTACGGCTCGCACGCCACCGTCGTCACCGACCGCTCGACGGCCGGGCGGACGGTGCTGACCCTGACCGTCACCGGACTCGCGCCCGGACACGAGTTCCCGGTGCACCTGCACACCGGCACCTGCGGGACCGTACCGGCCTCGTCCGGGCCGCACTACCAGAACGTCGTCGACCCGGTTCAGCCGTCCACCGACCCGGCCTACGCCAACGACCGCAACGAGCTGCGGCTCGTCCTGCGCACGGACGACCGGGGCGACGGCACCGCCACGGCCGCGGTGGACTGGCAGGCGCGGGCCGGCGAGGCCCGCTCGCTGGTGCTGCACGCGGGCACCCCGGCCGGCCCGCACGCGGCGGCCGACCGAGTGGGCTGCATCAAGCTGGACCGGTAGCCCGCCCGGCCCTCCTCAGGACCCGAGGGTGGCGACCAGGACCGCCTTGATGGTGTGCAGGCGGTTCTCCGCCTGGTCGAACACGACGGAGTGCGCCGACTCGAACAGCTCGTCGGTGCACTCCAGCTCGGTCATCCCGGTGGCCTCGTGCATCTGCCGCCCGACCTCGGTGCCGAGGTCGTGGAAGGCCGGCAGGCAGTGGAGGAACTTGACGTCCGGATTGCCGGTGGCCCGGACGGTGTCCATCGACACCTGGTACGGCCTGAGCAGCTCGATCCGCTCGGCCCAGACCTCCTTGGGCTCGCCCATCGAGACCCAGACGTCCGTGTAGAGGAAGTCGGCGCCGGCCACGCCCTCGGCCACGACCTCGGTGAGGGTGATCCGGGCGCCGGTGCCCTCGGCGAGCGCGTACGCCGTCTTCTGGACGTCCTCGGCCGGCCAGACCGCGCGCGGCGCGACGATCCGGACGTCCATGCCCAGCAGGGCGCCGGTGACCAGCAGCGAGTTGCCCATGTTGGAACGGGCGTCGCCGAGGTAGGCGAAGGCGATGCCGGCGAGCGGCTTGGCGGTGTGCTCGGTCATGGTGAGCACGTCGGCCAGCATCTGGGTCGGGTGCCACTCGTCGGTCAGACCGTTCCAGACCGGCACGCCCGCGTGCGCGGCGAGCTCCTCGACGACCTCCTGGCCGTGGCCGCGGTACTCGATGCCGTCGAACATCCGGCCCAGCACCCGCGCGGTGTCCTTGATGGACTCCTTGTGGCCGATCTGCGAACCGGACGGGTCCAGGTAGGTGGTGCTCGCGCCCTGGTCGTGCGCGGCGACCTCGAAGGCGCAGCGGGTCCGGGTGGAGGTCTTCTCGAAGATCAGCGCGATGTTCTTGCCGCGCAGCCGGGGCTGCTCCGTACCCGCGTACTTCGCCGCCTTGAGTTGGGCCGCGAGGTCCACCAGGAAGCGGAACTCCTGGGGAGTGAAGTCGAGCTCCTTGAGGAAGTGCCTGTTCCGGAGGTTGAAGGCCATGCCGGGCTCCTGGGGTGACGGGACGAACGGGAAAGCGGCAAGTGTATACGATGCCCGGAATTTATATGCAGAGTGGGGATGGGCGGGGCGGAACAGCCGAGGGGGAGCCCGGTCGGGCTCCCCCTCGATTCTCACCCCGGCTCTCACCCTGGCTCTCACCCCGGCACGGCGCTCCTACAGGCGCGGGTCGACCGGTTCGGACTCCAGGGCCAGGACGGCGAACACCGCCTCGTGCACCCGCCACAGCGGCTCGCCCGCCGCCAGCCGGTCCAGCGCCTCCAGGCCCAGCGCGTACTCGCGCAGCGCCAGCGAGCGCTTGTGGCCGAGGGCACGCTCGCGCAGCCGGTCCAGGTGCTCCGTGTAGTCCGGACCGTAGATGATGCGCAGGTACTCCCGGCCGCGCACCTTGACGCCGGGCTGGACCAGTCCGCCCGGACGGCCCTCGGCGCGCTCCGTGCGCACCAGCGAGCCCAGTGGCTTCACCACCATGCCCTCGCCGCCGGCCCCGGTCAGCTCCTCCCACCACGCGACGCCCGCGGCCACGGACGCCTCGTCGGCGGTGTCCACCACGAGCCGGCCGGTGCGGTGCAGCAGCGGCGCGGCCGGACCGTCCGCGGGCGTGGCCGCGCCCGCGTCGGCGTCGGCGTCGGCGTCGGCGCCCGCGTCGGCGTCCGCGTCGACCAGGCGGTCGATCCAGGCGAGGTGCTCGTCGTGCGGGCGCACCGCGAGGTTCGCCCCCTCGGCGGCCAGCACCTGGAACGGCGCGAGCCGGACGCCGGACAGCCCCTCGGTCGGCCAGCAGTAGCGCCGGTACGCCTCGGTGAACGCCTCCGCGTCGGCGGCGCGCTGCCGCTGCCGGGCCGTCAGCGCCCCGACGTCCAGGCCGCGCCCGGCCGCCCGCTCCAGCGCCGACAGCACCACCGGCAGGGCGGCGCCCGCCGCCGCGCCCACCGCCGCGTACTGGCGGCGCAGCAGTTCGACGGCCTTCAGCGACCACGGCATCAGCTCGGCGTCGAACAGCAGCCAGCCGGTGCCCAGCTCCTCGAACAGCCCGGCCCGCTCGGCGGCGGCCCGCACCCGGCCCAGCACCGCGGCCGTCAAGGCGTCGTCGCTGAGGAACGCGCGGCCCGTCCTGGTCCAGATCGCACCGGGGCCGGCCACGCCGAAGCGCTTCTCCAGCGCCGCGTCGTCCCGGGCCACCAGCACCACGGCGCGCGAACCCATGTGCTTCTCCTCGCACACGACCTGCCGGACGCCGTCCGCGCGGAAGGCGGCGAACGCCTCGTCGGGGTGCTCCAGGAAGCCGTCCCGGCGGGAGGTGGCCGTCGGGGCCATCGTCGGCGGCAGGTAGGCGAGCAGCCGCGGATCCAGCGCGAAGCGGCTCATCACCTCCAGCGCCGCCGCCGCGTTCTCCTCCCGGACGGCGACCCGTCCGTGCAGCCCGGTCTCGACGATCCGCCGGCCCGCCACGTCGGCGAGGTCCAGCGGGCGGCCCTCCCGCGCGCCCGGCGCGTCGGTGAGCACGGGACGCACCGGCGCGTACCACTCGCGCTCGGCCGCCACGCTCACCAGCTCGCGCTCCGGGTAGCGCAGCGCCGTCAGGCTGCCGCCGAACACGCAGCCGGTGTCCAGGCAGACGGTGTTGTTGACGAAGCCGGCCGTCGGCACCGGCGTGTGGCCGTAGACCACCAGTGCCCGGCCCCGGTACTCCTCCGCCCACGGGTAGCGCACCGGCAGGCCGTACTCGTCGGTCTCCCCGGTCGTCTCCCCGTACAACGCGTGCGAGCGCACCCGGCCGGAGGCCCGGCCGTGGTACTTCTCCGGCAGACCGGCGTGGCACACCACCAGCGCGCCGCCGTCCAGCAGGTAGTGGCTGACCAGGCCGCGCATGAACGCGCGCACCTCGGCCCTGAACTCCTCGCTCTCGCCCGCCAGCTGGTCCAGCGACTCCTGGAGGCCGTGCGAGACGGTGACCTTCCTGCCGTCCATCGCGCGGCCCAGCTTGTTCTCGTGGTTGCCCGGCACGCACAGCGCGTGGCCGGCCGCCACCATGCCCATCACCAGGCGCAGCACGCCGGGGGTGTCCGGGCCGCGGTCGACCAGGTCGCCGACGAAGACGGCGGTGCGGCCGGCCGGGTGCGCGGCGTCCACCGGGCGCCCCTCGGCGTCCCGGGTGAGGACGTAGCCGAGGCGGGTCAGCAGGGTCTCCAGCTCGGAGCGGCAGCCGTGGATGTCCCCGACGACGTCGAACGGGCCGGTGAGGTGGCGCAGGTCGTTGTAGCGCTTCTCCAGCTCGATCCCGGCCGCCGCCACCTCCGCCTCACCGCGCAGGATGTGCACCTTGCGGAAGCCCTCGCGCTCCAACCCCCGCAGGGAGCGCCGCAGTTCGCGGTTCTGGCGGGGGATGACATGGGGCGGCAGCTGGCGGTCCGGGCGGGTGCGGTTGCGCTCCGCGCAGACGCCGGGCGGGACGTCCAGGACGATCGCGATCGGCAGCACGTCGTGGTCGCGCGCGATCTTCACCAGCTGCCGGCGCGCCTCGGGCTGGACGTTGGTCGCGTCCACGACCGTGAGACGGCCGGCGGCGAGGCGCTTGCCGACGATGTAGTGCAGGACGTCGAAGGCCTCGGCGGAGGCCGACTGGTCGTTCTCGTCGTCCGCGACCAGGCCCCGGCAGAAGTCGGACGAGACGACCTGGGTGGGCAGGAAGTGGCGGCGGGCGAAGGTGGACTTGCCCGAGCCGCTGGTGCCGATCAGGACGACGAGGGAGACGTCGGTGACGGGGAGGCGGCGGGGGGCGACCGGGCCGGACGGTGCTTCGGGGGTCCGCGCCTCGTCGGAGGCCGGGGTTGCTTCGTCGGTCATCGGGGTTCGCCTCCTTCGGGCGTCGGGGTGGTGGTGTCGGTGGTGGTGTCGGTGGTGGTGTCGGTGGTGGTGTCGGTGGTGGTGTCGGTGGTGGTGTCGGTGGTGGTGTCGGTGGTGGCGGTGCGGAAGAGGGCCAGCTGGGTCGGCGGGCCGACCTCCGGATCCTCCGGACCGACCGGGCGCAGCTCGACGGTGTAGCCGTACGCCGAGGCCACCCGCTCCGCCCAGGCCCGGAACTCGGCCCGCGACCACTCGAAGCGGTGGTCCGCGTGCCGGACGGCGCCCGCCGGCAGGCTCTCCCAGCGCACGTTGTACTCCGCGTTCGGCGTGGTCACGACGACCGCGCCCGGACGGGCCGAGCCGAACACCGCGGACTCCAGCGCGGGCAGCCGGGGCAGGTCCAGGTGCTCGATCACCTCGCACAGCACCGCCGCGTCGAAGCCCTTCAGCCGCGCGTCCGTGTACGTCAGCGCGCCCTGCGCCAGCGTCACCCTGGCCGCCTGCCGCTCCGGCAGGCGCTCCAGGCGCAGCTTGCGGGCCGCCACCCGCAGCGCCCGGACGGACACGTCCACGCCGAGGATCCCGGTGAACCGGGCGTCCTTCAGCAGCGCGCCGATCAGCTCGCCCTGGCCGCAGCCGAGGTCGACGACCTTCGTCGCACCGGTCTCGCGCAGGGCCGCCAGGATCGCGGCGCGGCGCTGCTCGGCTAGGGACGGCTGCTTCCCGGGGGTCGCCGGGTCTTCGGAGCTCGCGGAGTGCTCGGGGCTCTCGTGGCTGTCGGGGCTGTCGGGGTTCTCGGGTGCGGGCGCGGTCTCGGCCGGGGTGCCCGGGATCTCCCGGGCGATCTCGTCGGGCTCGTCGGCGACCGCGTTGTCGATCTCCTCGACCTCGCGGTCGTCCGCCTCCGCGAGACGGGCCAGCTCCAGGCGCTCCATCGCCGCCCTGGTCAGCGACCAGCGCCGCGACAGGTAGCGGCGGGTGATCAGGGCCCGCTCGGGGTGATCGGCCAGCCAGCCCTCCCCCGCGACCAGCAGCTTGTCCACCTCGTCCGGGGCCACCCAGTAGTGCTTGGCACCGTCCAGCACCGGCAGCAGCACGTACAACTGCTGGAGCGCGTCGGACAGGCGCACGGACTCCGCGGCCAGCTCGATCCGCACGTACCTCGACTCGCCCCACTCCGGGAACGCCTCGTCCAGCGGGACCGGCACCGCCTCGACCCGCCAGCCCAGCGGCTCGAACAGCCGGGCCACCATCGCCGGGCCACCGCCCTCGCCCACTCCGTTCGCGGGCACCGCGGGTAGCGCGATGCGCAGCGGACGCACCAGCTCGGGCAGCTCCGGACGGGCCTGGCACTCGCCCTTCATCGCCGACCGGAACACCGTCCGCAGCGCCACCGCGAGCAGCGAGGACGCGGCATAGGGCCGGTCGTTGACGTACTGGGCGAGCGCGAAGTCGGGCGAGCCGCCGCGACCCTTGCCACGGCCCTTGCGGACCAGCGCGATCGGATCGACGTCCAGCAGCAGCGCCGCCGTGCAGAGCTCGTCCCCCGCCTCGGGGTAGAAGACGTGGGCCTCGCCGTGCGACGTCGTGAACCGCTGGACCTTGCCGGGATGCTTGTGCAGCAGGAACCCGAGATCCGTTGCCGGGCTCTCGGCGCTGCCGGTGGTGGAAATCGACATGAACACCTGCCCGAGTATTGTCGAGCGGTGATCCCCTCAGCACCAGGTTTTCCCAGCCCACGACCGGTCGGAGACGCCACGCGCCCGGCGTGTCCGGACGGTGGGCGTTTTCGGCGCCCGGCCCCCGCATTGGTTAACGTGCACGGTGTGACTGCTGAATCCACCACGCTCCCGAAGGGCGCCGTCGCCGCCGGTCTGGCCACCATCGCCGCCGACGGAACCGTCCTCGACACCTGGTTCCCCGCCCCCGCCCTGACCGCCGAGCCCGGCCCGGCCGGGACCGTCCGGCTCACCGCCGAGCAGGCCGAGGCCGAGCTCGGCGCCGGCGCCGCCGAGGCGCTGCGCGCCGACGCCCGGCGCGGCGTCGAGGTGGTCGCCGTGCGCACCACCATCGCCTCGCTGGACGAGAAGCCGCTCGACACGCACGACGTGTACCTGCGCCTGCACCTGCTCAGCCACCGCCTCGTCCAGCCGCACGGCCAGAACCTGGACGGCATCTTCGGCCTGCTCGCCAACGTCGCCTGGACCAGCATCGGCCCCGTCCCGGTCGACCGGGTCGAGGCGGCCCGCCTCGCCGTCCGCGCGCAGGGCGGCCAGCTCGCCGTGTACGGGATCGACAAGTTCCCGCGGATGACCGACTACGTCGCCCCGTCCGGCGTGCGCATCGCCCACGCCGACCGCGTGCGCCTCGGCGCGCACCTCGCCGCGGGCACCACCGTGATGCACGAGGGCTTCGTCAACTTCAACGCCGGCACCCTCGGCACCTCCATGGTCGAGGGCCGGATCAGCGCGGGCGTCGTCGTGGGCGACCACAGCGACATCGGCGGCGGCGCCTCGATCATGGGCACCCTGTCCGGCGGTGGCAAGCAGGTCGTCTCGGTCGGCGAGCGTTGCCTGCTCGGCGCCAACGCCGGCATCGGCATCTCGCTGGGCAGCGACTGCGTCGTCGAGGCCGGCCTCTACGTCACCGCCGGGACCCGGGTCACCACGCCCGACGGCAAGATCGCCAAGGCCGTCGAGCTGTCCGGCCAGGACAACCTCCTGTTCCGCCGCAACTCCCAGAGCGGCGCCGTCGAGGTCATCGCCCGCTCCGGCTCCTGGGGCGGCCTCAACGCCGACCTCCACGCCCACAACTGAGCCACCCGGCTCCCCTCAGTGCCCCGGCGCCGACTTCCGGCGCCGGGGCACTGTGCTGTGCTGTGCTGTCCTGTTTCCAGGCTTCGGGGATGGCGTTCTTCCGGGCCCGGGCGCCGCGTAGTCGGGGCGCCCGGGCCCGATTCTTGGTCTTCGATCTCTTCTCTGGGCCCCTCCCCCACCCCTCCCGCCCTCCCGCCCTCCGCCTGCCCACGCCCATGCCTCAGAGGGCTTGCTCTTCGCCTTGGCCCTCGGCCCTCGGCCCCTGAATCCCTGGCCCTTGGCCCCTGGCTGCTCGGCGCCGGTGCACCCGCGCCGAGCAGCCACCGCGCGCCTCCGTAGGTCGGCACGCGCCGCCTCGGTCCGCACCCACTGCCCTTTCCTCCCTTGCCCGCCCTCCTCCTAGCCCAGGGCTCCCTGAGGCGGCAACCCTCGTTTCACTCGGGAGGCTGACCTCCCCGCGTACATGGACCGCATCGGGTGGTGTGCGGTGACCCGGTGGCGGCGCGGGTCGTTGGACGCTGCGGCGGGAGCGTGCGCCCCGGTGGCAAGACAGCAGCCACCCCCGCCGCGCGGGCCGAGCCACCGTCGGCCGCTTCACGTCGCACTACCGATCCGAAGAGGTCCCGTCATGTCCGAACCCTGGTCCGAGACATCCGCCGCGCCGCAGTTCCCGACCGCCCCGGCGGAGCCGGTCGCCACTCCAAAGAGCCTGCTGGAGCAGATGCAGGAACTGCTCGCCTCCGTGACTGCGGACCTCGCCGAACTCCAGTCCTCCGGCGTCCGCGACGCCGGTACGGTCGGCTACCCCACCGGCACCGACACCTCCGGGGCACCGGTCGCCGCGCCGGGCACCCGGTAGTCCGGCGTTCCGTCCGTCGGCCCGCCCTCACCCGGCGGGCCGAGCCGGACCACCAGTAAGGGCGCGCCCCGGCCGGCCGGCTCGGCCTCCGCCGCTGCGAGGGACCGCCCCGCCGCCTGGCGGAGCCGCACCACGAGGTCCTTGCACTCCGCCACCGCGTCGACGGTGTCGATGCACGTCCAGTACACGTTCTCCGTCTCGGCCCCGCAGGCCAGCACCACCAGCGTCTCGCCGAGCTCCCGCAGCAGCCCGTCGAGTGCCCCCAACGTCTCTTCCAGGTCGCCGAGTTCGCCGAGCCGACCGGACCGTCCGCCGCTCAGCACGGCCGCCCTGACCACGGACCGGTCCAGGCAGCCCGAGGCGACCGTGCCCGCCTCGGAGAGCTGTCTGCCGAGTCCGGCCAGTTCCTCCTCGTCCAGCTCGGCCAGTCGGGCCCCCACCGCTTCGGTGAGCAGCGCCGCCCGCCGCGCCTCCGCCAGCACGTCGGGTACGTGCCTGGCCTCGACCAGCGCGTGCCGGGCCGTCTTGATCAGTCGCAGCGCCTCCATGGCCGCCTTCCCTTCCGCTCGCTTTCGCCGTCCGACCGCGGCCGCCGACGGGGCGGTGCGTGGTCACGGCGAAAGCGTGCGCCGAGAGGGGAAGGTGCGCATCGAGGCTTTTCAAAGCTGTGGAAAACCCCGGGGTTGTGGACAACTCCTGTCCCTCGCCGGGACTATTCGCGCACCTCGGGCTTGACGTAGGCGGCCGAACCCGGCACCGGGAAGCGCTCCTCGTTCCGCTCGATCTTGGCTGCGAGCGCCTCCAGCGGGTCCACCCCCACCGCCGTGCAGAACTGCACCAGGTACGCGAGGACGTCGGCCACCTCGTCCCGCACCCGGTGGGCGCGCTGCGGGTCGGACATCACCGCGGCGGCCTGCTCCGGCGTCAGCCACTGGAAGATCTCCAGCAGCTCGCCCGCCTCCACGATCAGCGCCGCCGCCAGGTTCTTCGGCGTGTGGAAGGGCTCCCACTTCCGCGCCGCCGCGAACTCCAGCAGCCGCTGCCGCAGGCTCTCCAACGTCGGTGCCGCAGAGCGGGCACCGGATTCCTCAGGTCGTTCGTTCACGCGTCCAGGTCTACCGCATCCCCGCCCGCCCCCGCCCCGCCACCGGCACCGTCAGCACCGTCAACGGTGGCAGCAGCCGCAGGAGCAGCCACCTCCCCCTCCCCGCGCCCGCACTGGGCCGGCACCCGTGCCGTCTCGGGCCGCAGCACGGTGTGCCCCGCGGCCGGGTCACGACGGCACTCGACCAGCGTGACCCCGCCCGCGGACCCCCCGGCCAGCGCCACCCGGGCCGCCGCCGGCTCCTGCAGCGCGGCCAGCACCCGCAACTGGTTGCGCCCCGACATCTCCCGCGCCAGCCGCAGCAGCGAGGCCGTCTGCTCGGTGGACAGTCCGGCCCCCAGGTCCCCCGCGAGCACCGTGAGCTGCCGGTGCGCCCACGGCACCTCGGCGGCCACGTCCAGGTCGAGCACCCCGGCGCCGGTGAGCAGCACGGCGGCGAACGCGAGGTGACGCAGCATCCCGTCGGAGGCCTGGTCGGCCCCGGTGCGTCCGAGGAGACCCTCGTCGAAGACGGCGAGGACGCCCCGGTCGGCGCCGGTTCCGCGGTGGGCGAGGTCGAGGCCGAGCAGCGGGTGCGGCGCGGCGGACTGGACGACCCGGAGGAGCTGGCCGTAGCGGCGCGGGCACTCGCCGGCGAGCCGGGCGATGACGGCGGAGATGTTGGCGGCGTTGCTGGTCAGGCGGGCCTGCGGGTCGGGGCGGCCCCAGCCGCGCATGAGGGCCGGCACGGGGTGGACGGGGAAGACCTCGCGCAGGGCGGTGAGCGCGTGCTCGGTGGCGGCGAGGACGGTGCGTTCGCCGGGCGAGGAGCCGGCGACCCGCAGCGGCAGCTGGGCGGTGATCATGGTTCCGCTGGGGAAGGGCGCCCGGATGTCGCCCTGGCGGGTGTCGTTGTGCCAGCAGACGTTGACGCGCCGGCCGCGCAGGTCCTGTTCGCCGGTCTCGACGAGGGTGCGCCCGTCGAGGCTGAGCGATTCGCGGGCGATCCGGACGGGTCCGTCGGTGCGGATGACGACGTCGAGCCGGATGCGGCCCGCCGGGGAGCGGACGGTGCAGCCGAGGATGATCGCGTCGCGCCCGTGCGGGACGCATCCGGCCAGGCCCCCGCGGACGGGCGTGGCGAGCTGGCCGGAGGCGCCGGGGATGCCGTCGAGGGAGTCCGCGATCTCTTCGCCGAGGGCGATGCGGGACAGGACGGCGAGCGCGTCGAGCGCGTTGGACTTGCCGACGCCGGCCGGTCCGTGCAGGACGGTGAGCGGTGCGAGCGGCAGTGCGGCGCGCCGGTAGGACTTGAAGGAGGTGAGCCGGAGCTCCTCGACGGTGGGGCGCGGTACGGGCGGCCGGTCGGGCGCCGGGGCGTCCGGTCGGGGGTGGGACGGCGAGGCGGTGCGGGTGGCGTCGCGGTTCACCCGTCGGACCCTAACTGCGGGTCAGGCGGCAGAAACGTGCCTGCGCGGCAGATTCATCCCATCGGGGAGCCGCGCGCACGGCCCGGGCATGGGAGGCGCACAGGGTGCGCACAACGAGGGCGCGCAGGAGAGCCCTCAGCGCCGGTGCACCACGCCCGTCCTCAACGCCGGTGCACCACGCCCGTCCTCAACGCCGGTACACCGCGACCGTCACCGACGCCGTCACCTCGACCGGCTCCGGCAGCCCGGCGAGCGCCGCGGCCAGGCGCTCCGGGTCGGTGTGCCAGGCGCTGGGCCCCATCCCGACCACCGTGCGCACGTCCTGCGGCCCGAGCCGCAGCGTGAACTCGACCTCCCGCCGCCCCTCGGGCGTCAGGTACGGACCGAGCTTCTCGTCGATCCGCCGCTGCTTCTCCTCGTCGACCGACAGCAGCCCGAGCGCGGCGACGAGTTCGCGCAGGTGCCGCGGGGTCGGCGAGACCAGCAGCAGGGTGCCGCCGGGGCGCAGCACGCGGCGGATCTCCGGCCCGTTGCGCGGCGCGAACACGTTGAGCACCAGCCCGGCGGACCCGTCGAGCAGCGGCAGCGGGCGCCAGGCGTCGCAGACGACCGCGCCGATCCGGGGGTGGGCCTTGGCGGCGCGGCGCAGCGCGTACTTGGAGATGTCGAGCGCGGCGCCCGGCCGGCCGGGCAGGGCGTCGAGGACGTGGGCGAGGTAGTGCCCGGTGCCGGCGCCGAGGTCGGCGACGAGGCCCTCGGGGTCGGCGGACGCGGCGGCTTCGGCGAGGGCGTCGGCGATGGGGCCGTAGTGGCCGGCGGCGAGGAAGTCGGCCCGGGCGGCGACCATGTCGGCGGTGTCGCCGGTGCCGGTGTGGGCGTCACCGGCGAGGAGGCTGACGTAGCCCTGCTTGGCGAGGTCGTAGCTGTGCCCGGCGGGGCAGCGCAGGCTGCGCTCGTGCCGGGCGAGGGGCTGCGCGCAGTGCGGGCAGGCCAGGTAGGGCTCGATGTCCTGCAGCAACGTTCCGTCTTCTCTCGCCGTGCGCCCCGAGGGCCGTCCCGGGCGTTCCCCGAGGTGCTCGGGGGTGCCAGCCTAACGACCGCGGCCGGCCGCGACGCGCAGGGCGAGGTCGGCCAGCGCCTCGGGGGCGCCCGCGCGGCCGCGGATGCCGGGGAAGGCGTTGACGTCGACGACGACGGGCTCGGCGGGCCCGTCGAGCAGGTCGACGCCGTACACGTCGAGGCCGAACGCCTCGCCGACGCGCAGCGCGAGGGCGGCCCGGTCGGCCGGCGGTTCCCACTCCACGGCGGGCCCGGCGCCGACGGCGGGCGGGGCGAGTTCGGAGCGCCGCCGGGCGGCGAAGACCCGGCCGTCGACGACCCACAGTTTCTGGTCCCAGCCGGTGCCGTCGAGGAAGGGCTGGGTGACGACGGCCTCGTCCGGCCAGCGCTCGGCGAGTTCGCACAGCCGGGCGGCGTCGTCGACCCGGGCGACGAGGTCACCGCGCCGGCTGTGCCGGCTCTTGACGACGAACGGGTAGGAGAAATCGACGAGTTGGCCTGGCGTCCCGGCGGAGCGCGTCTCGGCGAAGGGCAGCCCTGCCGCCAGCGCGAGTTCGGCCATCCGCACCCGGTCCTGACAAAGCTCGGTCGCCGCGGCCGAGTTGACCACCGGCACACCGCGCGACTCCAACTCCCGGGCGAGCGCGAGCGCTTGATCCGTTCGGGCCTTCAGCAGGCAGACGTCACCGACCCATGCCTCCCCCGGCCCGACGACCTCCACCCGGTGCCCCCGCCCGCGCAGCACCGCCGCCGTGGCCGCCAGCACCGGGTGCCCCGGGTCCGCCGTGATCAGCCCGACCCTCACAGCGTGCCCCCGCCCGCCGTCACCAGCGCCGGAGCCGGCACCGACACGGCCGTTCCGCCCCGCGCGAGCCGCAGCACGGCCCGTCCGACCCGGGCGACGGCGTCCGGCACCTGCCGGAAGCTCGGGAAGTCGTTGACGTCGACGACGACCGGCCCGTCCGGCCCGAGCAGCACGTCGACGCCGTACAGGTCGAGCCCGAACACCTCTCCCACCTGCGCCGCGATCCGCGCGACCTCGCCCGTCAGCGGCACCCGCCGCTCGCGCACCCCCTGCCCGGGGTGCAGCGGTGAGCAGCGCTCGGTGGCGTGGAGCTCGCCGTCGACGCAGTAGATCTTGAGGTCCACTCCGGAGTTGGGCACGTACGGCTGCGCGATCAGCAGCCCCTCCCCCGCGAGGGAGGGGCCGAGCGCGAGCAGGTGGTCGGGGGTGCGGACGAGCCGTACGGCGCGTCCGGAGCTGCCGTCGGCCGGCTTGACGACGAGCGGGTACTCGGCCGCGGGGATCTCGGCGAGCCGTTCCCACCGGGCGGCGGCGTACGTGACGGGCACGGGCAGGCCGCGGGTGCGGGCGATGACGGAGGCGAGCGCCTTGTCGCGCACGCCGCGGATCGAGCGGACGTCGTTGACGGTGGTGAGCCCGACGGCCGCGGCCGCGTCGAGGAGGGTGAGGCCGGGCCCGCCGGAGACGGTCTTGAGCACCCATGCGTCGTGGGTGCCGGCCCGCACCGCCTCGGAGATCGCGAGCAGCGAGTCACCGGGGCGCAGCACGTCCACCCGGTGCCCCCACGCGGTGAGTTGGCGTGCGACGTCGAGCGGCATGCCGTCGTGCCGGTAGTGCTCCTCCACCAGAAAGCAGAGCCTCATCGGCCTGTCTTCCCCCTTGCCGTACCGAGTCCGGAGTTTCCGCCGTCCCCCTCGGCAGAGCTGTGAAGGCATCAGCATGCCACGGGGTGCGCGATCAAGATCGCCGTGCCTGTAAGCGTTCGGCAACAATCCCGGGAAGGCCGGTGCGTGTCCGGACGACCGTCCGGTGCCCGGCCGGTCAAACCGGTGGCGGGCGGTCCGCGAGTCCTGCTTGGATGCCGCCGTGACTTCTGCCGATCATGCATCCGCTCCTGCATCCGCCGCCCCGGACCCGGGCCTCCTCGACGAGATCGAGCGCTACTACGACGCGGTGCCGCGCAACGCCGCGCGCGCCGAGGACTTCGGTCCGCTGACCCTGTTCGTCCGCGACGGCGCCGGCTGGCCGTACTACGCCCGCCCGACGCTGGGCCACGAAGGGCCCGCCGCGACCGCCGACGACGTCCTCCGGGTGCTGTCCCGCCAGCGGGAGTTGGGCGTGCCGGAGGCCTTCGAGTGGGTCGCCGAGCACGATCCGGGCCTGCGCGCCGCGGTCGAGGAGGCCGGGCTGACGGTGCACGAGCACCCGCTGCTGGTGCTGGGCCCGGCGGACGAGCCGGGCGCCGCGCCCGCCGCGGCGGAGCGGGTGGAGGTGCGCGTCCTGGCCGCGGACGCACCGGAGTTGGCGGCCGCGCTGGCCGTCCCGCGGCTGGCGTTCGCCGATCCCGGCACCGGCATCGGCGCCCTCGGGACCGTCGAACTGGCGTCGGCGGAGCAGGAGTTGGCGGCCGACGGCACCGCGCGGCGGGTCGCCGAGCGGATCACGGCGGGCACCACCGTGCTGGCCGCGGCGCTGGAGGACGGCACGCCGCTGTGCGCGGGCCAGCACAACCCGGTGGGCCGGGTGACGGAGGTCGCCGGGGTCGGCACGCTTCCGGCGGCGCGCCGGCGCGGCCTGGGGCTCGCGGTGACGGCGGCGCTGGTCTCCCACGCCCGCGCGAACGGCGTGCGGACGGTGTTCCTGTCCGCCGCGGACGAGGACGTCGCCCGGATCTACCGCCGGGCCGGCTTCCGCCCGTTCGCGACGGCCCTGATCGCCGAACCGGCGACGCCCGACGGAACGGCCGGCTGACGCAACGCACCGGACGAACAGGGACGGGGGCGGCCGTCAGTCGTCGTCCCCGTCCTCGTCGTCCGCCCCGGTGACACCCTCCCCTTCCGCCTCGTCCACGACCCACGCGGACAGCCGCTCCGCGACGCCCGACACGCCGAGCCGTCCCTCCCGGATGGCACGGGCGAGGCTGCGCACCTCGCGGGCGGTGGTCGCCACCGTGCAGCCGCTCGCGACGAGGTAGGCGTAGGCGACGGCGGTGGCGAACAGCTCGTTGGTCTTCTCCAGGGCCGGCACCCGGATCAGCTGGTGCATCAGGGCGGCGGCGCGGTCCTGCGGTTCGGGGTAGACGGCGATGTCGAAGATCTCGGCCTGGTGCCGGGAGACCGCCGCGAGCAGCGATCCGTAGTCGGTGACCTGCGGGTCACCGGGCGTGTACTGCTCCGCGGTCATGAGCAGCCACGAGAGGTCGACCTCAAGTTTCAACGGCGCACGCCCTGGAGGTCACCCGGCTCCGCGGACTCCGCCAGGAAGGCCGTCTCGTACTCCTTCATGAACTTCGCGGCGGCGTCGACGAAGGCCCGCCCGGATTCGCCCATGTCCTGCTGGACCAGGCGCTCGATGTACTGGTTCATGCTGATCCCCTGCTGCTCCGCCCGCTCCCGGGCCATCTCCGCGGTGGCGGCGTCCACCCTGACGTTCAGCTGCTTTTTACCCATAGGCCTCAAGCTAGCGCTGAAGTGCTAGCACAACAAGGGCGCGGATCCCGCCCCCCACACGCACCCACCGCACGCCCCCGCACAACCCCGGAGGCGCCCCGGACTCATACCCACCGTCCGCCGGACAACCCCCGCCACGACGGACGAGACTTGAAGAGTCCTGCACCTTCCGAGA
Source organism: Kitasatospora sp. NPDC048722 (assembly GCF_040650235.1). Lineage (NCBI taxonomy): Bacteria > Bacillati > Actinomycetota > Actinomycetes > Kitasatosporales > Streptomycetaceae > Kitasatospora > Kitasatospora sp. NPDC048722. The sequence goes on from NZ_JBEZGX010000084.1 coordinate 20,477, forward strand.
CTCTGAACACTCCTGAGCGTTCCGTGGAGCGGCACCGACCGGTGTGGAGGCCGGCAATGACAGCCATGTTCGACCAGGAGCTGCGCGAGCAGCTCGCCCAGGCCCGCCGCGACGTCGCGACGGCCCGGGCCGAAGGGGACGCCGACGGCGTCCAGGCGTACGAGGGCCGGATCGCCGAGCTGCTCCGGCTCGCCGCCCAGCACGGGATCGACCTTCCGCACAGCACCGCCGAGGAAGAGCACAACGAGCCCTGACCACCCCCCGACCGAGCGGTCCGCAGTGAGCGGGCGGGAACACCGAGGAGGCGGCACCCGGAACACCCGGGTACCGCCTCCTCGGCACGTGCGCGCCGCTACGTCACGCGGCCGCGCCGCCCACCGGCTCCAGGATCGCCACGCACTCGAAGTGGTGCGTCATCGGGAACAGGTCGAAGGCCCGCAGCGAGACCGGCCGGTAGCCGCCCTCGCGGAAGAAGCCGAGGTCCCGGGCGAGCGCCGCCGGGTCGCAGGCGACGTACGCGATCCGGCGCGCCTCCAGGCCCGCCAGGTGCGCGACGGTCTCGCGCCCGGCGCCCGAACGCGGCGGGTCGAGCACGATCAGGTCGGTCGCGGTGATGCCGGTGCGCGGCAGCAGCGTCTCGACCCGGTCGCACTCGATCCGGACGTTGTCCAGCGCGGCCAGGTTGTGCCGGGCGTCGACCACCGCCTGCTTGGCCGACTCGATGCCGAGCACCGCGCCGTCCTCGCCGACCCGGTCCGCCAGCGCGCCCGCGAACAGGCCCACGCCGCAGTACAGGTCGAGCGCGTTCTCACCCCACTGCGGGTCCAGACCGTCCAGGACGGCGTCCACGAGGGTGTCCGGCGCCTCCGGGTGGATCTGCCAGAAGCCGCCGTCGCTGACCCGCCAGGTGCGCCCGGCGGCCCGCTCGCGCACGAAGGAGCGCCCGTGCACGCGGTGCACGCCGCCCTGGTCGTCGATGCGGGCGATCGAGACCGGCTTGTCCAGCTCGACCAGCGGCAGCTGCGCGCCGGGCCGCGGGGTGAGCACGATCTGGCGGTCCGAGGAACCGGTCGCGGCGAAGGCCTCGACCGAGGCGACGCCCGGCCAGTCGCGGGCCTCGATGCCGAGCTCGGTGACGCCCTGCGCCGCGATCAGGCAGTGGTCGACCGGCTGGATCTCGTGCGAACGGTGCTTGCGCAGGCCGACCTTTCCACTGTCCGCGTCCACCGCGTACTGCACCCGGGTGCGCCAGGCCGGTACCTGCCCGGCCGGGAGCTTGCCGCCGACCGGCTCGACGCTGCCGTCCCAGCCCGCCTCCTCCGGGGTGAGCCCGGCCAGCTTCGCCAGCTGCTCGGTCAGCACCGCCGCCTTGAGCTTGCGCTGCCCGCCCGGGGTCACGTGCTGCCAGTCGCAGCCGCCGCACTTGCCGGGCCCGGCGAACGGGCACGGCGGGGCGATCCGCTCCTTGGCGGGCTCCAGGACCTCCACCGCGTCGGCCCGCAGGAACCGCGACGTCGTGGTGCCCTCGGTGACCTGCACGACCACCTTCTCACCCGGCAGCGTGTGCCGGACGAACAGGACCCGGCCCTCGTGCCGGGCCACGCAGTGCCCGCCGCCGTGCGCGACCGGGCCGACCTCGACCTCGTACCGCTGCCCGACCAGCGGGTCACCCGACGGCGTCTCCGGCCGCTGCGAGCGCGGCTGCTGGGCGCGCAGCGCCTTCGGCGGGCGCACGGCCTGCTTGCGCGGCGCCCCGCCCTTGCCGGACGCGCCGCCCTTGCCCTGGGAACCCGCGCCGCCCTTGCCCTGGGAACCCGCGCCGCCCTTGCCGGAGGCGGCGGCACCCTTCCCAGCAGCCGTCCTCCCAGCGCCGCCCCTGACCGGAGCCGCCGAAGCGCCGGCGCCCTTGCCCGACGCCGCACCCTTGCGCGCAGCCTCAGCCGCCGTCCCGGAGTCCGCCGCCTCGGCCCGCTCGCCCGGCGCGAGCGGCGCCGTCCGCGCGGTCAGACCGTCGCGGTCGGTGGCCTCCGGACGGGTGGGCCGACCCCAGCGCGGCCGGGCGACCTGCCCGGGCTGGGTGCCGCCCCGGCGGGCGCCCTTGCCGGAGGTGGCGCCGGAGCGGCCGGGCTTGCCCCCGGAGTTGCCCGAGGAGCGGGGCGGATTGTTGCGGGTCACTGGGAGGATTCCTTGCTGCGGTCGGAGGTCGCACCGGCGCTGACACCGGTCCGATCGGAATCCTTCGACTCTACGGCCTTCGGCGCCCGCGGCTCGCCACGGCGGACGGCCCCCGGCGCCGACCAGGCCTTCTGCGGCCGGCGCCGCTCGGAGGACTCCAGCTGCCACGGCACCGAGGTGACCATCACACCGGGCTTGAACAGCAGCCGCCCCTTGAGCCGCAGCGCGCTCTGGTTGTGCAGCAGGTGCTCGTACCAGCGGCCGACGACGTACTCGGGGATGTAGACCGACACGACCTCGCGCGGGCTGCTGCGGCGCAGGTTCTTGACGTAGTCGAGGACCGGCCCGGTGATCTCGCGGAACGGCGAGTCCAGCACCTTCAGCGGCACCTCGATCCCGCGCTCGTCCCACTCCTGGCGCAGCGCCTCGGTGTCCGCCGGGTCGACGTTGACCGAGATGGCCTCCAGCGTGTGGGGGCGCGCGAGCCGCGCGTACGCGAGGGCGCGCAGCGCGGGCTTGTGCAGCTTGGAGACCAGGACGATGGCGTGCACCCGGGTGGGCAGCACGATGTCGTCGGGCTCCTCGGCGGCGGTGAGCTCCTCGGAGACGCGGTCGTAGTGGCGCCGGATGCCCTTCATCATCACGAACAGCACGACCATCGCGGCGATCGCGATCCAGGCGTGGCCGATCTTGGTGACCAGGACGACGATCAGCACGGCCATGGTCATCACCAGGCCGAAGGTGTTGATGGCCCGGCTGCGCTGCATGTGGCGGCGCCTGGCCGGGTCGGTCTCGGTGCGCAGCAGCCTGGTCCAGTGCCGGATCATGCCGGACTGGCTCATGTTGAAGGACACGAAGACGCCGACGATGTAGAGCTGGATCAGCCGGTTGGGGTCGGCGTCGAAGGCGATGACGAACAGGATCGCGGCGATCGCCAGCAGGATGATGCCGTTGGAGAAGGCGAGCCGGTCGCCGCGGGTGTGGAGCTGGCGGGGCAGGTAGCGGTCCTGGGCGAGGATCGAGCCGAGCACCGGGAACCCGTTGAAGGCGGTGTTGGCGGCGAGCACCAGGATCAGGCCGGTGACGGCGGCGACGAAGTAGAAGCCGGGGGTGAAGTTCGAGAAGACGGCCTCGCTGATCTGGGCGAGGGCGGTCTTCTGGTGGTAGTCGGGCGAGGAGCCGACGAGCTGCTCGACCGGGTTCTCGGCCATCTGGACACCGGTGAGCCGGGCCAGCCAGATGATGCCCATGAACATCACCACGGCGACGCTGGCCATCATGAGCAGCGTGGTGGCCGCGTTCTTGCTCTTGGGCTTGCGGAAGGCCGGCACGCCGTTGGAGATGGCCTCGACGCCGGTGAGCGCGGCGCAGCCGGAGGAGAACGACTTGAGCAGCAGGAACACCATCGCGAACCCGGCGAGCGACCCGTTGCCCGGGGTGGCGACGAGGTGGAAGCCGGAGCTCTCCGCGGGCATGTCCTGGCCGAGCGCGAAGTGCCGGAAGAACCCGTAGCAGACCATGCCGATGACGCCGATCATGAAGGCGTAGGTGGGCACGGCGAAGGCGGTCCCGGACTCCCGGACACCGCGCAGGTTCATGCCCATCAGCAGCACGATCACGATGACCGACAGCGCCAGCTCGTGGCCGCGCAGTGAGGGCACGGCGGAGACGACGTTGGCGACGCCGGAGGTCGTGGAGACGGCCACGGTGAGGACGTAGTCGACCATCAGCGCGCTCGCGACGACCAGGCCGGCGGCCGGGCCGTGGTTGACGGTCGCCACCTCGTAGTCCCCGCCGCCGCTCGGGTAGGCGTGGACGTTCTGCCGGTAGGAGGCGACGACGGCGAGCATGACGATCGCGACGACGAGGCCGATCTGCCAGGAGAAGTGGATGGCGGACGCGCCCGCGACCGACAGGGTGAGCAGGATCTCCTCGGGGGCGTAGGCCACCGAGGAGAGCGCGTCCGAGGCGAAGACGGGGAGCGCGATCCGCTTCGGCAGCAGCGTCTCGCCCAGCTTGTCGCTGCGCAGGGCGCGCCCGATCAACAGGCGTTTCGGAAGGTCAGTCGGCATAGGCACGTTAAGGAATCGTAGGCGTTCCCCGACAGGGCTTGCGCGGAACTCCCCACCCTTCGTCGCGACTGTGTTCGGCGGACCGGCTAGCGTGTCGGATACGAGCTGGTGGGCAACACTCTGGTTGTCGTGCCGGCGCCGAACAGGACACTCGCCCCCGGCATCGGGGCGGGAGAGGGAGATGAACGGTGTTTGCGCAGGTCAAGAACCCAACGGATCGGGTGAGGTAGCGCCGGTGCACATCGTCATCATGGGCTGCGGCCGCGTGGGCTCGGCCCTCGCGAGAGCGTTGGAGAAACAGGGCCACTCCGTCGCGGTGGTGGACCAGGACCCGACGGCGTTCCGTCGCCTGGGCGCCGGGTTCAACGGCCGCCGGGTGACCGGGGTCGGCTTCGACCAGGACACCCTGCGCGAGGCGGGCATCGAGGAGGCCGGCGCGTTCGCCGCCGTCTCCAGCGGTGACAACTCCAACATCATCGCGGCGCGGGTCGCCCGGGAGACCTTCGGCGTGGAGAACGTCGCCGCCCGGATCTACGACCCCCGACGTGCCGAGGTCTACCAGCGCCTGGGCATCCCGACCGTGGCCACGGTCCGCTGGACCGCCGACCAGATGCTGCGCCGGCTGCTGCCGAGCGGCGCCGAGCCGCTGTGGCAGGACCCGAGCGGCAGCGTGCAGCTGGCCGAGGTCGCCTACGACCCGCGCTGGGTCGGCCGCCGCCTGGCCGAGCTGGAGGAGGCCTCCGGCTCGCGGGTGGCGTTCGTCACCCGGCTCGGCGAGGGTCTGCTGCCCACTCCGCAGACGCTGCTGCAGGAGGGCGACCTGGTGCACGTGATGCTGCGCCGGGCCGACCTGGCGGCCGTCGAGGCCGCGTTCGCGCAGGGACCGAAGGAGGAGGGTCACTGATGCGCGTCGCCATTGCCGGGGCCGGTGCCGTGGGCCGCTCGATCGCGGGCGAGCTCCTGGAGAACGGGCACGAGGTCCTGCTGATAGACAAGAACCCCAACTCCATCTCGGTGGAGCGGGTGCCGATGGCGGAGTGGCTGCTGGCCGACGCCTGCGAGATCACCTCGCTGGACGAGGCGGCCCTGCAGCGCTGCCACGTCGTGATCGCCGCGACCGGCGACGACAAGGTCAACCTGGTCGTCTCGCTGCTCGCCAAGACCGAGTACGCGGTGCCGCGGGTGGTCGCCCGGGTGAACAACCCGAAGAACGAGTGGCTCTTCAACGAGTCCTGGGGCGTGGACGTCGCCGTCTCCACCCCGCGCCTGATGTCCGCGCTGGTCGAGGAGGCGGTCAGCGTCGGCGACCTGGTCCGCCTGATGCGCTTCAGCCAGGGCAACGCCAACCTGGTCGAGCTGACCCTGGCGGCCGACACCGAGCTGGTCGGCACCCGGGTGGGCGACGTCGCCTGGCCCCCGGACACCGCGCTGGTGACGATCATCCGCGAGGGCCGGGTGCTCGTGCCCGGCAAGGACGACACCCTGGAGGGCGGCGACGAGCTGCTCTTCGTCGCGGCGCAGGAGCGCGAGGAGGAGCTGGAGGACCTGCTCTCGGCCACCTCCGGCGCCCAGTAGGCGGCACCCGGCGGCGTCCGACACGGCGTCCGACAGGCAGGAGGGCCCGCCCCCATCCGGGGTGCGGGCCCTTCGTGCACCGGGTCGGGCCGGCTACTTGGCCGGCTCCTCCTCGTCGTCCAGCGGAGCCTTGATCGGCGGCGGCGCCTTCAGCAGGATCTGCCACGTCACGTACATCGCCAGCAGCAGCGGCGGGATGCCGAGCGCGACCTTCAGCCAGCCGAGCAGGTTGACGTTGTGGGTGAAGTACAGCGGGAAGAGGATCACCGGCTTGATGCCCATGATCACGACCCAGGCCCAGGTCGCCTTGGTGTAGGCGCGCAGCCGGCCCGGGTTCTCCTTGCGCCAGGTGAACATCTCACCGGTGATCGGGCCGAGCATCAGGCCGATCAGCGGCCAGCGCACCAGCGCGGAGACCGCGAGCCCGATGCAGTAGCCGACGTTCCACAGCAGGCCGGGCAGGTAGAAGTCCTCGGCCCGGCCGCTCTTCATCGAGATCCAGGCACCGATGGCGACACCGAACACCCCGCTGAAGGCGTGCTGGACGGTCTCCCGCTTCGCCAGCCGGACCACCACGAACAGGGCGCTCAGCGCGAGCGCGGCCCATGCGGCGGCGCTGACCTGGTGGGTGATGTTGTACGTGACGATGAAGACCAGGCCGGGCAGCGTCATGTCGACCATGCCGCGCACTCCGCCGAAGGCCTGCAGCACGGTGTCGGCGGCCTCCTTCGAGGCGGCGGCCTTGCGGGCGGCCTCGGCGGCCTCCGGGTCGAGCTCCTGGCCGGTGACCGGTGCGGCGGCGTCGATCGACCGCGCCAGGCCCTCCGCGGCGTCCTTCGCGGCGGCGTCCTGCCAGGCGGCCACGTCGGCGGCGCTCAGGTCGAGCCGGGCGGCGTCGCCGCCGGGGTGGTTGCTCACGCTCATTCGCTCCCGTGTCCCACCGGACGCAGCTCGTAGCGGGGGTTGAACAGCACGCGGCGTCCGCGTGCGTGGCTGATCCGGCCGCTGGCGACGAGCCGGCGGCCCGGCTCTATGCCCGCGATCGAGCGGCGGCCGAGCCAGACCATGTCCAGCGCCTCGGTGCCGTCGAAGAGCTCGGCCTCCAGGGCCGGCACCCCGGCCCGCGGGCGCAGCGTCACCGTGCGCAGCGTGCCCGCCACGGTCACCAGATCGCGGTCCGCGCAACCGGCGATCGGCGTGCAGCCCGACTCGGCCGCGCTCTCCTGGCGCAGCTCCTCGGCCCGCAGCTCCTCGGCCGACGAGGTCAGCCGACTGAGCATGCGGCGGAAGCGGCCCTGCGGCTGGTCGCTGCTGTTGTCACCACTCATGCGGGAAGGGTACCGGTTTCCGGGCCCCCGGCGGCAGGCCGGACGATCGCCGCACGGGCGCGGAGTGGCCGTGCGGGGCCCGGAAAGCGGGCGGGCCGTCAGCTCTCGAAGCGGTAGCCCATGCCCGGTTCGGTGATGAAGTGGCGCGGGTGCGAGGGGTCGCGCTCCAGCTTGCGGCGCAGCTGGGCGAGGTAGACGCGCAGGTAGTTGGTCTCGGTGCGGTAGGCCGGGCCCCAGACCTCCTGGAGCAGCTGGGTCTGGCTGACCAGGCGGCCGGCGTTGCGCACCAGCACCTCCAGCAGATGCCACTCGGTCGGGGTAAGCCGGACGTCGGTGCCGTCGCGGTTCACCTTCTTGGCGGCGAGGTCGACGGTGAAGCTCTCGGTGACCACGAGCGAGTCGTCCTCGCCGGCCACCGGCTCGGCCCGGCGCACGGCGGCGCGCATCCGGGCGAGCAGTTCGTCCATGCCGAACGGCTTGGTGACGTAGTCGTCGGCGCCGGCGTCCAGTGCCTCGACCTTCTCGTCGGAGGCGTGCCGGGCCGACAGCACGATGATCGGCACCCGGGTCCAGCCGCGCAGCCCGCGGATCACCTCGACGCCGTCCATGTCGGGCAGGCCGAGGTCGAGGACGACGACGTCGGGATGGCGAGCGGCGGCCAGCTCCAGGGCGCTCGCGCCGTCATGGGCCGCGTCGACCTCGTACTTGCGGGCCTTGAGGTTGATCACCAGCGCGCGGACGATCTGCGGTTCGTCGTCCACGACGAGGACCCGGGTCATATACGGGCTCCGCCTTTCAGGGCTGTGTCGGGCTTGCGGGCTGTGGGACTTGCGAACGGTGGTGCCTACGGACTGCGGTGCAGGCGGACGGGAAACCCGTGTCCGGGTGTCACGTGACGAGCCGCGACAGCGGGTCGTGGTCGTCGCCGGACGGCTCGCCCGGTTCCGGGGGCCGCTCGACGGCGGGCAGGGTGACGACCATGGTGAGACCGCCGCCCGGGGTGTCCTCGGCCGTGACGGTGCCGTTCATGGCCTCCACGAACCCGCGCGCCACGGCGAGCCCGAGGCCCACCCCGGCGCCGCGCGGCGCGTCCCCGTACCGCTGGAACGGCGCGAAGATCCGCTCCTTGGCATCCTCGGGCACGCCGGGGCCGCGGTCCACCACCCGCAGCTCGACCCGTCCCGGGCCGCCCGGCGGGTGCAGCGCGTCCGCCTTGACCAGCACCTTCACGCCCTCCGGGCTGTACTTGACGGCGTTCTCGATCAGGTTGGCCAAGGAGCGCTCCAGCAGCCCGCCGTCGGCCCGGATCATCGGCAGCGTCTCCGGGACGTCCAGCCGGACGGACTCCAGCGGGACGCCACCGAGCGCGAACGGCACGACCTCGTCCAGGTCGGTCTCCTGGATCAGCGGGGTCACGGTGCCGGTCTGCAGCCGGCTCATGTCCAGCAGGTTGTTGATCAGGTGGTCGAGCCGGTCGGCCCCGGCCTCGATCCCGGCCAGCAGCTCCGCCTCGTCCTCCGGGGCCCACTCGACGTCCGCCGAGCGCAGCGACGTGACGGAGGCCTTGATGCCGGCCAGCGGCGTGCGCAGGTCGTGCGAGACGGCGGCGAGCAGCGCGGTGCGGATCCGGTTGCCCTCCGCCTCCCGGCGGGCCGCGGCGGCCTCGCGGGCCAGTCGGCGGCGCTCCAGCACCACGGCGGCCTGCGCGGCGAACGCACCGAGCAGCCGGCGGTCCGCCGCGGGCAGCACCCGGCCGCGCAGCACCAGCGCGAGGCTCTCGCCGACGGGGACGTCCACGTCGGCCTCCTCCGGGCGCTCCGGCGGGTGCGGCCCGGCGGCGGCGACCGGTACCCAGGCGCCGAGCGGGTCCGGGCGCTCCAGCAGCGCGGCGCTCTCCTGTCCGAAGGTCTCCCGCACCTGCTCCATCAGGGCGGTCAGCACGCCGTCCCCGTTGGGCGCGCCGCGCAGGACCGTACCGGCCAGCGCGCTGAGCGTCTGGGCCTCGGTCTGGCTGCGGGCCGCCTGGAGGGTGCGGCGGGCCGCCAGGTCCACGACGGAGGCGACCGAGATGCCCACGATGGTGAATATGGCCACCGCCATGATGTTCTGCGGCTGGCTGATGGTGAACGTGTGGATCGGCGGCGTGAAGTAGTAGTTCAGCACCGAGGAGCCGACGAGCGCCGACCCGATCGCCGGCAGCAGCCCGCCGACCAGCGCGGCGAGGACCGTCAGCGACAGGAACAGCAGCATGTCGGTGGACAGGCCGAGGCCGCCGATCGCGGTCAGCGCCAGCGCCAGCAGCGGCGGGCCGACCAGGCCGATCAGCCAGCCGGCCACCGTCCGGGTGCGACCCAGGTCGGTGATCCGCCGGATCGGGATCCTGCCCCGTCCGCTCCCGGCGCGCTCGTGGGTGACCATGTGGACGTCGATGTCCCCGGCCTCCCGGGTCACCGTGGTGCCGACGCCCGGCCCGTAGACGTACTGCCAGCCGGGGCGGCGGCTCGTGCCCAGCACGATCTGGGTGGCGTTCACGCCTCGGGCGAAGTCCAGCAGCGCCACGGCCGGGTCGTCGCCCAGGACCGCGTGGAACGTGCCGCCCAGGCTCTCGACCAGCGACCGCTGCTCGATCAGCATCTGCGGGGACTGGTCGGTGCCCGCCAGCCCGTCCGAACGGGAGATGTGGACGGCCATCAGCTCGCCGCCCGACGTCCGGGCCGCGATCCGGGCCGCGCGACGGATCAGCGTCGCCCCCTCCGGCCCGCCGGTCAGGCCCACCACGATCCGCTCCCGGGCCTGCCAGATGCCCTCGATGCCCTGCTCGGCCCGGTACCTCTGGAGGTACTCGTCCACCCGGTCCGCGGTCCACAGCAGCGCCAGTTCGCGCAGTGCCGTCAGGTTGCCCGGACGGAAGTAGTTGCCGAGGGCGGCGTCGATCTTCTCCGGCGCGTACACGTTGCCGTGGGCCAGCCGGCGGCGCAGGGCCTGCGGGGACATGTCGACCAGCTCGATCTGGTCGGCCCGCCGCACCACCTCGTCCGGCACGGTCTCGCGCTGCCGCACCCCGGTGATGCCCTCGACGGTGTCGCCGAGCGACTCCAGGTGCTGGATGTTGACCGTGGAGATCACGTCGATCCCGGCCGCCAGCAGCTCCTCGACGTCCTGCCAGCGCTTGGCGTTGCGGCAGCCGGGGATGTTGGTGTGCGCCAGCTCGTCGACCAGCGCCACCTGCGGACGGCGGGCGAGGACCGCGTCCAGGTCCATCTCGGAGAACCTGGCACCCCGGTGCACCACCTGCTGGCGCAGGACGACCTCCAGCCCGGCGACGAGGTCGGCCGTGTTCCGTCGGCCGTGGTCCTCCACGAACGCCACGACGACGTCGGTGCCACGCTCCTGCCGCCGGTGCGCCTCCGCCAGCATGGCGTACGTCTTGCCGACCCCGGGGGCGGCCCCGAGGTAGATGCGCAGCCTGCCACGTCCCATGAGCACCATTCTTGATCCGGCCCAGCCCGGGAGCCACCCCCGGACACCTGTTCCCCTCCCCTTCGAGACTACGGCGTGGGAGACGATTTTCCGCTGATCCGTGCACTGAGCATGCCGTTTTAGCGGCATATTGACGGTGCCACAGCCCGGCCGTCGACCTGTACCCGCCAACCGGCGGGGCTCGGGCACGGCCTTTCCGGAAACGCGAAGAACCCCCATCCGGAAACCGGATGGGGGTTCTTCAGAAGAATTGTTCGGCGGCGTCCTACTCTCCCAC